>NZ_MAYG01000036.1 GCF_001684965.1 Chryseobacterium arthrosphaerae | reverse complement strand
AGTTTTTCCTTACTTGGTTGTTATATTGTATGTCAATGATCTTTATATCTTCCGCTTTTTAACGTAGCAATCTTTTCTGTCAGTGTCGCTCCGTATTTGCGAGTGCAAAAGTAAAACTTTATTTTGAACTGACCAAATGTTTCTGAAGAAAATTTTAAAGTTTTTTAAGTAACCTTAATCCCTTCCTAAACCTCAATCTCTCTACCCTTCTGCGCTCCCTTAATTGGGACTGCAAAGATACAAACTTTATTTTAACCCGCAACTTTTATCTGATAAAAATTAAAAGTTTTTTTCGTCTGCCTCTCCTTAAAAGTATATCGTTTTTGCTTATCTAAAAGCTCTTCTGCGCTTACTGAGTCTCTTTCGTTTTTCAGTGGGGCAAAGATAGCAACTTATAACAACGCAAAACAAGTTTATTTAACATAAAGTTTACACACATTATTCAATTGTTGGTAACTGTACAACATAAATAATTGATTGAATTACTTTTACATACTTATTAACACTTATCCACAATGAGTAATATTAATTAGAAAATATAATATAAAAAAGCCGATGATTGATTTGGAATTGCTTAGATATTCAAAATGTAACAAGAAAATAGATATTTAATTTTAAGTTCGGAGAAGATTTTTATAACGAGTTAAAAAAATCAATCAAATAGAAATGAATGAATATCATGGTATAAACTGAAAGCTAACATTACAAATACAATGATTCAAATAAAAGGAATTTATACTGACCTTTAGCTAAATATTGAGTTTCATTCTTAAATAAATATCATGAGCTTATCAATTCTCCCAACATATCTATCGCTATCCAATTTACCATTGGCGATATCGTATCTTCGATTTCCATAAGAAATTCAGACAGTATGTTGATAATATAAGCTTTTGTTCTCTGGGAAAATGAGAATATCCTGTGTATGTAGCCTTTCAACTGTTTAGATTCTTTCAGAATGACAAAAGCATGAAGAGATCAGATGTTCTGATGATTCTGGAAAAAGAGCCCATAACAGATAAGAACAGGATTTGGATAAAAGAGAGTAAGGGATAATAATAGGAGTATTAAGCCATAAAGTATTCAATAGGGACGGGCTTTAGCCCGTTCTCATCAAAAAGAATAAATTCCATTAAAAATAAAGAAGTCCGCTGAGAGCTTCTTTGGATATAAAACAAAAAAAATCCTTTATCGTTATGATAAAGGATTTTTAAAAATAAAATAAAAACTGGCGGCGGCCTACTCTCCCGCGTTAGCAGTACCATCGGCGCTGGTGGGCTTAACTTCTGTGTTCGGAATGGGA
>NZ_MAYG01000035.1 GCF_001684965.1 Chryseobacterium arthrosphaerae | reverse complement strand
AAGACGCTCTAAAATGAGATGTTCCAGCCGCACCTTCCGGTACGGCTACCTTGTTACGACTTAGCCCTAGTTACCTGTTTTACCCTAGGCAGCTCCTGTTACGGTCACCGACTTCAGGTACCCCAGACTTCCATGGCTTGACGGGCGGTGTGTACAAGGCCCGGGAACGTATTCACCGCGCCATGGCTGATGCGCGATTACTAGCGATTCCAGCTTCATAGAGTCGAGTTGCAGACTCCAATCCGAACTGAGACCGGCTTTCGAGATTTGCATCACATCGCTGTGTAGCTGCCCTCTGTACCGGCCATTGTATTACGTGTGTGGCCCAAGGCGTAAGGGCCGTGATGATTTGACGTCATCCCCACCTTCCTCTCTACTTGCGTAGGCAGTCTCACTAGAGTCCCCAACTTAATGATGGCAACTAGTGACAGGGGTTGCGCTCGTTGCAGGACTTAACCTAACACCTCACGGCACGAGCTGACGACAACCATGCAGCACCTTGAAAAATGTCCGAAGAAAAGCCTATTTCTAAGCCTGTCATTTCCCATTTAAGCCTTGGTAAGGTTCCTCGCGTATCATCGAATTAAACCACATAATCCACCGCTTGTGCGGGCCCCCGTCAATTCCTTTGAGTTTCAAACTTGCGTTCGTACTCCCCAGGTGGCTAACTTATCACTTTCGCTTAGTCTCTGATACCGAAATACCAAAAACGAGTTAGCATCGTTTACGGCGTGGACTACCAGGGTATCTAATCCTGTTCGCTCCCCACGCTTTCGTCCATCAGCGTCAGTTGTTGCTTAGTAACCTGCCTTCGCAATTGGTGTTCTAAGTAATATCTATGCATTTCACCGCTACACTACTTATTCCAGCTACTTCAACAACACTCAAGACCTGCAGTATCAATGGCAGTTTCACAGTTAAGCTGTGAGATTTCACCACTGACTTACAGATCCGCCTACGGACCCTTTAAACCCAATAAATCCGGATAACGCTTGCACCCTCCGTATTACCGCGGCTGCTGGCACGGAGTTAGCCGGTGCTTATTCGTATAGTACCTTCAGCTACCCTCACGAGGGTAGGTTTATCCCTATACAAAAGAAGTTTACAACCCATAGGGCCGTCATCCTTCACGCGGGATGGCTGGATCAGGCTCGCACCCATTGTCCAATATTCCTCACTGCTGCCTCCCGTAGGAGTCTGGTCCGTGTCTCAGTACCAGTGTGGGGGATCACCCTCTCAGGCCCCCTAAAGATCGCAGACTTGGTGAGCCGTTACCTCACCAACTATCTAATCTTGCGCGTGCCCATCTCTATCCACCGGAGTTTTCAATATCAAGTGATGCCACTCGATATATTATGGGGTATTAATCTTCCTTTCGAAAGGCTATCCCCCTGATAAAGGCAGGTTGCACACGTGTTCCGCACCCGTACGCCGCTCTCAAGATCCCGAAAGATCTCTACCGCTCGGCTTGCATGTGTTAGGCCTCCCGCTAGCGTTCATCCTGAGCCAGGATCAAACTCTCCATTGTATGTTTGTCTGACTCACTCAAAGTTTTTAACGCTTTAGTTTTTCCTTACTTGGTTGTTATATTGTATGTCAATGATCTTTAT
>NZ_MAYG01000034.1 GCF_001684965.1 Chryseobacterium arthrosphaerae | reverse complement strand
AAAATACAAATCCATAGCTTCGGTAATATGTTTATGCCCGATTATTATCCATGCCGGACCGCTCGACTAGTGAGCTGTTACGCACTCTTTAAATGAATGGCTGCTTCCAAGCCAACATCCTAGCTGTCAATGCAGTCCAACCGCGTTGCTTCAACTTAACATATATTTTGGGACCTTAGCTGTTGGTCTGGGTTCTTTCCCTCTCGGACATGGACCTTAGCACCCATGCCCTCACTGCCGTAGAACATTTATTAGCATTCGGAGTTTGTCAGGAATTGGTAGGATTTGACTCCCCCGCATCCAATCAGTCGCTCTACCTCTAATAAACTTATATACGACGCTGCACCTAAATGCATTTCGGAGAGTACGAGCTATCTCCCAGTTTGATTGGCCTTTCACCCCTACCCACAGGTCATCCGAAGACTTTTCAACGTCAACCGGTTCGGTCCTCCACTCTGTGTTACCAGAGCTTCAACCTGCCCATGGGTAGATCACAAGGTTTCGCGTCTAATCCTACTAACTATACGCCCTATTCAGACTCGCTTTCGCTCCGGCTCCGGTACTTAATACCTTAACCTCGCTAGTAAAATTAACTCGTAGGCTCATTATGCAAAAGGCACGCCGTCACAGCTTTATGCTGCTCCGACCGCTTGTAGGCGTACGGTTTCAGGTTCTATTTCACCCTTCTATTCGAAGTGCTTTTCACCTTTCCTTCACAGTACTTGTTCACTATCGGTCTTTCAGGAGTATTTAGCCTTGGAGGATGGTCCCCCCATATTCAGACAGGATTTCACGTGTCCCGCCCTACTCATTTATCATCAAAATATGCCTTTCGAGTACAGGATTGTCACCTTCTGTGATTGTTCTTTCCAAAACATTCCTCTAAACATATATTGACTTTTGGGCTAATCCGCTTTCGCTCGCCACTACTTACGGAATCTCTTCGATTTCTTTTCCTCCGGGTACTTAGATGTTTCAGTTCTCCGGGTTTGCTCCTCTTACGAGGTGACATGTCTTCAACATGCCGGGTTGCCCCATTCGGACATCTGCGGATCAATTCGTGTGTGCCAATCCCCGCAGCTTTTCGCAGCTTACCACGTCCTTCGTCGCCTCTGAAAGCCTAGGCATCCGCCATACGCCCTTAACGATTTCTTTCCTAATATTAAATTAGTTCAGTATTTTTTGATAAATTTAAATTTATCGATATTTTTATAAACTCGGCACTCGAAAGTGCTCGGTTATCTCTTTGTGATGTCTTTACCGTTAATGTCAATGATCTTAATTTCTTCCTGGGTAACTGATGAACAGATGTTGTTGTTGGCTCCATCCGTAACTTTTAAATCAGTATCCCAAAACTGTGGAGAATAAGGGAGTCGAACCCTTGACCTCCTGCGTGCAAGGCAGGCGCTCTAGCCAGCTGAGCTAATTCCCCCTCTAGGTGCTGTAGGCTATAGGCCATAAGCTTTAGGCTAAATGCCTACTGCTTCAAGCTTAATGCTTACCGCCTTAATTAGTAGTCTCGGGCAGGCTCGAACTGCCGACCTCTACATTATCAGTGTAGCGCTCTAACCAGCTGAGCTACGAGACTCTATTATGAGTGATGAGTAATGAGCGATAAGTAATAATTTCCATATACCTTACAACTCTACTTCTTACTCGTTTTCTCTTCCCGTTTACTAATTTCTAGTGGGTTTTGTATTTGTAATATATCAACCAAACAAAAAACTAAAGCTATGCTTTAAGTAAGTATAATGTATCTTACGATACTGATTTTGTTTAACGTCTT
>NZ_MAYG01000032.1 GCF_001684965.1 Chryseobacterium arthrosphaerae | reverse complement strand
TCCCATTCCGAACACAGAAGTTAAGCCCACCAGCGCCGATGGTACTGCTAACGCGGGAGAGTAGGCCGCCGCCAGTTTTTATTTTATTTTTAAAAATCCTTTATCATAACGATAAAGGATTTTTTTTGTTTTATATCCAAGAACCTCTCATCGCACTTCTTTATTTTTAATGGAATTTATTCTTTTTGATGAGAACGGGCTAAAGCCCGTCCCTATTGAATGCCCTGTGGCTTAATACTCCTATTATTATCCCTTACTCTCTTTTATCCCAATTCCAATCCTGATCCTGTTCTTGTTTTATTCCGGATTGCTCATTATTCATTACTTATTACTCATTACTTATTACTAATAACCCATCCCCATACCTTAGCCCCGATAGCAGCGGTTACCCCGCAGCACAGCTGGAAGAGCAGAGGATCTGAAGTGTGGCAGCGTACAGGCGTGAGGAGTATGAGCGGATAGCGGGATTAAGCTCCGGAAAATAAATAGAGAGGTCTGGAAAATGATAAAACTGTTATGGTAAATAATTCACGTGAGTTATCTGCTGATTGCGATTATCGCATCATTTATATTAATTATTTATAAATAGTATTCAAATACTGGTGATTTTTTATGTTTGTATTTTTATTTTACTTAACTTAGTCATACTAAAATAATTACGAATCTAAAATATACATCTTATGAAAAAACATTTATTCCCTCTATTTTTACTAATGTTAGGTGTGAATACACACGCACAGCAGGATATTTTTGCCATTACGGGAAAGGATACCCAAAGCATTAGTTTTAATGACTTCCGTACTATTGATGCAACGAGTGGAAATTCAGGTGAAAAGTTTTTCGGTGCTGATTCTTCTGCGAAAGTATTTTCTCAAGGGAAAAGAGGTATTGTAGCTGAAGACAGAAACTCCTATAACAATTCACAGGCAGTAACTATGGCAGCATTGGCTTATGATCCGTCCAATAATAACCTGGTGTATATGCCCATGTTTTCTTCCAATATCTATGTATTGCACCCTCAGACAAAAGAGATTACACTGATCGAAAATAATGTGGCAAGAGTGTCTTCATGTGATATCAATTCTCATATAACGAGAATGGCGACTGGATATAACGGAAATATTTATGCTGTAAATAATGCGGGAACCCAATTCCTTGAGATCAGCAAAAAGGATGGGCACTATACGGTGAATGACCTCGGTATCATAAAAGATGATGCTTCCAATGGAAAGAACTCTTTTACTGCTATGACAACGGGTTTCGGAGGAGATATGATTGCTGATGCTGATAATAACTTCTATGTTTTTTCAGCTTCAGGAAATATTTTCAAAGTGGTAACCAAAGAACTAAAAGCTAAATATATAGGTAAGATTGCCGGAATTCCGGATAGTTATTCTGTCAACGGTTCTGCTGTGAATGCCCAGGGGAAAGTAGTAATCGCCAGTGCAAAAGGAGCTGCATTATATGAGGTAGATCTGGAAACTTTACAGGCCAGGGAACTTCCTGGTGAGAAAGGTCTGCACATCTATGATCTTGCCAGTAAATACTTTGTAAATGATAAAGCAACTGCAGCAAATACCCTGACGAATCTCGATATTTATCCTACAAGGATAGATGAGCATCATATCAATGTTCATGTCAATAACAAAAATGTAAAAGGAAACATCAGACTGAATGTATTTGACATGTCAGGCAAAAATGTGATGAATCAGACTTTATCTGTAAGAGACGGCTCACTGGATGAAAAAGTTTATCTTAAAGGTTTGGTAAACGGAGCTTATATTGTGAGCATTACTGATGAATCAGGAAAAGTAATCCTGAACAAGAAGGTTTTAGTTACCCAATAATTAAATGCAGAATATAGCGAATATAAAGTATCAAAAAATTTGACTTATTTTAAAACCTTTCCAGTAATTGTGAAAGGTTTTTTAATGATTATTTGATATTCAATAAGTTTTATTTTTCGATATTAAAATGTACTTTTATAAAAAAATATAGATGAAGTTATACTTTAATGTAGGATATATTGTAAAGGCCGGAGAGAATCTGGAGCTGGTGATTGACGGGGAAGGTACTGCAGCTCATATCCATACTATGTTTTATGCTGATAATGGATTATGGAAATGTGAAGTGGACTATTTTTCAAAATCCATATCCTATCAGTATCGTGTGGTGGATGAAAGAAGAAATGTATTAAGGGAAGAGTTTGTTCCGCATCATCTTCATTTTCCTCACAACTATAAGGAGTTTATTATTTTTGATGAATGGAATAATAAAAACTTCCCTGAAAATTATCTGAATAATAAAATCCTTTATAATAAACTGCATACATTCGTTACGGAGAAGGCAGCGATTTTAAAAAAGCATACTCATGTATTCAGGATAGAAGCCCCTATATATAATCCTGACTGGAGAGTTGTTCTATTTGGAAACACACCCTCTTTAGGAAATTGGAATTATGAGAAAGCTATTCCTCTCTCTCAAACAGATTTTGGAATATGGGAAGTTTCTGTGGAAATTCCTGAACATGAATTGATCCAGTTCAAATACTGTCTTTATGATACCAAAGAGAAAAGGGTAATTGACGTTGAGACCGGTGAGAACCGTTTTACAACAGCCAATCCGATGCCGGATGTTCTGCAGATTGTTTCCAATCATTATTTCAGATTTAAAGGATATCAGATGTACCATGATGCAGGTGTTGCAGTTCCTGTATTTTCTTTGAGAAGTGAAGACGGATTTGGGGTAGGAGAATTTGCAGATATCAAAAAGCTGGCTGATTGGACGAAAGAAACCCATCTTGGAATTATCCAGATTCTTCCGATCAATGATACAACAGCCAATTATTCCTGGACAGATTCTTATCCTTATGCAGCAGTATCAGTATACGCTCTGCATCCGCAGTATATTTCTATTGAAAAGCTTGATTATTCTTTACCGAAAGATGTCGTTGAAGAGTATTATGCTGAAAAAGAAGCCTTAAATGCTCTTGATCTGATTGATTATGAAAAAATGATCGCAGGCAAATGGAAATATTTGCAGGCGGTTTTTACAGCGGAAAAAGACAAGATCTATAAAGACAGAAATTTCAAAAAGTTTATAAAAGACAATGAAAACTGGTTGGTTCCTTACGCTGCATTCTGTGTATTAAGGGATAAGTATAAGACGCCTAATTTCAACAACTGGAAAACCCATAAGAAATACATTGCCGGGAAAATCTCACAGTTTTTTACAGCAAAAAGTAAAGATTATGATCTTTCGATGCTGCATGCCTGGGTACAGTACCAGCTTCACCTCCAGCTGAAAGACGCCGTAGATTATACCCACAATCTTGGAGTTTCTTTAAAAGGAGACCTACCGATCGGTATTTACAGATATTCTGTAGAAGCATGGACTGAACCGGAACTCTTCGGAATGGATTTTCAGGCGGGAGCTCCACCGGATCAGTTTACTGAGCTTGGGCAAAACTGGGAATTCCCTACCTATAATTGGGAAGCCATGAAAGAAGATGATTACAGATGGTGGAAAAACAGGTTCAAGGCGTTGGAGCAATATTTTGATGCCATGAGAATTGACCATATTTTAGGTTTCTTCAGGATCTGGAGAATGCCGGTTTCTGCTGTCCAGGGGATATTAGGATATTTTTATCCTGCCGTTCCTATTGTTGCAGATGAATTTAAAGCATGGCAGCTTCCATTTAATTTTGACAGGTACTGTAAGCCGTTTATTAATAATGAGATCTTATGGGGATATTTTGGAAAAGAAAGTGAAAAAGCCCTTGAATTCATAGATCCCAATGAGGATGGCACTTACTCATTCAAAGAGGAATTTGATACGCAGAGAAAGCTGGTAGATTTCTTTAAAAAGAATCCAAGAGGTCCGATCGAGGAAAAACTGGTTTCGCTTTGTGCCAATGTTCTGTTTTTAACGGAAGAAAGAAAAGGAGAAACGGTTTACCATCCAAGATTTAATGTATATAATACAGAATCCTACAAATACCTGCCGGAATGGGAACAGAAGAGTATCTATGACCTGTACCATGATTATTTCTTCAGAAGACAGGATCATTTGTGGTATGAAAAGGCGATGGAAAAACTTCCGGTAATTCTGAATGCTACCAAAATGCTGATCTGTGGTGAAGACCTCGGAATGGTACCTGCATGCGTACCTGTGGTAATGGACGAACTGGCCATTATTGCCCTGAAGGTTCAGCGTATGCCTGCTGAAAATATTCCATTCTATGACCCCAGAAATGCAAGCTATATGAATGTGGTGACCGCTTCTTCACATGACAGCTCAACTTTGAGACAATGGTGGAAAGAAGATCCTGCCCTGACGCAAAGGTACTTTAATCAACAGCTGATTCAGTATGGGAAAGCCCCTGAAGATTTAACACCCCACCTGGCAGAAATCATTATGAAACAGCATTTATATAACGAGTCAATGTTAGCTATTTTCCCGATCCAGGAGTTTCTGGCAACGGATCCGGATCTTTCTAACCGGAACGTGGATAATGAAAGGATTAATAATCCTGCTGTTTTTCCTCATTACTGGCGTTACAGAATGCATATTCAACTTGAAGATCTGAAAGAAAAGCATTCGTTCAATAAAAAAATCGCCTCCTGGGTAATAGACAGCGGAAGGATGTAAATTTAACAATTGATTATCAATAAGTTAATAAAAATTTAAAAGAAGTTTGATCTACGGATTTAACTTCTTTTTTTTATTTGTATCAAAAAGATAGAATTAAGATATTCTGCTATATATTAACCAATTAACGACTATAGAGATGAAAAAAATATTTTTGGGATTAGCTTTGGGGTTAGGCGTTTTGACGTCAGCTCAAGGGTATCCGAATAATGGTTGGAATGATGACGGTTATTATCAGAATGGAAACGGCTATTACAGCGATGAAGATGACAGAAATTATTTTCCTGATGATTATTATTACAATTATCCTCTGGACTACTATCCAGGCGACTATTATCAAAGTTATTACAACGATTATAGAAACAGTATCATTAATATCGATTGGAACGGATTTTTCGTTCAGAACAGATTAAGCCGCTGGCAGGTAGATCAGATTATGAGACTGAATAATCTGTATGCAAGCTTTTCCGCATGGGATAATTTCTACCGATATAATCCGGACAGATGGTATTATGACAGATTCTACGCATTGGAAAGGATCTTAGGACCAAGAGTGTTTGTGGTTTTCCAGAACAATTACTACAGAGGAATGAGCCCTGTTGTATATTTTCAGAATTACAGAAGAACTTATTATGTACCGAGATATACTGTGATGCCTAGATACAGAAACGTAAATATCAATATTTACAGAGTAGACCGGTCAAGGTTCCGCAGATCAGATAATCCTACTTTTGAAGTCATCAGGACAGACAAAAGGCAGAATAACGGATTCAGGAATTCAGACAGAAACAATGGAAACTCAGGAGGATTCCGTGGGAATGGAAGAAATGACAATTCCGGTTTCAGAAATGAAAATAACGAGATAAGAAATAATAACGGAGGCTTCAGAGGAAATTCAGACAATGGAGGTTTCCGTGGAAATTCAAATGATAATAACGGCTTCAGAAATAATGGAGGGGGTTTCAGAGGAAACAGTGAAGTAAGAAGAGAAAGCGCCCCATCAAGAGATAACAGCGGATTCAGAGGGAACGGTGGTGGATTCAGAAAATCTGAAAGTTCTGCTCCGGCCCGGAATAATCGCGGTAATGGCGGATTCAGAGTAAGTCTGGTAAAGAATTAATTTTCATATATTATATTTAAGTGGTGTGAAGGGCAGGTTTTTATAATCTGTCCTTTTTTTTGTTTATACTTAATTTATTTGTGTTAAAATTTAACATTATTTATGAATATGTTAATTTAACTTGTGTTTTAATTCATAATCAAAAAGGTATAATAACAAAAATAACAATCAATTAAAATTTTTAAAGATGAAAAAATTAGTTTTAGCAATAGCATTTATCGGGATGGGAAGTCTGGCAATGGCACAGCAAACCACTCCACAGGACAGACAGGCAAAAGCCGCTGAAATGAAACAGAGAATGGAGCAGAAACAACAGGAACATCTGGACCAGATGCAGAAAGACCTTAATCTGAACCAATCCCAGGTTGCTCAGATAAAAACACTTCAGGATAAAAGAAAAGCAGAAATGAAAGCGCAGTTTGAAAAAAGTAAAGTAGACAGACAGGCCAAGATGGAAGAAATGAAAGCCAAAAGAGCACAAATGGATGCTGATATGAAGAAGATTCTTACCCCTGAGCAATATGATAAATGGCAGGCTGACAGAAAAGAAAAGATGGAGCACAGAAGAATGGCAATGAAGGATAGAAAAATGATGAAAAAGCCGATGAATACTGCTGCTCCTGAAGCGAAATAACAATTCGTAATTTTGATTTTTTAATGTGCAAAGGATGGATGTTTTTCCATCCTTTCTGTATTAATTTTCTGTAAAACTTTTGATTTCGGGCATTTATTCCCTATTTTTGACTATAAATTTAATACTTATGGTTAGCGAAAAAATTGCAAAATTAATTAACGAACAGATTGCTCACGAACAATATGCCGCTCAATATTATCTTTCAATGTCTGCCTGGTTTTCAGGAAAAGATCTTGACGGGATTGCCAACTACTTCAGAGTACAGAGCAAAGAAGAATTGATGCATGCTGATAAAATGTTTGATTATTTAAATGATGTAGGGGGAGAAATCATCATCGGAGAAATTGCAAAACCTCCACATGAGTTCGAAAATGCAACAGATATTTTCGAAAAGGCACTGGCGCATGAGAAGATTGTAACTAAAAGTATTTTCAATATCGTTAAGAATGCAAACGAAGAAGGTGACTTTGCTACCACATCATTCCTGCAGTGGTTTATCAATGAGCAGGTAGAAGAAGAAGCCAGCGCTTCCCAATATGTTACCAAAATTAAAATGGTGTGCGATAACCCATCCGCATTATATCTTTTTGATCAGGAATTGTCACAGAGAGTATTCACTCCTGATGCAACTGCTTAAACCGGAAGGTTTTTACAATATAAGACCGCTGTTCTCAGGAATGGCGGTTTTTTTATGGAAGAAGTATCATTAATGAGTAATAGATGATTCGGAATTTTATTAAAATGTTTCTATAAAGAGCATCGCTTTTTACTGTTATCTACAGAATATCGGATCATCCGACAGAAGACTTTAATCAGATCATCTTTATCTGTAGATTGTATTCAATATCTTTTCAAACTTCTCCTGATCATTTTCATTAAACTCTTCTGCCAGAGCTTCTCTAAAATAAACCTGCAGTTTTTTGTCCGGATCAAATTTTGCAATTTTTGAAAGAAATTTATGGTCAATTTCTTTTCTGTCCTTATAAAAAAGCAGCTGAAGGGATTCTGAACTGTATTTTGCAGGATCATTTTTTATTTTTTCAATGACAGATCTGAATACTTTTTCATTGCTGTCATAATGGAAACAGCAAACCAAATAAGTAAAAAGATCCTGAAGCTGCTCATCTTTCAGCCAGCCTTCAATCTCTTTTTCATCAGCGGATGCTAATATTAATTTATTAAGTACAGTATTATAATCTTTACTGTGATCCAGGTTTTTATAGTCAGGGGAATGGTAGTAAGCCAAACTGGATGCATTGAGAAGAGGAAATTCAGACTCCAGGGAAATCACTCTTTGTTTTGGAAAAATAAACAGGCGGGAAGCGTCACCGTTGATGCTGTCTTTCTGAAAGATATGATAAGGAATCACCTGATAATGCTTTTGAGCAGTTACCGATATTTTCAGTTTTTTGAGTATGGCTTCATTAAATTCGGATTCTGAGGGTAATGTATACTTTTCACGCAATAAAAACTCACTGAGGAGAGCACCGACTCTTTGGTAGTAATCTTCTTTATGATCTTTACTCCATGAATCCATAACGTAGGCTTCATCTGAATCTTCAAGTTCATAATTATAATTCTGCGCTTTTTGACCACATCCGATAAACAGGAAGATCAAGGCTGTAAAAATATTGAGTTTCATAGGGTATGTTTTTTCATTCAGGTCAGTTTATTGTTTTGATAGTATGGCTTCCGTTGATCGTTAACAGCGCAAAAACTGAAACGATACTGATAAAGTACAGAAGCAATAAGATTATCAGTTTTTTCCAGGCCCCTTTGATGGCTTTCAGATGGTATATTTGTATCAGAAGCAGGATAGGATACACCAGGATAATTATAGAAAAAAATACAAATAGAAATGTCATGAGCTGTGAAAACAGATTCTGAACATTCATTGTGTCAATACTGCGGTTAAAATAAATGTGAGCCGGACGATCCCAATAGTAAATCATGGTAAGGAAAATGAATCCGGTAAAAAGGATTGTCTGTATTATGAACAGTATTTTCCGGTTTTTAATGATGTAGTTTTTAAGCATAAGCTTTAGCAATAACCTGTTACATTATTTTCCCTGTTTTTGACGTTGTATCCTCAAAGCCAGTATAAAAACAACAGCCCCTATGAAAATACCGGAGAAAAAAGATTTTACAAGATTTTCCGTAGGCATATATCTAAACCCTTCCTCAGTAACGGGCGGATCTATACAATCAATGATATTGAATATAATGGTCCCGGAAAGTACCGTCATAAACAAACTTATTAAGTATGAGATTAAATATATTTTCATGGTCAGTAATTTCAATCAGAATAAATGACTGATTCTGTTTTATTTATACTGAATAAAAATAATAAAACCTTTTAAATTCCGGAAAAAAAATAGCAACTTTTTACAGCTGCTGTATTTTTAAGATCAGAGATAGATAATCTGCGTTTTAAGAACCTTTTTACCAAGCCTTTCAAGAATGTTTCTGTAACCTTGCACCTGAGCTTCATCTTTGCTTTTTTGTTCCCCGGTTTTAAAATCTACAATGATATAGCCTTCATCGCTTTTCAGAATACGGTCAGGACGTGAAATATGGCTTTCTCCGTTTTCAGAGATCATGATATCTTTTTCATTGATCACTTCCCATTTTTCATCAAAAAACTCAGCATAGGTTCTGACGATCTCGCGTAAGGTAGCTTCTATTTCATTTTTTTCTTCAATGGTGATCTGCCCTTCCAGAGCATAGCCTTCCAGGACTTTGGCGATATCTTTTTCCGTATTGATCTTTGATAAAAGTTCATGGACGAAAAGACCGATTCTCACTTTCTCATTTCTTACCTGATAGTTTTTGGACGGTGTGGCAATCTTGATCGAAGTACTTTTTTCATTGATATTCTTCAGATCTTCAATATTCTTTGTTTTAAAAGACGAACTTTTTGTTTTCGAATATTTCTTAAGCATTTCAGGATATACCTCGTACAGATCAAACTCATCTGCATTCTCTGTATTTTTGGTCTGAAGAAACTCCAGAAGCTCAAGATTATTAGACGTTTTATTAGCTTTTTGAATATAAAAAAACAATTGTTCTACAGGTCTCGTCGTGGCAACATACTGAAGGCAAAGCCTGTCAATCAGATTTTTATAAGAGTTCTTCTTGTTAAATTCCTGTATCTGCTCATCATATACTTCAAGATTCTTACTGAACTGATTGATGTTGACAGATTTTAAGGCATCACTTTCATTGGTCTCAAACCAGTTGGTAAATTCATTATCCCTGTTTTTATTGATCATGGGAATGAAAACAATCGGGAATTCCAGCCCTTTGGATTTATGGATGGTCATAATCTGAATGGCATCGATATTTTCAGAGGCCTGAATGGTGTACGATGACGCTTCCTCATCCCAGTATTTAAGAAACTCTTTTGTGCTGGCGCCGGCATTCTGGGTAAAATTGAAAAGCATTTCCAGGAAATTAAGCAGGAAATCTGTCTCTTTGTTTTCTACGGAAAACTCATTGATGTAATATTCAATGAAGTTGTACAGGTTAAATCTCGGGAAATTATCCTGTTTAAGCTGCAGCGAATATTTCTGCTGAAGGAACAGAAGAATTTCCTCGTGGCTTTCAATATCCAGGATCTCCTTCATCTCCAAAGTGAAATCCGCCATATGAATTTTCCCCAGCGTATTCAGATGGTACATCATCATGATCAGGCAAGGCTTATTCTTAGGATTAATTTCCCATCTCAGGAACTCAATAACGGCTTTTAACGTATTGGAAAGCTCAAGGGTAAGTCCTTTGTCCGAAATAGTCTTAATATTGGTTTCTTCACCGTGATACGTTACCTTCAGGTTCCCCAGCTTTTGTGAATAACTGAAAATATCGAAGTTTCCACGGCAGAGAATCGTAATATCTGAGAATTTAAATCCGTTATCCAGGCATTCCTGAATATCCTTCTGCATCCTTTCTGAGGTATCATCATAAAATTCTTCATTGGTAAGATTTTCAATCAGGTTAACTTTTACCCGTCCGTCAAATTTTGATTTCGGACTCTGCTCAGCATCGGTCCCGAAAATATTTTTATGCTCTTCTTCAAGTCCTTCAGAGTGATACCGGTAGAGTTCATTATTGAACTGTACAATATTTCTGGCACTTCTCCAGTTATCTTTTAAAACAAGAAGATCGGCTTCTTTGGGTGAAAATTCCTTTTTGTTGATAATATCCAGCATCAGCTTACTTTCCCCGCCCCGGAACCGGTAGATACTCTGTTTAGGATCACCAACCAATGTGAATGAAGTGTACTCTGTGGCGACACTATGATCTCTCAACGGTACAAAATTCTGCCATTGCAGTTCCGATGTATCCTGGAATTCATCGAAGAAATAATGCTGAAACTGGGAACCTACTTTTTCATAAATAAAAGCCGAAGGTTCATTCCTAAGGTTCTCATTGATCAGGATATTAAACTTTGAAAGAAGAACAAGATCGTTTTCTTCCTCAATTTTCCTGAGTTCATCCTGGATATCCTTATTTACTTTTAACGGAAGCAGCGCAGAAAGAACTTTCTCTTTTTTCTGGGTTTCAATAAACAAACGGATAAGCTGCATCCTGTTCTCAATCAACTGGTCAAGAATTTCCAGAATATCAGCTTCTTTATGTTTTGATTTTGAAGAGGCTCCTTTCCGGTAATTGTTGATAACAGATTCTTCCAGAGTCGTAGGAAAAGGAAAGCCGGCTCTCTTCTGTTGGTAAAAGTCAGTAACTTTGGTAAAGAAACCTCCGATCCCGTTTTTTCCCTGGGCAAAATCTTCAATCTCAATATTTCTGGATTTAAACAGTTCAATGGATTGAGCCGCCAATTCTGCAGATTTCTTTTTATTGAGAACGATTTCTTTTCTTAGGGTATTTTTTATGTTTTCATAATGGGCATCATCAAAGCTCTTATTGCTTTTCAAATGCTCGTAATGAATATCCTTTACAAATTCTTTGGCCGAATCATAAAGGTTTTTATTAAGATTGATCCTTTCATTGTTTTCAAGGCTGTAATCTACATAATCCATGAAAGAATTGGAGATCGTTTCATTTTCGCCGATCTGATCCAGCATTTTATCTACAGCTTCAATCAGAAACGGTTCAGCTTCAATTTCAAGATTAAAATTCTTCGCAAGTCCCAGCTCGTAAGAAAAACTTCTTACCAACCTCGAGTTAAAGCGGTCAATAGTCCCGATATTCAGGGTAGAATAGTTGTGAAGGATATAATCCAGAAGTTTTTTAGAACGGTGATGAAGCTCGTCGATGGTAATCTTTAAACCCTGTTCTTCAAACGCTTTCTGAATGTTTTTCAAATCCGTATTCTCTGCATAATTACCGGCGGAAAAATTTCCCAGCCAGGACAGAATTCTTTCCTTCATCTCGTTGGCTGCCTTATTGGTAAAAGTCAGAGCGAGAATATTCCTGATCGATTGCTGCTGATTAGGATAGCGGAGACAGATCATCAGAAGCCTCTGAACCAGGGCATATGTTTTTCCTGATCCTGCTGAAGCATTGATGACTGTATAAGAATTTTGCATTGTAAAAAGAGAATTGAGACTGCAAGTTAGCTAAAATTTAAAAGAAACTTTAACAATTAGGGATGCCTATTTAACAGTTTAAAGGACAAAAATCAAAAAGAAATATTAAAAGGCGTTAACTGTGGTTAAACTTATGGTTACATTTAAAAATAATTTTAGCTTTGTTCTATAAAAAATAGCCCGTGAAACTTAAACTATTCTTTTTTTTATCCCTTATATTTTTCGTTCACAGCCATGCCCAGACTTATATCTTTGGAAAGATTACTTCAGAAGACGGTGCTGAAATACAGGATGTAAATGTGATCAATATCAGAACTGATGAAATGATCATTTCAAACCGGGACGGACACTTTATGATTGCCGGAAAAGCAGGCGATGAACTGCGTTTTGTAAAACCGGGTTATGAACGTATTACAAGGAGGGTTTCCCAGGAAAATATACAGTCGCCTATGAATATCACCCTTGTAAGGATCACAATCCAGATTCCCGAGGTTGAGGTAAAGCAGGGACTTACCGGAAACCTGAAAATAGACTCAAAAACTTATAATAAGGCTAAAAAGGTTCAACAACTGGAAGCTGAATTAGGCCGTTATATCAAACAAAAATCTGATCCGAGAATCCTGGCCGCAAGACCCGGAGAATTTGTACAGCCAAAAGGAGAGGGCTTCTTTATTGGAAAAGTTAAAGATCGATGGGATGATATCGATCTGATGAGCTATATTAAAAAAAGTCTCGGTGAAACCTATTTTACAGATCTTAAGATAGATAAAGCACAGATTGACCATTTTATTTACTACGTTTTTGCCGGAGGTTTTGAAAGGAAAAAAATCCTGAAATATGGATTTTGCAGTGATGCGGATCTGACCAGGTTTCAACGCCTTGTTCTGACCAGAATTACAACATACCGTACTCCACAATCCCAACGGTAAACAGCGATGATAAAATATATACAGCCGGGGATCTGCTTTATACTTGTTTCTGCAGGCACACTCATGTTTGCACAGCAGAAAGTAACCGGAAAAATCACCAATAGCGGCAGCCTGAATATCAATCCCGTTTTCATTATCAATATTTCCAGGAATCAGCATACCCAAAGTGATGATCAGGGAAATTTTGAAATTGCTGTTGCTGAAAATGACGAAATCAGATTCGTTAAAGAAGGCTACTACCGGTTTGATAAAAAGATCACCAGAGAAGATCTGGGCAATTCACTTCAGGTTTCACTTCAAAGAATGGAGATACAGATTCCCGAAGTGAAGATTACTTACAAACTCACAGGGAACCTTGCCAAAGACAACCAGCACCTTAATGAATCCGGAAAGATACGGGCTTTGAAATCTGAAATGTCTGAGTATATGTACAGCCCGCTCAATGAGCCCTTGCCGGATAAAACAATTTCGAAAACATTTACAGGGCATGATTTCAAAACCGGGAATGTAGATATAATGGGTGTTTTCAAAGCTTTATCCGGTCTGATCAAAAAAGCTTCGAAACCGAAGATCACCAAGGCCGATTATAATGAAACACAGGAGTTCCTGAACAGGGTAAAAAATGAAATTAATCTGGATTTCCTGAAAAAATATGGGATGGGTGAAGAACAGATCGACGCATTTCTTCTGTATGCTAATAAAACCCGCTTACTGGCTAAGAAACACAGAAAAGATTTCAAAAACGATGTTGTTAAGATGGAACTGATGATTGCCTTTGGTGAATATCGTAAAATGAATAAATTGTCAGAACAATAAGGGAAATATTCTCTTTTGCAGAAATTATTTTTTAAGAATACAGAAAAAATTGAATTACAGAGTTAGAAATATCATAAAGAAATACCGGGAAAAAAGTTTTTTACTATTTGTTTTTCTCTACAGTGCCATTTTGTTTTCTCAACAAACGGTAACGGGAAAAATTGTAGATGATGAAGGAGGTAACCTGAGTGGCGTTATTGTCATTAACAT
This sequence comes from Chryseobacterium arthrosphaerae, assembly GCF_001684965.1. NCBI lineage: Bacteria > Pseudomonadati > Bacteroidota > Flavobacteriia > Flavobacteriales > Weeksellaceae > Chryseobacterium > Chryseobacterium arthrosphaerae. The sequence continues at coordinate 143,110 of NZ_MAYG01000032.1, read as the reverse complement.
CACTACGGATAAAAAGGTATATTCTGACGCTGAAGGAATGTTTTCTATTGATGCTGGTCCCAATGATGAGCTGAGGTTTGTAAAAGAAGATTTCAGAAGAACATCCAGACGGGTTCTTACCAATGGAATCAATTCTCAGCTGTTTATTACGCTTTATCAGATTCCCAGGGATGTGGGAGAAGTAAAGATCGTAAAAAAACTCACCGGAGATCTGGAAGTGGATTCCAGGATTGTAGCCAAAGTAGATAAGGGAGAGCAGGTGAGAGATGCCGTAGGGCTTCCGCAGCCTGTAGGTAAGATGAGAGAAAAACCGGCAGAAGTGAAAAGTGTTCTTTTGCCTATTCTCTTAGGAAACCTGAATGTACAGGGTGTTTATGATCTGATAAGCGGTAAAGCAAGAAGGCAGAAGAGGTTTTATAAATATGACGATCTTCAGGAGCATATTCTCTGGATCCGGAAGAGGATAGAAGATGATTATTTTACCAAAGCAGGAATTCCGGCGGACAGGATTTCAGAGTTCATTGAATTTTCATTTGCGGCAAAACCACAGGTACGTACTTATGTAAAGGCGAGAAATCTTTCAGGAGTGATGCTGAGACTGGAAGAAACAATGCCACTTTTCATTCAAAGACTGAAACAGAACCAAAAGTAAAACAACTATGATGTGTTAAAAATATCTTAAAACAGTGGAATGGAAATTGCTGCAGTAATGATAGCAACCAACCAAAAACCACAAATTTTATGAATAAAAACATCATTGCCATTGCAGTAGGAGCGCTGGGTTTTATAATCGGGTTAGGCCTCCTCGGAAATGCCATCAAAAACAGGAACAAATCTGAAAATACAATTTCCGTTACAGGACTGGGAACAAAACAGTTTACCTCAGATCTTATCACCTGGTCCGGAAGTTTCTCCAAAAATAATTCAGATCTTAAATCAGCCTATGATGAACTGGCACTGGACAGAAAAGTGATCAATGATTACCTGCTTTCAAAAGGAATAAAACAGAACGAGATCGTGTTTTCATCAGTAGATATCCAGAAGCAGTTCAGAAGTTATAATGATGCCAACGGAAACTATGTACAGGGTGAATTCTCCGGATATAATCTGACACAGAAAGTTTCTATTGAAAGTAAAGAAGTAGCCAAAATTGAAAATCTCTCCAGAAATATTACGGAAATTATCAACTGGGGAATTGAGTTTACTTCTTCTTCACCTGCTTATTTCTATACCAAACTGGCTACTGTAAAACAGGAAATGATTGCATCCGCTACAAAAGACGCTAAAGAACGTGCCGAGAAAATTGCCGAAAATTCAGGAAGCAGCCTCGGTAATCTTAAAAAGGCAACGATGGGAGTGATCCAGATTACTGCCCCCAATTCAAATGAAGACTATTCCTATGGCGGAACCTTTAATACCTCTTCCAAGGAAAAAGAAGCGAGTATTACCATAAAGCTGGAGTATGAGGTGAACTAAATCTGTGATAGGTATTAAAAGTTGTTAGCTGTAGAATATATATTCAATAGAATCGGGCTTTAGCCCGATTAATAAAAATAAACCATCCATTGGCTTTAGCCGAAACTTGAATAATGATATGATATTCGTTGCGGATTTTTAAAATTTATCATGAATATCAACAAAAATAAACGCCGGAATTTCCGGCGTTATATATTTAAGGGTAAACTGTTTTACAGATAATGCTTTTAATCTCTTCCACATTCTCAGGGGAATAATTGGCTAATAACCATAGATTCAAAGATTGTTTCCCTTCTCCGTAGCTAGGCTGTACATAGGTTGTATCAATCAGCTCAAAACTGTTTCTCTGATAGAAGGAATACCGTCTTTGAGCATCCTCGCTGAGTTCTGCAGGCTCAATTTCCAGGATGATTTTCGGATAGTTTTCTAATAAATGAGTCATAATATGAGATCCCAGCTTCTTACTTCTGAACGCTTCAAAGACTTCAAAATGTTCTACAAAAACAAATGAACCGAGCTCCCATAAGATGAGGTAACCTACAGCTTCGGATTCATGGACTACAGACATAAATCCCACTTTCGGATTTGAAAATAAATCTAAAAACTGTTGCTGATCTCTTTGTTCGTCTACAGGAAAAGTAGTGGTATAAGAAGCATAGATTTCCTGTATTCTATGATCTCCGGCTGAAGTAATCGGTAAAAATTCCATAATTTATAGGTCAAAGACACTTGGCCTTCTGGTGATAAAAATATCTTTAATCCACAAAGTAAATGCCAGCCCCAGATAGATCAGAAAGAAAAAACCGGCTGTGGCAAAAGTAGAATAAATGAAGAAAATCCTTAATTTGGAAACTGGAATACCCAGCTTAGCACCCGTTCTCGTCAGAACACCAAACCATTCTCTTTCCATTTTATGACGAATATTACTCAGCATTTTAAGATTCTTTTAAAAGTTTAAATCCAATACTGCAAGTTAAGCAATTTTTTTCTTCACATGAATTTTTATGGTGATAAATCAGGCTCTGAGTCTCCAGGGCATTCGTTGTATGTACCCCCAGATTTTTCCAGCCCTGTATCACTGAATTTTTTTCTGCAGGGATATTTTTATACAGTTCTATCATTTCTTCTGCAGCATCCTCACTGTGGTATTTGTGGTAAGTATATTTTAAAGGAAGTACAGTATTCAGGATAATGAGGTCTATAAAATCCCTGCTTAGCGTTTTGGGCTGCATCTTTGAGACTGTTCCGAAATTGAAATGACTGTCCCAGTATTCGGAAGCTTTTATGGGTGTGAATACTTCGTAAATGTGTGCTGCATTTTGTGCACCGATGATCTTCGAAAATAAATTCTGATGCCGGAAGTAAAGATCAGCCAGCTGAGACAGCCGTATAGTGGGAAAATTACGAGGTCTTAATCTTAAGAATTTGGGATGAAGTTTTAAATCAGTAATTTTAAATTTGACTTTGATGAATTCAAACTCCCGTTTCCAGATTTTCATCTGTTCGTCCTTCGGGTGATCAAGCCATCCTGAAATTCCGAACAACAAAGCCTCAAGCTGAAAAGGGTTTTGCCGGACTTTATTGATGATAGAGTAGTCGATACTTTCTGCAATCTGCCTGAAGATTAAAGCATTTACTTTTAAACCGAAAGAATAGGCCAAGCTGTGAAATAGAACCGCTTCAAAGTTATTTTTATACAGAGCGAGACTTTGCTCCAGTTCCAATGATTTTTCCTCCAGCTTTTTCAGGATATTGCCTTCGTGAAAGAAAAGAGGGATTTTATCTCTGTCAAAAATACTCTCACAGGCGATAAACTTATTTTCATCAGCAAGCTTTTCGTATTTCCCAAGGATATTTTCATCAATATAATCTTTAAGTTCCAGCGTCGGAATATTGTTTCCGGTAAACTCACTGATTTCTATATCGTGCTGGAATACGACATGAAAAATTATATTCCGGTAATTAGGGTCTTGAGAATGATTATGGAAGATCCAGTCGGAGGAGCGTACATGCAGTTCTATATTTCCTGCTATCACCAGCCCGTTGATTTTGATCTTTGCATCCAGAAAATCCGGACCAGCATTGGTATTCCATTTTCCGAACCGGATGATCTCGACGGGATTACCTTCAATATCCTTGAAGTCAAAATGTTTGAAAACCTTATAGTTCCAAAGATATTGAAGTAATTTTTCCGTCATAAGTGTGACGGTAAATATAATAGAAAAATTATACTTTCGTCAGCTCCTTTTTAAAATTTTCTATGGTTGTTCTATACATTTTCTCATATATAGGAAGAATGTTTTTCAAATCGAACTTAATGGCCTGATCTTTCGCATTTTTCTTCATTTGAGTTAAAAGTTCTTCATTGCTCAACAGCTTAATAGTATAGTTACTCATGGCTTCCACATTTCCGATCTCTGCCAGATAACCTGTTTCTCCCTGAATATTTACCTCAGGAATTCCCCCAGCATTTGAGCTGATCACCGGAGTATAAGCCGCCATGGCTTCCAATGCTGCCAGACCGAAGCTTTCCTGCTCCGAAGGAAGAAGAAATACATCGGAAAGCTGTAAGATTTTATAGAGATCATTTACCTTTCCTAAAAGACGGATCTTTGAGATAAGCTCAGGATTTTCTTCCAGGAACTGGTTCACTTTCTCCATATCTGGACCTTCACCAATGATGATCAGTTTGGATTTTACCTTTTTCTCCACATTCTTGAAAATCTGCAGGACTTCATCTACCCGTTTTACAGGACGAAGGTTGGATACATGGATCAGGATTTTCTCATCAGGATTGGCAAACTGCGTTCTCTGGCATTCAGAGCAGTCGTCAAACTCAGAATTATCAATGAAATTGGTAATTACCTGGATTTCTTTTTTGATATTGAAAAACTGAAGCGTGTCTTTTTTCAGACTTTCAGAAACCGAAGTAATCGCATCAGACTGGTTGATTGAAAACTCTACCGCATGTTTATAGCTCGGGTGCTGACCCACAAGGGTAATATCCGTACCATGCAGAGTCGTTACCAGCGGAATATCATTATTGTCTTCCTTAAGCATTTGTTTTGCCGTAAATGCCGCATAAGCATAAGGAATGGCATAATGAGCATGCAGCAGATCAAGTTTATAAAGATTGACAACCCGGTAGATCATCGAACTTAACGCAATATCATAAGGTTGATACTGGAAAAGGGGATAGGTCTGAACATTGACCCTGTGGAAGAAAATATTAGGATTGGTAATATCCAGTCTTGCCGGAAGTGCAGAGCTGATGAAGTGTACCTCATATCCTTTGTTGGCAAGAGACATTCCAAGTTCTGTTGCTACAATTCCGCTTCCTCCATAGGTTGGATAGCAAAGTATGCCTATTTTCATTGGATTATTGTTGTTTTGATGTTGTATTATTGGGTAATGGCAGAGGCATTAAGATCTATTCCCATCCCTGCTTTCAGCTGGTCGTTGACCAATACGGGAAGCCTGCCCCATATTTTTGTTTTTCCGTTCAGGGCATCAGCCGTTGCATTCATTGAATCATCATTATTTTCATAAGAAACAAGAACGGTTGATACCTTCGAAATATCAATGTCCTTTAATGCATAGGCACTTCCGAATACATTGAGAATTACATTTTGATTTTTAGTCAGATCAGCAAGAACCTTTTTGGATTCTGCCGAAATTTTATAAGGTTTATACGCCGTTGAATTATCCTTATGGAAGCCTACAACTACAGTAGAACCCGCCGGAATAGTATTGATCTCACCGGCTTTTTTAATCATTATATTGTTCCCCAGGCTGTTGGCAAAAGTCTGATAAGGAGCTTCCTCCAAAGGAACATAATAGATCTGTTTCCCGGTAAGCGGAAGCAGTTTCTTTTCATCCTTTAATAAAGTCAGCGCATTGGCATAAAGATTCTGAACCAATGTTTTATGAGAATCGTTATTCAAATCAGTATTGATATTTTCAGGATTTTTCGGAGTGTACTGTGTAAGTCCCAGGAAATATTTTGTCAACAGGATTTTCTTAACACTTTCTTCCACTCTGCTCTGAGGAATTTCACCTTTGTCAATCGCTTTCTGTATCAGTTTTTTTCCTTCAGAAACTCCCTGTGAGAAAAGCATGATATCATTTCCTGCTTTAAAAGCCAGGGCATCCAGTTCGCCTGGTTTGTATTTATTGGCTACAGCCCCCATATTGAGAGCATCTGTAATGATCAGACCTTTGTAACCCAGTTTATCTTTCAGTAATCCAGTGATGATATTTTTAGAAACCGAAGCAGGAATTCCTTTTCCTGATTCTAAACTCGGAACATATAAATGAGCTACCATCACCCCACCGATTCCTTTATCCATTAAAGCTTTGAAGGGAGCCAGCTCCACTGTATTAAGTCTGTCCGTATTATGAGAGACCAATGGAAGGTCAAGATGAGAATCTGTACTGGTATCACCATGGCCAGGAAAATGCTTGATTGCTGCTAGTATATTGTTATCCTGCAAACCATTGGAGTAGGATAGGGCAGAACTGATCACGTTATTCACTTCAGAACCAAAACTTCTGTTCCCGATAATAGGGTTGTTCGGATTGGTATTGACATCCACTACTGGGGCAAAATCCCAGTTGATCCCCATTCTGTGACAATCTTCTGCAATTTTGGCAGACATCTGGTACACAAGATTTTTATCCTGGATCGCCCCTAATGTCATTGCCCATGGGAATTTATGAGCCGTTGCAATTCTCTGGAACAGTCCCCATTCCGCATCCATCCCGATCATTAAAGGCACTTTGGACTTCTGCTGAAACTCATTCACGAGATTAATTTCTCTTGCAGCATCATCCTGCATTAAAATCAGGCCTCCAATCTTATCATTGATAACAATATTTCTTATCTGGCTGATATAGTCCTCTCCTTTATTGGTGTACAGTGCAACGATAAAAAGCTGACCTAATTTTTCATCCTGTGAAAGGTTCCTGTAAGTTTTATCAACCCATTGCTTTGCCTTTTTCAGATCATCTGCGGTTGTATTTTTAGGTTGATACTGGGCATTCAGCTTAGGGCTTATCAATGCGACAATAAAGAGTGAACTATATAATAATTTCTTCATGACTTTTTGAATAAGAACAAAAATACAATTAAAAAAATCAGGAAAACAATGTTTTTGAAATTTTTGGTATATGATTTGAATACGCAATATAAATAATAACTAAACTTTTATACAATGAAAAAAATTCTTCCATTTATATTACTTGCAGGTATTGGTTTTTTAGCCTATAGCTGTGATAACAATGATGATGTTGTTGTACAAAATCCTGTAGATAGTGATACTCTTCCTGTAATGAAGGATGTGAATGTTTCTTTAAATAGTTCAAATAATTATTCACATGTGGAACTGCTTAATCTTCAGAGCACTGACGTTGTATTAGTATACAGAAAGGATCCTACAGCGAGTAATGCCTGGCAGCTTGTTCCTAAAACCTATTATTTAGCAAACAACAGAGAACTGGAATATAATTTCCTGTTTAACAGTCAAAAGGTAGAGATTTTCACAGAAGGTGTTGATCCGGCTACATTGACTTCTGCTGAAGCGGGTACCTATTTAAATAATCAGACATTTAGAATTGTATTGGTTTATGCTAATGCTGGTAAAGCAGCAGCAGGTAAGAATGCAAAAGCAAATGTAGATTACAGTGATTATAATGCTGTTGTGAAATACTATAATCTGGATGAAAGTAAAGTAAAAACAGTCAATGTAAATTAATTAAGAAATATCTTTTCAGTTTTTTATAATTAAAGAAAGCCCCGGGAGAAATCTCGGGGCTTTTGATTTTTATAAATGGTAAACGATAAATCAGCATGACCAGGCAGGATTTAATAAATTTCTGACGTTTAACCTGTTCAAATCCTGTTTAGCCCACTATATATTTTGCAGATGAGACTCTGCAGCATTATCTTAAGAAAAAATGATTTCCAATAAAAAAGCTTCAGATTTATTTCTGAAGCTTTTGTTTTATCTAGTTGTCATTGTCATCCAGCAGATGTCCAAAGAAATCTTTTTTGGTTTGCAGATAGCCTTTGCTTATTTCGTTAGCCGGAATCTGTAAGGGTACTCTTGAATTAAGATGAATGTTGCTGTCTACCACATATTTTACCTTTTCAGGATTGTTGGTAAGAAGGTTGATATCTTTTACATCCAATAGGTTAAGGATCTCAATCGCTACACCGAAGTTTCTGTCATCAGCAGGAAGTCCCAGTTGCAGATTGGCCTGTACCGTATCAAGTCCTTTTTCCTGCAGAGAGTAAGCTTTCAGTTTGTTGATGATACCGATATTCCGGCCTTCCTGGCGAAGATAGATGATAATTCCGCCGTTCTCATGGATGTATTTCATCGCAGCATCAAGCTGCTGCCCGCATTCACATTTTTTTGAATGGAAAACTTCTCCGGTAATACATTCAGAATGAAAACGGACATTCACAGGTTTTGTAAAATCCGTATTCTCTGCGACAATAGCCATATGAGGCATCCAGTCGTTTTCATTTTCGGAGAAAGCAATCATTCGGAAAGTACCGTACTCGGTGGGAACATTGGCTTCCGCCTGAATTTTAATCATTGATTGTTCAATTAGTTTTTTTAACTTCCTGGTAAGGCGTCTTCTATCACAGAAATATTGGTTTTCAGACGAACCAGATATCTGTTGAGAACTTCGTCATCATCTTTGCCCAGACTCTGTCTTTGCTTTTGAATTTTTTTGTATGATTTTTCGAAGCTTTTCAGTGCTCTTTTCTTTCCTGTCGAATTATTGGCATCAATAGCGTATAAATAGTTCTGAAGGCTGTATTTCAAACTTGTAACCTCTTCATTCAACCCATTGTTTTTAAATTTGGGAAATGTGGAGATGATGTTTGAAATTTCAGAAGCATTTACATTTTCTTTGATATTGATATTAAAATTCTTTTTTGAGTTTCGGTCAGAATCAGAACCTTTAGTATCACTATAAAAGCTGTTTGACAGCGGAGAAAGGTTAAGCTTTTCCGTTGCGCAGGAAGTTGTTAGTATAATAAGTACTCCAAAAAAAACTAGTCTTTTCATTTCTGTTGCCCTTTTTGATAAAGGATTGGGTTAAGACTTTCATCATTATACATTTTCATTTGTTTGTATACTTTCATCTTAACGTTACCGTTTTCAATATCAGCAAGCAACTGATCTATAGAAGTTGATAGGTCTTCTTTCTGAATAAGCAGTACATCCAGTTTAGCCTGGCAGTTTTTTCTGTGTTCTTCAGAAGCGGATTCTCTATTGGCTTCTAATGACATATGATAAACCTTTAGCGCAAGAATTGATAATCTGTCTACTGCCCAGGCGGGAGTTTCCGTATTTATCTTTGCTTCAGGTTTCGGAGTTATATTTTCAAACTTAGTAAGGAACCAGCTGTCAATGTATTCTACCAGATCAGTTCTTTTCTGATTGGAGGCATCTATTGTTCTCTTGAGTTGAAGAGCTTCAGCCGGATCAATATTTTCATCTCTAATTATATCTTCCAGATGCCATTGAACGGTATCAATCCAGTTCTTTGCATACAAAATCCGTTCCAAACTATCTTTTTCGAACGGGTTATTAATTAGAGTGTTAACGTCATCAGACACGTGATAGTCTTCAATAGATTGATTGAAGATTTTCCATGCAGTCTCGGTAAATTTCATTAATTCTAAGTAATTTTAGTTGCTTGAAGAATTATTGTTGGAAGACGATTTGTTTTCAGAGCCTGGTTTGTCTTCTTCTTTTACCGCATCTTTAAATTCTTTGATTCCTGAGCCTACTCCTCTCATTAATTCCGGAATTTTCTTTCCTCCAAAAAGTAATACCAAAAGTATTGCTACGATAAGGATGTGTTGCCAAGATAAGGCAAGTATTGTTAGTGTATTCATCTCTTAAAATTTTTGCAAAGTTACACTTTTTTTAATATGAAATCCAACCTAATGGATCAACTGGTGTACTTCCGTTCCATACTTGGAAATCAAGGGTATAGGCTCCGTCAAAATCCTGGGCTACCGTACCTACTGCAGTTCCTGAAGAAACCTGCTGCCCTTTGGATACACTTACATTTCCTAAGTTGGAATAGATCGTAAAATAGCTTCCATGTTTAATAATAACAGTTTTCGTACCGTCATTATTGGCCAGCACCGAAGATACTGATCCCGGGAATACTGATTTTGCCCGGGTACCTGAAGGAACAGAAATTTTAATCCCGTTATTTTCTTCAGTAATATTTTTGAATACCGGGTGCGGCTGTCTTCCGAAACGGTGAGTGATCTGCCCGGCTCTGTCTGCAGGATAACCGAGTCTTCCCCTGTTGTCTGCAAAACTGTTTCCGGATGCTGTAGAAACCCCATAGCTTGTCATTGCTTTGGTTTCTGCTGCTTTCTTCTCCTCTTCTTTTCTCTTGACAAGGGCTGCTTCTGCGGCTCTTGCAGCGGTTAATTTATCTGCTGCCTCTCTGGCTCTTGCATTGGCTTCATCAGATGCTTTTTTAGCAGCAAGCTTTCTCGCTTCATCTTTGGCATTCGCTTCAGCTCTTGCAGCTTCTTCATTACGTTTTCTTTCTTCTTCCGCTCTTCTTGCAGCGAGTTCTGCTGCTTTTTTAGCTTCAGCTTCAGCGAGTCTTCTTTCTCTTTCAAGCGCTTCAGCTCTTGCTTTTGCTTCAGCCTCAATTCTTGCTTTTTCTCTTTCGGCAGCAAGTTTAGCGAGACGGATCTTTTCAGCCTCGGCTTTTCTTCTTGCTTCTTCTTCCGCTTTTGCTATTCTGATCTCTTCCGCAATAATTGCTCTGATCTGACCTTCAATAACTTTATTTTGGGCCTGCTTCTGCTTCAGCTCAACGGTAAGTTTAGATTCGTTCTTTTTAAATTCTGCAACCAACTGCTCCTTTTGTGCTCTTTCTGCATTGATCGTTGCCAGATCTTTCTGCTGATTCACCAAAAGATTTTCCTTTTCCTTTACAGAGTTTTGTCTCTGGGCAATTGTTTTCTTAATCTGATTGGCTGCATTGGTAATTTCAGCGGCCTTTTTATCCTGATAGTCAGAATACTGCTTCAGATACTGTACTCTTCGTATCGCTTCACCAAGGTTCTTTGACGAAAGTATGAAGGTTACTTTATTCTGTACCCCTTTATTTTTATAAGCATTGACAAGAACTTCTGCGTAATTCTTTCTGAGAACAGCCAATTCTTTGTTCTGACGGTTGATCTCAAGCTGGCGCAGATAAATATCGTCCTCAATAAATCTCTTTTCTTTCTGAGTATTATTGTAGACCTTTTCTCTTAAAACTAACTTTTGATTAACACTGGTAAGATAGGCTATGGAAAGTTTAGATTCGCTTCTTGTTTTAGCTAAATCCGTATTTATTTGTGCAATTTGTTTTTTAAGTTCGGCATTCTGCTTTTGCAACTGTTCTTTTTTCTGCTGTCCCTGGTGCAGTCCGAACATCAGAATACCTATTAAAAAGCTAAATTTTTTAATCATTTAATCTCAATTTTCTTATAACTGGATGGTACAGAATAAGGTGTTTCCATCCTCGAAAAGTCAAATTTCGTGTTTTCCAGTAAAATTTGACTAGATTTTGAGCCTTTTATAATTATTTTAACATTTTTCGGAAGGCGGATTCCGTTGTATTCATTCCAGTCACTGTAAGAAATTTCCAGCTCATCAGAAGACAGGATATCTTTTAAGTTGACATTAAGCAGATCGTAATTGGTGTCATATTGCAACGCAATTTTGTATTCCCTCTGTTTTTCATCCGTTACAATCTTCTGATTGACATTGGAAACCATTTTATAGCCCTGTGCATTTTGCGTTAAGGTAAACTGTGAATCATTAATCTTAACAAATGTTCTTCCCAATAATATTTTTTCCAGCGATTTATAATCAATGAAGTTGACATTAAGCAGATTGTTGAGGTAATCAAAATCAGAATCAATATATGTTTTATTGATCTTATCCTGGCCTTTTATTCCTTCGGGAGTTGCAATTCCTCTGGCTGCATTAATGAAAAGGGCCCGTAGATTCATCCACACTTTTTTATCATTTTCAATATAAATGGTGGCATCCAGGGTAGGCACGTAGCTTCCCGATTCTACACGTACTTTACTGTCGATCTTGATTTGTTCGAATTTTGGCGGGATCACTACATGTTCGTAAAAAGTAAGTTTATCTCTCACCGGTTCATTTACATCTTTTGGATTTCTGTTGTCTTCGGCCGTCACAATACTGTCCCGTTTGTGATCCGCATCGTTTTTCGCACCGGTACGGGTTTTACACGATGACAGGGCAAGAAGCAATAAAAAGAATGGTATCCAATTTTTCATGTAGCTATTTTTAGATTTTAAAAAATCGTGCAATATTAACGCCAAACCACACAAAATGTTTTGTGTGGCCTGATTATATCTTATTTTAAGTTGAAGAATTTCTACTCTTATTTATTTGGAAAGAAAATCTAGAACAGAATAGTCTCCAAGGGAAATTTCTCTGGCAACCCCGAAATATTGGGCAGAATTACCAATCATAGAATTGGAAAGGTTTCCATGGTTGATTCTTGTATTCTCCTGAATCAGGGAATTCTCAATATTGGAATTGACCACAGTTGTATTATTACCCAGTGAAACTCCAGGTCCTATTTTGGAGTTGGAAATCTTTACATTTTCTCCAATGAAGCAAGGCTGGATGATAAGGGAATTTTCGATCACGGCAGAAGCAGGGTAGTGGGTCATTTCCTCTTTTTCATATTCAAGGATCTTGCTGTTGGTTTCTACCGTAGCGTTCTTGTTACCACAATCCATCCAGTCATTTACTTTACCCAAAGTAAACTTGGCTCCTTTTGCTCTCAGGTTTTCCAATGCGGTGGTCAGCTGGTATTCGCCTCCGTTTTTAATATTATTATCCATGATATAGTTGATCTCATCCATCAGTTTTTCAGCACTGTTGAAATAGTAGATCCCGATGATGGCAAGGTCAGAAACAAAAGTCTGAGGCTTTTCAACGAAATCTGTAATGAAACCGTAGTTATCTAATTTTACCACACCGAATGCGGACGGGTCTTCCACACTTTTCACCCAGATCACACCATCCGAGTTTTTATCCAGCTGGAAATCTGCACGGAACAGGGTATCAGCAAAAGCAATAACCACATCTCCCTGCATAGACTGCTCAGCACATTTGATCGCATGGGCTGTTCCAAGAGGGTCATTCTGATAGTATATGCTTCCTTTTGCTCCCAGCTTTTCAGCAATCTGAATAAGGGATCTTTCGATCTCAGGACCAAAATCTCCAATGATAAAGGCTACTTCTTCAATTTTTTCTCCTGCAACTTTAGCAATATCTTCCACCAATCTCTGTACGATAGGTTTTCCTGCGATAGGGATAAGCGGTTTTGGAACTGTCAGTGTATGTGGACGTAGTCTGGATCCACGTCCAGCCATAGGAACAATAATTTTCATAAATGATATAAAGATGTTTTTTGTTTAAATGTAGTTTATTTTTTTCTAAATATAATAATTAAAATGCCTTTGTGGCATAATACTTATCATGCTTAGTGTATTCGTTTTTTTATTGTAAAGAGTACTATTAATCAAAAGAGAGACCAAGTTCTAAGATCTTTTAAAAAGTTTGGATACAATCGCCTTTTCTTTAAAAGCAACCAGTCCCAGGAACAGGATCAGAAATAAATTTCCTACCAGATAATTGGTCCTGAACTCATAAAAAGAGATCAGGGAACAGGCAATTGTAAAGAACAGATACATCGCAATCTTTCCGGTATTATAATGAATGGGATATTGTTTTTGGCCCCATACATAGGAAATGATCATCATCGATGTGAATGTGACCAAGGCAGCCATTGCACTTGCCCAGTATCCGTAAGCAGGAATAAACAGGAAGTTGATCAGAATGGTAATACATGCTCCTATAACTGAAATATACAATCCTACCCGTGTCTGATCCGAAAGCTTGTACCATATGGAAAGATTAAGATAAATTCCGAGAAATAATGCTCCCAGCATGACAAAAGGAATGATTTCGATCCCTTCATAATAGAGCGGGTTTCTTAAATATTTTTCAGAGATCCACTGAAGGTTAACCATCAGTCCCATATAAATGATACAGCTGCAAATAACGAAAACGTCCATCAGTACTGCATAGGTCTTATGAGAGTCTTTGTTTTTAAAGCTAGAAAAGAAATAAGGCTCAATCCCCAATTGATATGCCTGTCTGAAAACGGTGATAAAGGTTGCAATTTTATAAACCGCCCCATATACTCCGATCTGATGGCGGGCTTCTTCTTCAGGAAGTAAGTATTTAAGGAACTGTCTGTCTAACGTCTGGTTCACAATACCTGCAAGTCCTGCAATCATTACAGGCCAGGAGTAGTTCATAATCCTTTTCCATAATCCGAAATCAAATTTGGAAAGGCTGAAGCTGAAGAATTCTTTTCCTACGATTAAAAGCGTAATGATACTCTGAATGAGGTTTGCCACAAAAACATACCCCACACCGAAATCCGAATTGTATTTTAAACCGAAAATCCCTTCCGGATGATTAGGAAGCCATCGTATAAAGAACAGGACCAGTAAAAAGTAAACAGATGAACCTGCCACTTTAGACAGCATATATTTAAAGGGTTTCCCCTGAAGTCTTAATATTGCAGACGGAATCGTAGAAAAAGCATCCAATGAAAGGATAAATAGAAAAATAACCAGGTAGTTCACCTGATCCGGTGTTTCAAATGCCTCTGCCAGCTGAAACCTGAAAACATATCCTAAAATAAGATAGATAAGCCCCATGCTGATGATACTCACCGAGCAGGTAGAAATTAATGTTTTTCTGTCAATACTTTCCTCCTGCGCAAAACGGAAGAACGAAGTTTCCATACCATGGGTAAGCAATACCGTGATGACCCCTGCAATAGAATACCAGTCTACAAACGGCGATGAAGCTGCCGGCCCGAAAGCCTTTGTTACGATTGGTGCAATAATGAATGGGAAGATACGGACCAATACGGAACTGAGCCCATATACCGCTGTCTGCCCAAATAATTTCTTATACAATTCGAAAAATTTTATGCAAATGTAAATATTTAGAAATTGATTTGTATCCGGTGATATTAAAATTCATTCATAAACCTTAATTTTGCTTTTTATAGAAGCTGAATATTGAAATTCAAAAATGAAGTAACTGTTTTTTCATTACCGGTGCACCGGTTTTTCAGGATTCTATGATCTAATATCTAATTCCAAGTATAATGAAAATCCTTATCAAAAATGTAAACATCGTCAACGAAGGCCGGATCTTTGAAGGTGATGTCTTAATAGAAAATGATTTAATCTCTAAAATAGGTTCCGGTATTACAGAAGATGCAGACCGGATCATTGATGGTTCAGGACAATACCTTCTTCCGGGAGTGATTGATGACCAGGTGCATTTCCGTGAACCGGGCCTGACTCATAAAGGAGATATTGAAAGTGAATCAAGGTCTGCCATTGCAGGTGGAGTAACCAGTTTTATCGATCAGCCCAATACGGTACCTAATGCCGTTACTCAGGATTTGCTGGCGGATAAATATGAGATAGCTTCCCAAAAGGCCTATGCCAATTACGGTTTTATGATGGGAGGTACTAATGATAACCTTGAAGAAGTTTTAAAGACCAATCCAAGAAACGTTCCGGGAATTAAATTGTTCCTTGGCTCTTCCACAGGAAACATGCTGGTAGATAATCCGGAAACACTTGAAAATATTTTCAGCAATACCAAAATGCTTATTGCAGTTCATTGTGAAGATGAGGCAACCATCAGAGCCAATACGCAGAAATACATAGATGAATATGGTGAAGATATTCCGGTAAAATTCCATCACCTGATCAGGAGTGAAGAAGCGTGTTATAAATCTTCATCCAAAGCCATTGAGCTTGCTCAGAAAACCGGAGCAAGACTGCATGTTTTCCATCTTTCAACAGCAAAGGAAATGGAACTTTTCAGAAATGATATTCCTTTAAAAGATAAAAAAATCACTGCTGAGGTTTGTGTTCATCACCTGACCTTTACCAATGAGGATTACGAAACAAAAGGCGGATTGATCAAATGGAATCCTGCCGTGAAAACACAAAAAGATAAAGATGCCCTATGGGAAGCTCTTTTAGATGACAGAATTGATGTTATCGCTACAGATCACGCTCCACATACTGCTGAAGAAAAAAATAATGTCTATACAAAATGTCCGTCAGGAGCACCATTGGTACAGCATTCATTAGTTGTCATGCTTGAAAATTATAAAAACGGTAAAATTTCCCTTGAAAAAATTGTGGAGAAAATGTGCCACAATCCGGCGATCCTTTTCAGAGTGGATAAGAGAGGTTTTGTAAGAGAAGGCTATAAAGCAGATCTTGTGCTGGTAGATTTAAATGCAGACTGGACTGTTTCTAAAGACAATTTACTGTACAAATGCGGATGGAGCCCGCTGGAAGGAACAAACTTCCATTCCAAGGTTACCCATACTTTTGTAAATGGCCATCTGGTATATGATAACGGAAAAATTGCAGAAGAGAAGTTTGGAGAGCGTTTGCTTTTTGAAGTGGAGTAAATAAAACAAATGTTGTCCGGGTAATAGCTGGATATTGTAAGAAATTCAATAGAAGCGGGCTTTAGCCCGCTTTTAAATTATAAATATTCCATTGGCTTTAGCCAAAACTTATTTTAAATCATAAATAAATTAAAGATATTTTTATCTCTCGCAGATTGCACAGATTACGCAGATTTTATAGCTCAGTCATCTGCCAAATCTGTGTAATCTGCGAGAATTTTATTTATACAATTTTATTTTTTCGCTTTATTTCCCATATAAAATGTAAGCTTACCGCCTTTTACAATGTCAGAATGCTTTAATGTAAAATCTTTAATCTCTTTCCCATTCAAGAGAACTTTCTGAACATATATATTTTTCGGATTCTGATGGATGGCTTCAATTTCAAAAACTTTTCCGTTTTCCAGATTCAAAACCGCATGGTCAATAGCCGGGCTTCCGATTGAATAGTCCTCTGAACCGGGAGCGACAGGATAGAAACCCAGTGTACTCAAAATATACCAGGCGCTCATTTGTCCTGCATCGTCATTTCCTCCCAATCCGTCCGAAGTTGCTTTGTACTGCATTTCCAGAATACGGCGGATCTGTGCCTGGGTTTTCCAGGGCTGTCCTGCCCAGTTGTAAAGGTAGGCAACATGGTGTGCCGGTTCGTTTCCATGGACGTACCCACCGATGATTCCTTCCCTTGTAATATCTTCAGTATCTGCAAAAAACTCATCCGGAAGATGCATTGTAAATAATTCATCCAGCTTTGTCGCAAATTTCTTTTTCCCGCCCATCATTTTGATCAGCTCATCCGGATTCTGAGGAACAAAGAAGCTGTAGTTCCATGAATTACCTTCGATAAACCCCTGGCCATGGGTGCTGAGTATATCAAAATCTTTTTTGAAACTTCCATCAGCAAGACGGGGACGCATAAAGCCAATGGTGGGATCAAAATTATTCTTCCAGTTTTCAGAACGTTTGATAAACTGATTATACACTTCTGTTTCTCCAAGATGCTTTGCCAGCTGAGCAATAGCCCAGTCATCATAAGCATATTCCAGAGTATTGGAAACTGAAGTTCCGTTTTTCTCAGCGGGAATATATCCTAGGTCAATGTATTGCCCTATGCCTTCGTAGTCTCTTTTATTGGCCGTTTCTACACAGGCTTTCAAGGCTTCTTTGGGATCGCCGTTATAATTTCCTTTAATAATAGCGTCAGCCACTACACTTACACTGTGATAGCCGCTCATACACCAGTTGTCGTTGGCATAATGAGACCAGATGGGTAACATTTTCATGGAAAACTGATTGTAATGAGCCATCATAGATTTCACCATATCACCGTTTCTTTTAGGCTGGATGATATTGAATAGCGGATGAAGGGCACGGTAAGTATCCCACAGGGAAAATGTAGTATAATGAGTAAAACCTGTTGCTTTATGAATATTCTGATCCAGACCTTTATACTCCCCGTTGACATCCATATAAGTAGTAGGATTGATAAAAGTATGGTACATGGCCGTATAAAAATTGGTCTTTTCCGTATCGGAACCTTTGATGATAATTTTATTCAGTTCTTTGTTCCAGGTTTCCTGGGTCTGGGCCTTTACCTGATCAAAAGATAAATTCCCTGTTTCCTTTTCCAGGTTTTCCAATGCATTGGACTGGCTGACGGGAGAAATAGAGAGTCTGACTTCAATGGCTTCATTTTCCTGAGTATCAAAATCAAAATACATTTTCAGGTTTTTTCCTGCGATCTCCGGGAAGTTTTTTGTCTGATCGAATTTTCTCCAGAATCCTTTATATACCTGCTTTTCGTCATAATTTTTTTGCCCGTAAGCTTTGAAAGGCTTTGAAAACTTCATGGCAAAATAAACGGTTCTGGTTCTTGCCCAGCCATTGGTCTGTCTGTAGCCGGTGATGGTATTTCCGTTTTCCACACGTGCATAGGTCCAGATATTTTTTCCGTCATAATTGTAAATTCCGGCCATCAGGTCCAGAATAATGTGGGCCTGGTCAGATTTGGGAAAAGTGTAACGGTGAACTCCCACTCTGGTGGTTGCAGTAAGTTCTGCAAGGATATTGTGGTCATCAAGTTTTACTTTATAATAACCTGCTTCTGCAGTTTCATTCTGATGTGAGAATCGGCTTCTGTAACCGTTTTCGGGATGAGAAGCTGTACCCGGATTAAGCTGTAGTTTTCCTACGGTAGGCATGATAAGAAAATCTCCGAGGTCAGAATGGCCCGTACCGCTGAAGTGGGTAGAGCTGAAGCCTGCAATTGTTTTATCTTCATAACGGTAGCCTGCACAGTATTTATAAACCTCACCATTGTATTTGCCGTTCAGCTCATAAGAAATGGTATCTGTTTCAGGACTCAGCTGTACAGCTCCAAAAGGAGCGGTAGCGCCGGGATAAGTATGTCCCATTTTTTCAGTTCCGATCAGTGGATTTACATATTGATACAGCTTTTCAAATTTTTGAGCCTTGAAAGTTGTAGCAAAAAACAATAATGAAAGAAAAATAGTAGACCCGGTTTTTTTCATGAAATAGGATTATTAAAAGATAAAAATAATTAAAAAATAATCTTCACGTATTGTAATTTATATAAAAACGTTCCGGTTATTTTTCAGAGAACCGGAAACCTATTCCGTGAAGGTTTTCTATGGAAATATTTTCTTCATTTACAAATACCTTTCTCAGCCTCGAAATAAATACATCCAGACTTCTTCCCATAAAATAATCGTCATCTCCCCAGATCGCTTTCAGAATTTCCTGTCTTTTTACAACCGTATTTTTGTGGCGGATAAAGTATAGCAACAGCTCAGATTCCCTTTGGGTAAGAGTAATGGTATTGGCTGAATCCTGTAAAGTGTAATTTTTAGGATCGAAATTATATTTCCCTACTTTATACTGTAATGGATGAGTGTTCGTCTTTCTGGTGCGTTTCAGAAAAACTTCAATTTTCAGGATGAGTTCTTCAATACTGAAGGGCTTTACAAGATAATCATCTGCACCTATTTTCAACCCTTTGATCCGGTCTTCCTTCAATGCTTTGGCAGAAATAAAGATGATGGGAATCTCTGTATTTTTATCACGGATGTACTGGGCCAGCTCAAATCCGTTGATGCCGGGCATCATAATATCTAAAAGGCAGATGTCAAAATTCCGGGTATTGAAAGCTTCCAGGGCAGATTTTCCATCAGGATAACAGGAAATGTCATAATACGTTTCCAGGCTGTCCTGAATCAGGAAAGCGATCGTCTCATCATCTTCGGCATATAGAATTTTAGATTTTTCCATGAGTTATACAGATTAATTTACAAACGGTAAAAATAAGGTAATTGTAATTCCTTTATCCGTATTATTTTCAACCGATATTTTCCAGTTATGCTGCTGGACGACTTTTTTTACATAGAAAAGCCCCAGTCCAAAACCGTTCACTTCATCACTTTTTTGGGTATTTATCCTGTAAAATTTATCAAAGATATGAGGCATGTTTTTAGAAGGAATTCCAATTCCGTTATCTTTAAATTTTAAATGCAGCCCTTTTGAGTCTTTAAAGGAAGAGATCAGAATATCAGGGGCCGTATCACAATACTTTATGGAGTTGTCCAGAATATTGTAGATGATATTGGTAAAGTGAAATTCATCTGCAAGGATGACATCGGTATCATCAAGTTCTATCCGGATGTTGAGGTTTTCATTTTTCTGTTGTATAGAGTCTGCAATTTCCGTGATGAAGGGGAGTAATACAATTCTCTGGAGTTTCAGGGACAGTCCGGATGCATCGGTTTTTGCAATATTTAATATTTTTTCAATATGATTATTGAGCTTATAACTCTGGTCGGTAATAATGGAAGTATAGGTCTTCAGTTTAGGATTTTCCTTGATGGTATCCTGCTTGGTAAGCGCTTCCGATGCCAGAAGTATGGAAGATAGGGGAGTTTTGAACTCATGCGTCATATTATTGATAAAATCCCTTTGAAGCTCTGAGAATTTTTTCTGCTGAATAATGGTATAAATTGAATATACATATACAAGAAGGATGATAATCAGGGCGAATGTCAGGATATACCAAAACCGTAAAGAGCTGATGAGATAGGTAGCTTTATCCGGAAAGCGTATAGAAAAATAATAGACCAGATTCTTATGCTTCGGAAAGTTAACCGTTTTATTGGTACTTTTCTGATGGGTGGAAACATACTTTCCGTAGATCATCCTGTCACTATGGCAATTATATAATGCATAAACATAGTTGGTATTGATCTGAAACCTGTTAAATTCTGTCTTCAGATAATACTCAAGTACTGTGGGATGGAATTCATTGTTGATATTGACTACATAATAGTCATTGGAAATATTCTGTATAGGACTTTCTGTAAAGGATGTCTTTCCTCCTGACAGTTTTTCTACTACTTCCAGCAATGCAATATTCACGGTTTGGTTAAACTTTTTATCTTCAAGATTATATGCCTGCCGGGTCCAGAGAAGCTGAGCTATCAGAATTCCGATGATAGCAACAAACCCAAGGCTGATGATGATATTAAGTTTTTTGATTCCCATTTACAGAGGCAATATTATCCAAAAATATCTATTTATTTTTTGTCATTAACAACTTATTAACAAATGTTTGAAAGCGATTAACAAGCAGGATCGGTAATCACCGTTACATTTGCTGTATCAAAAGATAAATATCAGTTGCCTTTTAACTATTAACAAAAATTTGTACTCATGAAAAAATTAAAAATTACCGCTCTTTTAGCTGTTCTGGCATTTTCTCCGTTCTATGCGAATATACTTACGACAGATGCACCTTCCCTTGTAAAAATGGTGGCAGATGCCATTAAGTGGAAGTCAGAATCTATAGATGTGGGCAATATTCCTCAGGGAAAAGCGAAGCTGATCAGATTTGAATTTACCAATACAAGTTCAAAACCGATCATTATACAAAATGTAGCCCCTTCATGCGGATGTACAACCGCTGATTATACCAAAACTCCTATCCAGCCGGGGAAAAAAGGATTTGTAGAAGCAAGTTATAATGCTGCTGCTGCAGGGCCGTTTATGAAAACAGTAAACGTTACCACGAGTGAGAGCAAAACACCTAAGACACTTTCATTCAAAGGAACAGTTGTTTCCTAGTTATTATATTTAAAAAAAGTAAAGAAGAACAATCTGACCGTTGACGGTTGGGTTGTTTTTTATTTAATAAGCCTGTGGTTCGCTTGTTTTATTATTTGCTGCATTATTTATCAATCTATTTTAAAGGATTGCATTTCAATATTTATTATTTTTAAGAAAAAATATTTTATGAGTCTATATACACAGCCGATGCTTCGTGAAGGGGCACTGAAAGATAAAGTAGCGATTGTAACAGGAGGCGGAAGCGGCCTTGGAAAAGCAATGACCAAATACTTTCTCGAATTGGGTGCCCATGTGGTCATTACCTCCAGAAATCTTGAAAAGTTACAGGCAACGGCTAAAGAACTGGAAGACGAAACAGGGGGAAAGGTACTTTGTGTAGCTTGTGACGTGAGAAACTGGGATGAGGTGGAAGCCATGAAAGAAGCAGCGTTGAAAGAATTCGGGAAGATTGATATCCTGTTGAATAATGCTGCCGGAAACTTTATCTCGCCAACAGAAAAACTGACTCATTCTGCATTCGACTCTATCCTTGATATTGTTTTAAAAGGAACAAAAAACTGTACCCTTTCAGTAGGAAAACACTGGATAGATGCTAAAACTCCGGGAACCGTTCTGAATATTGTAACAACTTATGCCTGGACAGGTTCAGCATATGTAGTGCCATCAGCCTGCGCAAAGGCGGGGGTTTTGGCAATGACCAGATCCTTAGCGGTGGAATGGGCTAAATACGGGATCCGTTTCAATGCCATTGCTCCGGGACCATTCCCTACAAAAGGAGCGTGGGACAGACTTCTTCCCGGTGATCTCCAGGAAAAATTCGATATGAAAAAGAAAGTTCCGTTGAGAAGGGTAGGAGAACATCAGGAGCTTGCTAATCTTGCTGCCTACCTGGTGTCAGATTATTCAGCTTATATGAACGGGGAAGTGGTAACCATTGATGGCGGTGAATGGCTTCAGGGAGCAGGAGAATTCAATATGCTTGAAGCAATTCCGAAAGAAATGTGGGATGCTCTGGAAGCAATGATTAAAGCTAAAAAGTCGAATTAACATCACTTATACGTAAAAAACTCCCGGATATATAACAATTCCGGGAGTTTTTTTATAACTATGTACTAAATAATAATTTAAAAATGAATTTCAAACTTCCAGCCCTTGTTTCAGCAGTTGCAGTTTTGATGTTTTCAGGACCGGCATATGCACAGGAAACTCCGAAATATGATTATGTAGAAGCATTCAAACCTTTCTTTTATCCTCAGATGGGTTCAGAAACCCGTTCTGCAAGTGGTCAGCCCGGTCATGCCTATTGGCAGAACTCGGCAGACTATCATTTGAACGTCAGCCTGAATGAAAATAAAAAAGAAATTACGGGTACCGCAGAAATCACTTACACCAATAACAGCCCCGATCAATTAGGTTTTCTTTGGTTACAGCTGGATCAGAACCTGTTTTCCAGAGATTCCCGTGGAAACGGAGTCGTACCGCTTTCAGGAAGCAGAAACGGAGCGCACGGTGAGGAATTTGACGGAGGATATACCATTAAATCAGTAAAACTTGATGGCAAAGCGGTAAAATACACCATTACAGATACCAGAATGCAGATAGACCTGCCTAAAGAGCTGAAAGCAAAAGGAGGTGTGGCCAGAATCGCCATCGAGTATTCTTTTATTTCTCCGGAATACGGTTCAGACAGGATGGGAGTACAGGAAACAAAGAACGGGAAGATCTTTACCATGGCACAGTGGTATCCGAGAATGTGCGTATATGATGATGTAATGGGCTGGAACACTCTGCCTTATCTGGGAGCTTCAGAATTTTATCTGGAATATGGAAATATTACAGCCAATATTACAGTGCCGGCCAATCATTATGTGGTAGCATCCGGAGAGCTTCTGAATGAAAAGGAAGTCTACAGCAAAGAGGAAGTCAGCAGATGGAATCAGGCCAGAAACAGTGACAAAACAGTGATGATACGTCCTGAATCTGAAATCGGGAAAAATAATTCTTCCGGAACAAAGACCTGGAAATTTAAAATTACGCAGACCAGGGATTTTGCCTGGGCTTCTTCAGCCGGATTTATCCTGGATGCGGCAAAAATTAACCTTCCAAGCGGAAAAAAATCATTGGCCATCTCAGCTTATCCCGTTGAAAGCGCAGGGGATAAAGCCTGGGGAAGATCTACAGAATATACAAAAGCAGCGATAGAGCATTACTCGCAGAAATGGTATGAATATACGTATCCGGCAGCTACCAATGTTGCAGGAAACGAAGGCGGAATGGAGTATCCGGGAATTGTTTTCTGTCATATGGATTCAAAAGGAGAAGATCTTTGGGGAGTAACGGATCATGAATTCGGGCACAACTGGTTTCCTATGATCGTAGGCTCTAACGAAAGATTATTTGCATGGATGGATGAAGGTTTCAATACCTTTATCAACGGACTTTCTACGGAAGCTTTTAATAAAGGTGAATATCACAGAAAAAGAGATCTGGCAAAAACAGGAGGTTTTCTGATGGGAGATAATCTGGAGCCCGTTATGGTAGGGCCTGATAATATGAAGGAAAGAAACATCGGAGCTCTGGCCTATTATAAACCAGGAGCAGGGCTGGCTGTTTTGAGAGAGGCAGTTCTCGGACCTGAAAAATTTGACAAGGCGTTCAGAACCTATATCAACCGTTGGGCTTTCAAACATCCTACACCATGGGATTTCTTCCATACGATGGAAAATGTTTCGGGAGAAGAACTGAACTGGTACTGGAGAGGATGGTTTTTAAATAAATGGAAAATTGATCAGGCTGTTAAAGATGTAAAATACATTAACGGAGACTTCAAAAACGGAGTACGGATTACCGTTGAAAACCTTGGACAGCTTCCAATGCCTACAACAGTACAGGTAAAATTCAAAGACGGCACTTCAAAAACAGTGAAAATTCCTGTTGAAGTCTGGAAGAGAAATACAGAATGGACTTTCAAAGTAGATTCCGGCAAAGAGATCGATGAGGTAAAACTGGATCCCGCTTCTGTAGTTCCGGATATCAATCCTAAGAATAACAGCATGACACCGGCGTAATACTTGCGAGTTGGTATCAACAGAATACAAGCCTGAACTTCTACAGTTCGGGCTTTTGTTTTTTAGGGTGTTTTTCCGGGTAAAGTGAAGGGGTTCTCCTGTAAACTTTTGAACGGCAATGAAATAATTTTGCTGAACAATATTAATTTAAAAACAAAAAAACATGGAAACATTAAAATCAGTGCTTGAAACAAGTCACGCCAAAAAAACAAAAAATGAGTTGATCGATCTTTTATCAGGAGTGGAAAAAGTGCTTACCCCTGCAGTCTACGAAAAAGTATCCGGAATTGAAGTATCCGAATTGGGAACACTTACCAACAAGGAGCTGTTGAATATTGTAGATGACTTCAAAAAGAATTATGATGAAAAGTGGGAAAAATCTTTTTCCGGTGCCTCTTCAGAAATTATGAAACTGATAGCTGGTAAGATGGCTGCAGATGAAGAAATCTTCAAAACTTCGGATGCTGCCAGTGCAGATTTTGCCGCAGAATTGGGAAGTATAGATTTCGCAACCATTATTGGCGGACCTTTGGATGCTTGTGTAAAAGCACAGTCTAATGCCTCTATTGCTACGGTGAATTTCATTAATGAAGTCGGTTTTGAGCTTACGGACCCTGCCAACGCCAATAGCCCGAAAAAATTGAGAATGGCAGAGTTTAAATATACCAAGACGATTCCCAATCCGGACTTCGATCCTGATAAACCCGTAAGCAATGACAATCCAAAAACAAAATCTGATCCGGTAGAGATTGTCGTTCCTTTTGTAGCCTTACTGAATGTTCCGAGTTTCAGGATTGAAACCTGTGAAGTAGACTTTAACGTTAAGCTGAATTCAACATACACTAAAGATGTAAGTGATGAATTCGGGATCAACGCAGGAGCGTCCGGTGGCTTTGGTCCTGTAAAGTTCAAAGTGGATGTGTCATACAAAAGATCGTCCAGCACAGGGATCAAGGTTGAAAAAGAATATTCCCTTGGCGTAAAAGTAAGGGCGACCAATGACGAAATGCCTGCAGGTCTTGAAAAAGTTCTTGGACTTCTTTCGCAATAATAAAATTTACGAAGAATGATCAAATTATCAGATTACCTGGATTATCTCAACAATGAGATAATTCAGGCTCGTAAAAAGGCTGACGAAAATGCCGTTCTTATTGCCAAAGAATATGCCCGTCACGAATACCTTAAGTATTTTAAAGTGCCACGGTATGCGCTGCCCTGTGTGAAAATGGATATTCCCATTAAAATTACAGATATAGATTCGGAACCCAAGTATAACTTTAAACTGAATCAGGATCAGTTTGTTACAGAAATGAATGAAAGAATCCGTCTCGTAAATAAAGAGAAAAAACTGAATATTCCTGAGATCACAAAAAGACAGATCCAGACTGAAGAATTCAAATCACTCTTTAGCAGACTGGAAAAAAATGATCAGAAGTTTGGTAAAGTTCCCGCCAATGAAGTGCTTAAGCTTGATCTCAGAAATAAAATCAAAATTCTTAATTCCGGAATCTTCCGGCCACAGGAAGGAACTGGTGAAGATGAAATAGAAGAACTGAAAGAGATTTTTTCAAAAGTTTTACTCAATAGATATACGCTGGTCAATGCCAAACTGAACAATATTTACATTGATCCCAACACAAGCGCGGCGGAAGACAGAGATAAATTATTCATCAACCTTCATGTTGAAATGGAGGAAGAAGGAATAAGGATTGTGTCATACAAAGATAAAGACGGTAAGGAAATAGAACAGATAACTTTTGAGTAATGCAGGAACTTATTCATCATACAGTGCAGAAACTGAAGGAGCTTCTGGAAGATTTCAATGAAGTGCAGGCTTTATACCTGTCAAAATCCTTTGACTTTGATTCCCGCTTTGATATTTTCTTAAATGAAACCCTGGAGTATTTCAAAACAAAAGGGAACACCAGCCACGAATCTGAAGTTCTGAAAATCATGAATAGGATTGCGACGGTTAAAAGAGGCTTTAATCCTATAAAAATGGAAAAAATAAACACCGGTAGACGTGAGCTTCTCTGGGGATTTTCATTCAATGGGATAGAAGACATTTATGATATTCTGATGGAAATATATGCGAAGGAAAATAAAAAGCTGGAAGATGCTGAAGAGCTTGTTTCAGGGATCATTGTTTCCTTATACCAGAACGGTATTTTGGATGATGAAAAACTGAAGGAGCTGAATTCTGTTATAAAGATTGAAAGTTTCTGGACTTCTCTGATCGCACAGAATACAGCCATCTCGGGAGTGAATAAGAAGCTCAGGCTGACAGTGATTCCGGAAGATATTTTCCTTATTCTGGAAAAGGTATTTCTGAAGTTAATTTAAAAAAAACGATCGTTATGGAAACCGGAAGATATATTGTCCTGCTGGAAGATCAGCAGAAAACCGCAATCAAAAAAGTTGAGAAAGAGCTGGAGGTGAGTATTACTTCCTCTGAATTTCTCTCCAGTGACAACCGTTCTTATGAAATCATTAATAAGGATAATGGTGTTTTGTACAAAAATCTTGGCGTTCTGGTAGTAGAAACTGGGGATGAAGAGCAATTGAAGAGTGCGGTGGATAACGAATCAAATCCTGTCATTTATTATGAAAAAGAACGGGAGTTTTTCCCTGCAGATGAATGGCAGCTCATCAGTGAACTTAAAAAACAGTCAGCAGGGCTTACAGAAAAAATTTCAGAGCTTGAAAAATACATGGCCGGCAAACCTCTGCCTCAGAAAACACCGGTTGAAATGGAATGGGGATTAAAAGCAATTGGTCTTGAAAATGCTTTGTATACAGGAAAAGGAGTCGATGTTTGTATTCTGGATACAGGGCTTGAAGTTTCCCACCCGGATTTTTCATCCAGGGAAATTGAAGGTAAATCTTTCATAGATGGAGAAGACTGGAACAGAGATCCCAATGGCCACGGAACACACTGCGCAGGCATTGCAACAGGAAATACCAGAAATGATAAGAATATACGATACGGAATTGCAGGCGGCTGTAATCTGAAGATCGCCAAAGTACTCTCCGATAGCGGAAGAGGTACTACCAGTAGCGTGATTGATGCTATAGACTGGGCTATTACAAAAAAGTTCAGGATATTATCCCTTTCACTCGCATCCCCGGTGAGACTCAATGATCAGCCTTCCATCCTTTTTGAAACCATAGGGGAAAGAGCTTTGGAAAATAACTGCCTTATTATAGCGGCGGCAGGTAATGACAGCAGCAGACCGCAGGTTCCGCAACCGGTTTCAATGCCGGCAAATTCAAAATCGATTATGGCAGTGGCAGCGATTGATATGCAGATGAAGGTTGCTAAATTTTCAAATGCAGGGCTTAATCCTTCCACAGGAGGAAATATCAATGTATGTGCACCCGGCGTAGACATTGTGAGTGCTTATCCCAAAAATGCAAAGAATAAAAATTATTTTTACTACGCTATGAGCGGTACCAGTATGGCTGCACCGCATGTTTCAGGACTTGCTGCTTTATATATGGAACAGTTTTCCGGTTCATCAGCAAAAGAGATCTGGGCACTTATTGAAAATAAAGCCAGACCCATTGAGGGAATTAAATATAGAGACATAGGAAACGGACTAATACAAATATGAATATGATCACTTATCTGGCAGTTTTAAAAAAAGAGATCAATCTGGAAAAACTGAAAATCCTTCTCAAAAGCAGACATATCAGACTTGCTGCTCATTATACAGCCATCGGAGTTATGAAACTGGAGTGTGAACAGCCAATTTCAGCTGACGGATTTCAGGATTACTTCCTATCGGTAGAAGAAGATCAGAATAATTTAACAATATAATCATATCAGTAAGGCTTCCCTGTCACAGATAAGTTTTATTTTTGTCTCTTATTGATAAAATAAGCGTATGAATTTCAGATTTTCAATGATGCTCCTGATGCTTTCAGTATTGGGATTTTCGCAGGACCTCACCGTAATGAGCTTCAACATCAGGCTGAATGTTGAATCGGATAAAGAAAATGCCTGGCCGCAAAGAAAGCAGGACGTTGCTGACCTGCTGACCTATTATCATCCTGATTATTTCGGCGTGCAGGAAGCATTGCCGGAGCAGATGAAAGACCTCAAAACCGGGCTGAAAAATTATAACTATATTGGCGTAGGAAGAGATGACGGGAAAGAACAGGGGGAATTTTCTGCTATTTTTTATGATACCGGCAGGCTTGATGTGGTAAAATCAGGAACATTCTGGCTGTCCGAAACTCCGGAGAAACCTTCAAAAGGATGGGATGCAGCACTGAACAGAATCTGTACCTATGCGGTTTTTAAAGATAAAAAATCAAAAAAAGAATTCCTGGCCATGAATCTTCATTTCGATCATGTGGGAAATGTGGCAAGGGTAAAATCTTCAGAACTGATCCTTAAAAAGATCAAAGAGCTTAATCCAAAAAATCTTCCGGTAACGTTGAGCGGTGACTTTAACCTGACCGATGATTCCGAACCGATTAAAATACTTTCCAAAAATATGAAAGATACTTTCTATCACTCAGAAACCAAACATTACGGTCCGGTAGGAACCTTTACGGCTTTCAATGTGAATGAAATTCCAAAAGACAGAATCGATTATATTTTCACAAAAGGATTTACCATAAGATCTCACAGGCATATCAATGACAGAAGAGAAAACCTTCTTTATCCGTCAGACCATTTCCCGGTTATTGTGAATCTTTCCCTATAAAATCATCCGGCTGGAAAATCAACCTCAAATCCAATTCCTCTCAGGGATTGGATTTTTACTTCAGGATCATGGCTGAAATATTTCCGGATTCTGCTGATAAATACATCCAGGCTTCTTCCCGTGAAGTAATCGTTGGTTTCCCAGAGGTTATCCAGGATATTATCTCTTGTGATCATAGAATGATTATGCTTCAGAAGATAGAGAAGCAGTTCCTGTTCACGAACTGTCAGCCGCACATTCCCTTCAGGATGCGAAAGCTGAAGTTTCTGGGTATCCAATTGATATTGCCCGATTCTGATGTGAGTTTCTGTAACAGCCGGTAAGGTTCTCTTCAGGATATTTTTAATTCTTAAAACCAGTTCTTCCGGGTCACACGGTTTGGGAATATAGTCATCAGCCCCTATTTTCAGCCCGGTCAGCCGGTCTATTTTCTGATTTTTTGCAGTAAGGAACAGAAGCGGAAAATTACTTCTTTCCTTTACAATGATTTTAGCCAGAGAAAAACCGTCCATATGGGGCATCATCACATCTAAAATACCAATATGGAAAGGGAAACCTGAAGTTACAAGAGGAACAATATCTTCAGGATTCTGAAACCAGGTGACTTCAAAATCTTCCAGTTCCAGATATTGTTTCAGGATCATTCCGAAATCCGGATCGTCTTCTGCCAGAAGGATTTTAGTTTTCATAAGGAATTGATATTTTAAAAGTACTTCCCATACCAGGCTGGCTGGAAACATCTATTTTACCGTGATAAGAAGTGATTATTTTTTTGACAAAATAAAGCCCGAGCCCAAGTCCTTTACTGTTGTGCACATTATTGGACTGTATTCTGTAGAACTTTTCAAAAATGTTGGCAAGTTCCTTGTTTTCCATGCCCTGGCCATTGTCTGAAATTTCAATTTCCAGGTTTTGAGCGGCGCAACCGGTTTTTACCCTGACAAGGGAAGCGCCGTATTTGATACTGTTTTCACAAAGATTTTTAATGACGGTTTCCATAAGGTTTTTATCAAAAGGAAGCTTTCCTGTGACCTTATTTTCGAATGTAAATTCTGTCTGGGGATAGGTGAATGCCAGGTCCTGAATGAAAAAATCCCAGTCTTCAGGTTGTACAGCTGTGATTTCTTCAGGTATCTCATCCTTGTGGAGCTGGTACATCAAACTTTCAAGTCTGGAAATCTGCCGGTCAATAAGGGGAAGGGTATCAGGGTTCCAGCCTTTTTTTAAAGTTTTGGAAGCTATCTTTAAAGTGGCTATAGGGGTTTTAAACTCATGGGAAATATTATCCACAACGGTATGGAGAACTTCTACCTGCTTTTGCTGTCTGATCAGGTTCCTGATCGTAAAAATATAGAGAAGCAATACACTGGCAAGCAGGATAATGCAGCATAAAATCAACAGGGTAAGTTCTTTGAAAACAAGAAATTTTATATTCTGAATTTCAAAATCGGTCTGGCTGCTGACAAAAAATGTTTCTCTCTCCCGGTTAATTTCTTTCCCTATATTTTCCTTGGTAGAAGAAGTTCTCCAGGTTCCTGTAGTAGTAATTTTAGGCTTTTTTACTTTAACTTTTGTTTCGAAAATAATGATGGGCTGACTGATCAGTTTAATGCTGTCCGGAAGATGAATGATAGAAGTGTACTGAATTCTGGCAGATATTTGATAACCGTCTTTTTTCAGGCGGTCCTCGATATAATTATTCAGTCTTTCTTTTGAAGCTTTTCTGTCTTCTATAAAATGACGGATAAATTCCTTCTGGCTGATTTCCTTATTATAGTATTTGCTGATGTTCCTCTGAAGGGTATCACTTTTCATTTCCTCAGCATCGTGAATGTTTTCAAGCTTGTCCGCATAGCTGCTAAGACCGTCACTTACGGATCTGTAAATATCTCTTTCCTTGACCTGGTAGGTTTTGTACATAAAGTAAACCTGTATTCCCAGCAGAAGAAGGAATAAGGTGGCAAAGAGGAAGATCAGATTTTTGCTCTTGGATATCATCTAAACAAAGATAAAGCTTTAGCCATTTTCCTGAAATAATATTGAGGGATTAACCTTTCATTAACCATATGATAGAGGTGAACTGTAAAAGTAAGTCCGTAAGAGAATAAGGTGGTTTGCCGGGAAATTTTCAGGCAAAATGGCATTAACCCATTATTAACCTTCCATTAACTGAAATTCTCCCCGCCAATGTAGAATTTTGCCCCGTAAAACAACCGCAATATTGTTTGCATCCATAAAAAACAATGATTATGAACAAAATTATTCTTTTTCTGTGTTTTCCCGTGTTGGTTTTTGCCCAGAAGCAAAAGATTGGCGGAACAGTTGAAAACCCGGAAAATGAAAAACTCCAGGCGGTAAAAATTGAGCTTTTTAATTCTAAGAATGAACTGATCAAAGAATTGAAAACAGACAGCAAAGGGAACTTTATTTTAGAAGGGATTGCAGAACAGAATATAAAACTGGTGGCTACGGTGAAAGGATATTCTTTATATGAAGAACTGCTGAACCTGGAAAACCCTGAAGACCTGCGGATTATCCTTAAAAGGGAAACCCGGGAAATAGAAGGGGTTGTCATGACGAAAAGAAAACCACTGGTGAAAAGAAAAGTGGACCGCCTGGAATTCAATGTGGAAAACAGCAATATTTCTTCACTGAATGCCTGGGAAATTTTAAAGAATACTCCCAATGTGAGTGTCAGCAATAACGTACTTACAGTGAAAGGAAGCACGGGAATCCTTGTGACAATCAATGATAAAAAAGTAATGTTGACGGGAGACGAACTCAAAAACCTTCTGGAAAATACACAGGGAGATGAGATCAGATCTGTAGAAGTGATCACAAACCCGCCTGCAAAATATGAAGCTTCGGGAAGTGCCGTGCTGAATATTGTGATGAAAAAGAATAAGATTGAAGGCTACCGGGGAATTCTTTCGTCCAGGTATATACAGACTCAATATGCGAAAGGAGTTTTTGGCCTTTCCCAATATTATAAAAAAGATAAGCTTTCCGTTATGGCAAGCTATTACAGGGGCTTAGGAACGTACTACAGAGAAGGGACAGACTATGTCAGCTACTCTGAGAGCCAGACCAGATGGGGCAGTACGATGAACAGGAAGGATAAAAACAATAACCAGAATACCCTGAACTTCAACGTGGAGTATGAGTTGGACAGTCTGACCAACTTAAGCCTCAACTATTCAGGGTATTTTTCTCCGAAATCTTTTGGAACTTACAACGTTCCCACCTATATCTACAATGCACAGGACATAGCAGAGTCTGACTATGCTACGATTAACGATCATCACTCCCGGGCAATCAATAATTCTTTGAGCTTTCAGATAGACCGGAAACTGAATAAGAAAAGCAGTTTGTCCTGGATCAGTTACTTTACAGGAAATAATGCCAGAAAATATCAGAATGTGGCAACCCACCTGAATTTTGCTGGTCAGCCGCCGAGAGAAGATAATTTCATGACCCAGAATAAAGCAGATGTGCAGCTGTATTCTACTCAGCTCGATTATCAGTGGAAAAATGAGCAGTGGGAACTGGAGTCCGGTACAAAATACAGTTTTGTAAAAACCGGCAGTATACTGGATTTTTCAGACAATGAAAACGGATCATTGGAATACAGACCTGAAAAGAGCAGTATTTTTGATTATAAGGAACATAATTTTGCCCTGTATTCTTCACTTTCCTACAACATCGGAAAGTGGAATTTCAAAGGTGGACTTCGTGCTGAAATGACCAGTCTTGAAGGGGTCGTCTCTGAGCCTTACGAACTTAATAAAAGCGATTACTGGAAGTTTTTTCCAACCTTTTATGCACAATATACCACAGAAAATAAACAGGAATTCGGATTTTCGTATGGTAAAAGAATCAGCAGGCCTTCCTATTCATGGCTGAATCCGGCGAAATCTTACTATAATTTGTTTTCATACTTTCAGGGAGATCCACGGCTAAAGGCAACGATTACGCACAATCTCAATCTTACCTATTCCTGGAAGAACTGGAATGTGGATCTGTACTACCGTAAAGAACTGTTTCCGTCTATGGAAATTTCTTATCAGGTGCCTGAGACCAATAATGTAGTGTATCATTTCACCAATATTGAAAAAGGACAGGCATTTGGCTTAAGCTTATATAAAAATTTCGAGATAAAGCCCTGGTGGAATATTATTGTGTCTGAAAACCTTGAGCATAATGAAAACTATTTTAATGGAGTTGACGGAATCCTGCACCGGAATAAAGTATGGAACCTGAGTTCCAATATTTCTACAAGTTTTACTTTGGATAAGGCAAGCGACTGGAAAATGGAAATGGGTCACCGTTATTATTCTCCGGGAATCCAGGGACCTTTCAGAATTTCAAGTAACTGGTCCGCATATTTTGTGATGAACAGGAAATTCTTTAATAAAAAGCTTGAAGCATCTCTGATATTCAGTGATATTTTCAGGACAACAGGCCAGAAGGTCAGTACAAAGTATGCCAATCAGGACAATTACTTCCTGGATTATACAGATGCACAGGGCGTTACGTTTTCATTGAAATTCAATTTCGGAAACCAGTCTGTGAAAAATGTTAAAACAATCAGGAAGACTTCTGAGCAAGAAAGGCTGTAAAATATTATAAGTGAAAAATTAATTATCATAAAACATTATTACAAAAGAAATTACCACCCGCTGTCACTTTTTCGCTATTTTTGATACCTATCTTTAAAAGGATCGATATGAAGAAAATTTTTTCCGGAATGCTGGTGGTCGTTTCGCTGATGCAATGGTCTGCGCAGGAGTTATATATGCCCAGAAATATCAAAAAAGCCTATGAAAAAGGAACCCGTGATGTTTCAGGAGCACCTGGTAAAAACTACTGGCAGAATAAAGGAGTATATAATGTAGAAGTAAAAGTGGATGCCGGAACAAAGGTAGTTTCCGGAAAAGAAACAATTGTGTATACCAACAACAGTCCGGATGCATTGAATGAGCTGGCTATAAGATTTGTGAACAACCTTCATAAGCCGCAGTCGCCAAGATCTGGATTTGTATCTAAAGATTTTCTCTCTTCCGGGCTCAGAATCAAATCTTTCATTGTGAATAATGAGAAATATGATATTGACAGCGATGACTGGGGGACTGTGGAAAAAGTAAAATTAAAATCAGCTCTGAAATCAAAATCTAAAGCTGAGGTTAAGATAGAATGGGAATATCCCCTTTCTGTACAGAGCGGAAGGGAAGGGCAAATAGATCCTGAAACGTTCTATGTAGCGTATTCTTTCCCGAGGATTTCCGTATACGATGATTATAACGGATGGGATATGCTTCCGCATTCAGACAGGCAGGAATTTTACAATGACTTTAATGATTACAGCTTTGCCATCACGGCTCCGAAGAATTATGTAGTCTGGGCAACCGGTGATTTCCTTAATCCGGAAGATGTGCTTAGCACAGAATACCTGAAAAGGTATAAAGCTTCGTTGAAGAGTGATAAAGTAATGCATATTGCTACGGAACAGGAAATGAAATCCGGGAAAGTTACCCGCCAGAACAAATGGAATACCTGGAAATTCAAAGCTAATCATATTACAGACTTCTGTTTTGCTATGAGCAATCACTATGTATGGGATGCGGCCAGTGTTCAGCTGAAAACAAAGCGGGCCAGCGTACAGGCCGGATACAAAAACGGAGCAAAAGATTTCGAACAGTATGTAGGGTGGATGCAGTATAACCTGGATTGGTTTTCTAAAAACTGGCCGGGAGTAGAATACCCTTATAATGTAATGACTGCAATCCAGGGATATGCCGATATGGAATACCCAATGATGATCAATGATACCAGCATTCCTGATGATTTGAGAGATGCAAGGCTTACGGCTGACCATGAAATAGCCCATACCTATTTCCCTTTTTATATGGGAATCAACGAAACGAGATATGCTTTTATGGATGAAGGCTGGGCAACTACACTTGAATATCTTATCGGAATTGATGAGAACGGAGAAGAAGCAGCTAAAGAATTTTATAAAAATTTCCGTGTCAAAAAATGGATCACTGATCCTTCAGCAGAACAGGATCAGCCTTTGATTACCATGAGTACCCAGGTAAGCGGAGCCGGATACGGAAACAATTCTTATGTAAAAGCTTCCCTTTCTTATCTGGCCCTGAAAGATTATCTCGGGGACGAGTTATTCAAAAAAGCATTACATCATTATATGGATAACTGGAACGGTAAACATCCTGTGCCATGGGATTATTTCAACTCGATGAACACAGGTTCCGGAAAAAATCTTAACTGGTTTTTCCAGAACTGGTTCTATACCAATAATTATATAGATCTGAAAGTGGAAAGAGCTTCTCAGCTGAATGACCTGCTTACAGTGAATGTAACGAATGTAGGAGGATTCGCTATTCCATTTGATGCAGTGCTGACCTATGAAGACGGAACAACTGAAAAACTGCATTTCTCACCTTCTATCTGGGAAAAAGATCAGAAAATGACAGATCTGGTCATTCCTATCAAGAAAAAAGTGAAATCTGTAAAGCTTGATGGTGATATTTTCATGGATTATACCCCGGGAGACAATACAAAAACATTATAAAAATGAAAGCCTTCATAAATATCTGAAGGCTTTTTTATTTTAAAAATACGCAGTTAACCGTAAACCTAACGTGACGTAATTGATCTTTTCTTTGGTGATCAGATGATTGAGTTCTTCATTCATTTCAGCACTTTCTTTGATGTCGTCACTGAAATGATAACGTATAGTAGAGTTGATCTGAGTATAATCTGTATAAAAAGTAAGTCCAAGTCCCGGATTAAATTTATAGGTCATAGAAGCTCCTGTATTCCATCGGAAAGCCGGTTTAGGCTTGTATTTCGCTATCTGGAGCTCATGGTTGGGAGCATCAATCTCATCTCCTTTTACAAACACTTTGCCACTGGCGGTTGCAGAATATCCGGCAGTTGCTTTTACCATAAGCTGCCATTTATCTGAAAATTCATGAGAAAAATAAGGACCTATCCCCGCTGCCAGGAACCCCATAGACTGGGTTCTGATGCTATGGTCCCCAAAGTCCTGTCCGTCATCAAAAGTTATTCTTTGAGGCTTAATAGGAAAACTGCTGAAAGTGATATCTGCTCCTACACCCCATTTTTTTGAAAAGAAGTAAGCGCCCTCAAGCCCGCCTTCAAAACCGGTTTGTTTTTTGTCATCCAGTTCTGATTCCCGAAGGAAATTGGTGGTACCTAATGCTGCCCCCATTTTTAGAGAAAGGAAAGATGGGTAGTCGTTGCCTTGTATTCTGGACAGAATACTTAAATTATCTCCTTTGTTTTTATAAATTTTATCGATGAAGAAATAGCCTAATTCTGTAGAAATAATCCCGATCCCTGCACCGGCAAGAATATCAGGAACCCAGTGCCTGTTATTTAAGTTCCGGCCAAGACCGGTAATGGTTGCGGCACTATACCCGCCAATGCTGTATGCCGGGTTTACGAGTCCATATTCTTTATGAAGGAAACTTGCATTGGTGAAAGCCATGGCCGCATGTCCGGAAGGGAATGAATTATTTTTGGAACCATCCGGTCTCTCTACTTTTGATGTATATTTAATGGAGTTTACCAAAATAGCCATGATTGCCAAACTGGTACCATATGAAAGCGTAGCTCTCCCAAGGTTGTTCCGACCCTTTACTCCGGAGAGTTTTAATCCGTATACGGCCACAGCAGGCGCATACTGAAGATAGTCGTCATATTTGACTTTAAAATTAGGAAGATAGCGGTTTCTTACCTCACGGATATTTTCTTTTTCGCCCCATGTAGCAGCGGCAGCTGTGAAAAGAATAGCAGGTGCCACCGATTTCTTTACCCATTCCTTTTTAAAGAATGGCTTTTTTTCCTGGAAAGGCATATCGGAACGGATCATTTCAAGATCTGCCTGGAGATTTCTGGTCTGAATGGTGTCTTGTGCTTTATAACAGTACAGATGCAGTAATATGCATGATGCCAGTGCTATTTTTTTCATCGCTATGATCCCTGAGATTTAAGTGGCGTAAAAGTATAAAAAAAATCTATCCCATAGATGAGATAGATTTTAAATATATAAAAAATTGATTTTAATATACTCTTAATCCGGATCTGGCACCGGTAGAAGCTACTACAGCCTGCATTCTTGTTTTTTGGCCGGCAGAGAACATAAACATGGCTCCGTCATCTACATAATCCATATAATTCATGAACATCACAGATCTGTTGACACCACCGCAGGTATTATAAAGAGGATAAGTAGGTTTTCCGTAATTAGCCGTTGTCTGGGTAGGGGTGTCGCTTACCTGGTCATTTCCGCAATTGGCATCTCCCCAGATGTGTCTTAGATTCAGGTAATGCCCTACTTCATGAGTCGCTGTTCTTCCTAAGTTGAAAGGAGAAGATGCGCCTGTTTTGCCAAAAAATGGTGCGGCAATTACAACACCGTCATTGGATAATCCGGCAGATTCAGGGAATGTAGCGTATCCCAGGATTGTTCTTCCCTGGCTGGTCATTTTGCCTACCACCCAGATGTTCAGATAATTTGTAGGATTGGTAGCATTAATTCCTCCTTTCGATGCCTTTTTCATATCGTCATTCGTAGACCAGCTTGTTTTGGAGGTCGATTTTCTGATGGTGTTTACCAATCTGAACTTTACCTTCGTATCACCGGAGCTTACAGACTGAAATTCCGAAGGAATTTTGCTGACATCACTGTTTGTACCGGAGTAATCGGCATTTAAAACAGCAATCTGCTCTGCAATCCTTGAATCGGAAACATTTTCTGCTGTTGTTTTGTAGATGACATTGACAACTACAGGGATTTCCACGGTTCCGTCAGCAAGCACTCTTCCGAGTTTGATATCGTTACTGAATTTTTCTGTATTGTTTTCCAGGGCTGCGAACCTTTGTCTGAGTTCAGGGCTGTTTTTTAAAGCTTCCTGACGTATTTCTTCAGAAGCACATCCTCTCTGGGCTATACCAGCGGAAAAGGCAGTTTCATCAGCCGGAGCTTCACTTTGATTATTAATGTTGTCGCTGTTACAGGCAGACATTACGCCGAGCATAAGTGCTCCAAAAAATAGTTTTTTCATAATCATTATTTTGAATTTTTGAGAAAACTAATTTATGTACTTTTTACTTTATTTACAAATTATATTTGTAATTATTAATTTAATTACGTTTTATTTGAGTATAATTCACTGTATTTATATTTGTTTTGAATTTTAATTAATTTAATTTAAAGTTGATGGATTTCAAATTAAAGTTTGTTTTTAAATGTAAATAATTTTATTTTTTATTAAATATATAGAATATTTTTAATAGAAATGAAGATCAGGATAGATGTGATTTTTGTTTTGTCATAAAATGGATCATGTGTTCCCCGGTTTTTGAACCTGATCCCAATAAAATATGCGTTATGATACGTTCACTATGGACCTGAAAAAAATCTATCCCTGATAGAGATAGATTTTAAATGTTTTTATTGTTAATGAAGATGGTGATTATCTTAAACCGGATCTTGGGCCAGATGCTGAAACTACAGCCTGCATTCTTGTTTTCTGGTTGGCAGAGAACATGAACATGGCTTTATCATCTACATAATCCATATAGTTCATAAACATCTGAGAACGGCTTACGCCTCCGCAGGATCTGTTAAGGGGATAAGTTGGAGTTCCATAGTTAGGGCCGGGAGAAAGCGGTGTGTCATTAGAGTAATCTGTCTGGCATCCTGCATCGCTTGATCCCCAAAGGTGTGGAAGATTCAGGTAATGTCCTACTTCATGCGTTACTGTTCTTCCAAGATTGAATGGGGCAGAAGCTCCTGTTTTCCCGATATAGTTGTAGCCAATTACAAGACCGTCATACCATTGTCCTGCATGTTCAGGATAATAAGCATACCCTAAGGTCCCCGGCTGATTATTTTCGTCAAGTATTGAGTTGACTACCCAGATATTCATGTTTTTGGTTACATCAGTAGCTGTAATCCCTCCTGTACTGGCTTTTTTCATTTCTTCAAGATCAGATCGCCAGCCTGTTTTTGAGCTTTGCTTCCGGTTGGTCGCCACCAGTTTGAAACGGATTTTTACATCACCTGCTGCTGAGGGCTGAAATGCTGAAGGGATCTTAGTAACATCGGAGTTGGTGCCGCCGTAATCAGCATTCAGAACAGCGATCTGTTCTGCGATTCTTGCATCAGAAACATTCTGGGTTGCAGTGTTGTAG
Source organism: Chryseobacterium arthrosphaerae (assembly GCF_001684965.1). NCBI lineage: Bacteria > Pseudomonadati > Bacteroidota > Flavobacteriia > Flavobacteriales > Weeksellaceae > Chryseobacterium > Chryseobacterium arthrosphaerae. The sequence goes on along the minus strand of NZ_MAYG01000032.1, from coordinate 103,857 downwards.
ATTACATTAAAAACAACCGGGATCTCTACGGTTCCATCTGCCAGAACTTTGCCTAGTGCAAGGTTATTGGCATATCTCTCGGCTCCGACTTCAATTTCATTCATTTTTTGTCTCAGGGCAGGGTTTTTCTGCAGCATTTTCTCTCTTATTTCTTCTGAAAGACAGCTTCTTTTCGCAGCGCTTCCTGCAGGAACCTCATCCTGGTTCATAGGGGTTTCATTTTGATTGGTAAGGCTGTCGGTATTACAGGCCGACAGTAAGCCCAGAATCAGGGCTCCAAACATGAATTTTTTCATATCACTATATTTTGAATTTGAGGATGTGAAATTATATTATTTAAAATTGATATACAAATTATTTTACATTTTATTTAAATTATTCTTATTTAATCAGTGTTTTAATTGATTATATTTTATATTAATTGATTATATTTTGAATTTTAATCAATTTTATAGATTTTTAGTTGTATTTCACTGTTAAGTGTATTTTTAAATGTAAATAATTTTGTTTTTTGTTTAATTAGTAGAATGTTTTTTACTATAATTTCAATCAGAAAACTATTTTTTAAGCAAAACAAAAGGTCTGAATGTCATGGTTTATTCTTCTTTTTAATGTTTTTATAATAATATTATCATTCTATTGTTGTTTTTGCTGATTTTCTGAGATTTAACAGGCGTAAAAGGATAAAAAAAATCTATCTCAGAAACCGAGATAGATTTAAAATATTTTAAAGGTTATGGGCTTAGTATTCTCTTAATCCGGATCTGGCACCGTTAGAAGCTACTACAGACTGCATTCTTGTTTTTTGTCCGGCTGTAAACATAAACATAGCTGCGTCGTTTACATAATCCATATAATTCATAAACATTACGGATCTGTTTTTCCCGTTACAACGATTGTAAAGCGGGTAAGTAGGGGTATCGTAATTTTCTGAGGTTTGTGTTGGGGTATCAGCTACCAGGTCATCACCACATTTTGCATCCCCCCATATATGTCTTAGATTAAGATAGTGTCCTACCTCATGGGTTGCTGTTCTTCCCAGGTTGAAGTTGGCTGCGGCTCCTGTTTTTCCAAAATAAGGGGCAGGAATTACAACTCCGTCATTCCATAATCCGGCAGACTCAGGGAAGGTGGCGTATCCAAGAATGGTTCTTCCGTCACTGCTTACTACTTTACCCACTATCCATATATTAAGATAATTGGCCGGGCTGGTAGCATCTATTCCGCCGTTAGCTGATTTTTTCATGGTGTCTTTTACCCAGCTTGTAGTGGTTGTGGACTTTCTTACGGTATTGGCCAGTCTGAATTTTACTTTTACATCTCCGGCTTTTACAGGCTGGAATTCTGAAGGAACTTTTGTGATGTCTGTATTGGTGCCGCTGTAATCAGCATTCAATACTTCAATTTGTTCTGCAATTCTTGCGTCAGAAATATTTTCGGCAGCATTGCTGTATAAAACATTTACCACTACAGGAATTTCAACAGTACCGTCTGTAAGAACTTTTCCCAGTTGTATTTCATCGGAGAATTTTTGGGTATTGGCTTCCAGTTCGGCAAATCTCTGTCTCAGTTCCGGACTGTTCTGTAAAGCTTCCTGTCTTATCTCCTCAGAAAGACAGCTTCTGCTCAGAGAGGCAGCTCCTGCAGCCGGAACAGAAGTATCTGTGGATTCTTCATTCTGATTATTCACATTGTCACTGTTACAGGCTGTCATTAAACCAAGCATAAGCGTTCCAAATAAGATTTTTTTCATATCACAATTTTTTTATTTTTTTGAGGGTATGAAATTATATTATTTGAAATTAATATGCAAATGATTTTATTATTTATTTAAATTATTCCTATTTAATGATTGTTTTTATTGAATATATTTTATTATTTTTAATTTAATATTGAATTTTATTTAATTTTGTAAAAATGGTTTTTGTTTTTAGTTTTTGTGATTCTTTTTAAGAAATAATTTCAATATTAATTATTATTGTAAGAATATTTTTAATGTATCTTTTTAGCCTGCAAATCCATTTTTAATAGCAAAAACAGCCAGCCCCACACGGGTTTTAAGATCCAGTTTTTCACAAAGCTGATCCCTGTAGCTTTCTACGGTTCTCGGGCTGCAGCACATTCTGTCTGCAATTTCCTTGTAACTTAGTTCTGTCACAGTATATTTCAGAAATTCTTTTTCGCGTTCGGAAATCTTTATCGACACTTCCGATTCTTCTTTGCCAAGATTGGAGAAGATGATTTTTGATGCCCACTCAGGATAGAAGAATCCATCGGTATTCAGTCTGGAAAGTGCTGTTTCAAGATCTTTCGGATGTGTGTTTTTCAGAAGATAGCCTTTTGCGCCGTTTTTGATCATTTTGATCACGCTGTTGTCGTCACCCTGCATACTGAGGGCCATGACCTTGATGTCAGGATGGTTTTTTGTAAGCCATGCTGCCGTTTCAAAGCCATCCATGATCGGCATGCTGATGTCTAAAAGGATAATATCCGGAATGCGGTTACCTTCTTCGAATTTTTCAATAAGGTCTTTGCCGTTTTCACAGACGTAAATGACCTCAAATTCACTGAAATTACTGATAATGCCTTCCAGGGCTTTGGCGATAAGTATATGGTCGTCAACGATTACAATAGATTTTTTCATGACTGCTTTTTAAAAATAATATTAAGTGTGGTCCCTTTGTTTTCCTGGCTTTCAAGACAGAATTGGGCACCTATGATCTCGGCCCTGTTCTTCATATTGGTAAGGCCGATCCCGTTGGAAGTTAGTTTTGTGGTGTCAAATCCTTTACCGTCATCATGAATGGTAAGTTCCCAGAGAATATCCTCCGATGTATTCAGGCTGATGAAAATATTCTGACAGCCGGAGTGTTTTATACTGTTCTGGATAAATTCCTGGGTAATTCTCAGAAGTACATTTTTATGAACAAAACCCAGATCAAGCTGATTGAAATTATGTTTAAAACTTACTTTACATTTCCTGAATGAATTGGTATTGTCTACTTCTTCCTGAATCAAAGTTACAATTTCCTTCTGGTTGATATTGTCATCCGTTAAGGTTTTTGAAAGACTCCTGAGATCCTGCAGAGACTGGTTGATGATCTGCGAGACCTGATCAATCCTTTCATTGGCTTCCGGTGCCCTATTTTCGTAGAGCATCTGCTGTACGTACAGGCTTACCAATGTCAGCTTTTGGCCAATATTGTCATGAAGCTCACGCCCGATCTGCTGCATGGTGGCCTGCTGAATCTCCAGCTGGGTAGACAGGAGTTCCCGCTGATGAAGTTCATTTTTCATCTCAATTTCATTCAGGTATTCCTTTTTGCGCCGTCTGTAGTTGATGATATAGATCATCACTGCAACGATGAACATTACAAAAAGTATATTAAACAGAATGATGACGATTAAGAGCTCCGTTTTCCCCATATGAATGAACTTGCAAATAAAATATACAATACGAACCCGGAGATCAGGAAATAACTGAAATAGATATCCCAGATCTCTTTGTATTTTACCAGAAGTGACATAAATGCCATAAAAGGTAACGTTCCTATATAGGCCAATGTAATCCCCAGGTTAATATAAAACATTTTGTTCTTATAAAAATTGAGAATTTCCTGTGAAGTAATTTGTTTATAATACTCCATGATTACCAGTATCATCAGCATAAAGCACCCAAATGTGTAATTGAAGGCAAATACTATTTTATTCTTCGCAAAATACAGCTCGTTGGGAATAAATGAAAGTAAATATAAGATGGATAATATCCAGAACAGCTTAGGTCTTCCTAAAGATTTTGCTGCGTACAGCCAATATAAAAATATGAACTGGATAGGTATTAAAAGATAATTATAATACTGGGCTTTGGTAACATGAGAAAAGTATCCCCATTTACTATATGCTTCCCCCAGAAAAATGATAACCAGATACACCACAAGGAGCTTCCATTGTAGTTCTTTTAAACGCCTGTAATATAAAAGTGCAACGAATGCAGCAAGCCCTTCAGAGAAAAGCATGCTGTTTTGAACAAATACCTGGAAATCAGTCATGTTGTGTTTTGAAATATAAATGGTAATTAATAAGATTCACCCATAGGTGCTGATGGCGGGATAAGCAGTCCGTGATTTTCCCCGATGGTTCCGTCATCATCTGAAGACCCGTCATTGGAAGTTCCTCCTCTTTTGGCTGCACTTAATCCTAAAGACCTGCCGCTGGCCTGAAGTGTATTGAAGTCAGAATGAAGAACATTTCCATCTTCATTGGTGCTTTTCACTGTAGGAATCATCACCAATGTATGTTTTTCAGCATATTCCTTAGGGACCGGATGGGAAGCCATGATATCCCAGTTTTCAGCTTTGGGATAGGAAGCGTAGTAAAATCTGATCCCAAGATCCTCATCGGTAGTTTCAGGATTGGTTTTAAGGGCTTCTGCTTCTACCATTGCAATAAACCTTTTCAGTTTCGGAAGATCAAACCATATAGAATGAGCGTCTTCTATTCCTAAGTTATTTTTAATAACAGTCAAGTGGTTCTGGCGATAATTGTCTACTAAAACTTTAATAAGACTGTTAGACATTACACCTGGTTGTAGGGGGTTGTTTGATTCTGTACTCATAGCTTTAGTGTTTATAATATACATTTCAGTTAATATGCAAATTTCGTGAAAAATTTCCTAGAAAACACATGGATGAAATGGGAATTATACTGTTAATTTTACCGGGTTTTTACGGATTGTGCAAGTACAGAAACAGTTGTGAATGATATAAAAAGCGGAGAATGATCTCCGCTTTAAAATTTTCCTTAAATGCAAGGGTATTTCCTCCAGTCCCTGCAGATGTATCCTTGAGTGCAGCACAGATTGGGTGGGCAGTTCATATTTTCATCACACATGATGATCGGCGCAATGACTCCGCCGTCAATTTTCTTTAATTCACTTCTTTTTAACTTTTTCATACTGATTTTGTTTTAGTTAATAATTTGTTGGTGTATTAAAGATAGTAATATTTCACATTAAAAGGATAAATATGATCTGGAATTGTTGGATAGATTAATTTATTACCGGGAATAGATGATGTTTATATTAAAAATACGGATTACTCCTGCATCTTAAAGTCACGGATGTCAGTCATCTGCAGTGTTTTGTCATTGATTTTGAGCTCTGTCCGGGAACTTACGGTCCAATACGTTATATACCACATCGGAATTCTGTCATCACTTTTAAATTTTTGAGTGCTTTTTTGGGCGTACTTTAAAAAATTGGCTGCCATTTCTTTAGCCTGAAAATCACTGATCCGGCTATCATTACTTTTGATCTTTTTCAGGATATGCTGCCGGACTAATTGATCACCGGCTGCCAGCACCTGGGCTTTATTGTGTCTGAATTCCTTTTCCCAGTCAGCTTCAAACAGAAGTTTTCCGATCATGTTGTACTCTTTCGAAATTCCTGTGATCTCCCGTTCTGCGCCTTCCTGTGTTGGAAGAATATAGGAATCGGTTCTTTTCAGCTGGCCGTTGCTGTTGAAATATTGATTGACTGTGGCTATTTTTTTATTATGAAGATATTCAGTGTCTGTATCTTTTCCGAATACATATTCTATTGTTACATTCTTATGATCAGAAAGAATCAGTTTCAGGGTATCGTAAATATAGAAATCATATCCTTTTCTGTTCGTGGTAAAATAGGCATATTGCAGATAATATTGCTTGTTGCTTTCTGCATTCTGAAGAGCTTCCCCGGTAATTGCAGAAGGATCAACCCCTTTTCTGATCCATTCCTGTCTTATGATGTCATGCTTTATGGCATTGACACTGTCCAGTTTCTTTTTTGAATAGTAGAATCTGTTTTCAGGAACAATATCCGGATTATTCTTGATGGCTTCAAGGTACTCAGTACGCATATTCTGATAATCGGTAAGAGAAAACGGGGATGTCAGTTTATTCTGAGCACTGGCAAGAAGTGATGTTAATAAAAATAAAAAGGTTATTAATTTTCTATGCATCAGCAAAAATTTGCCTTAAAAGTACAGAAAAAATAAGTGCCGCAGATTTCTCTACAGCACTTATCTACAAAAATTAATGTATATGAAAAAAAACTATTTATTGTTCGGTAGGTCTGAATACCAGGCCTGTTTCAACGAAGTAATCCAGTGTAATTCTGTCACCGTCGTTCACTTTTCCGGCAAGGATTTCTTTAGAAAGCTTGTTCAGCACTTCCTGCTGGATCACTCTTTTTAAAGGTCTTGCCCCGAAAGCCGGATCATAACCTTTATCCATCAGATAATCTACGGCATCCTGGGTAAATGTCATCACGATATTCCGTTTTGCTAACATATCATTGAATCCTCTCAACTGATACTGAACGATTTTTCCGATTTCTTTTTTTCTTAAAGGCTGGAACAATACGATCTCATCAATCCTGTTCAGGAATTCAGGACGTAAAGTCTGTTTCAGAAGATCAAAAACCTCTTCTTTGGTTTTTTCCACAATCTCATCCTGGTTTTGCTCGGTAAGATTTTCAAAATTCTCCTGAATCAGATGCGATCCTAAATTCGAAGTCATGATGATGATTGAATTTTTGAAATTCACCACACGCCCCTTGTTGTCAGTCAGACGTCCGTCATCCAAAACCTGCAGTAATGTATTGAAAACATCAGGATGCGCTTTTTCAATCTCATCCAGAAGTACAACCGAATAAGGTCTTCTTCTCACAGCTTCAGTAAGCTGCCCGCCTTCATCATATCCCACGTATCCCGGAGGCGCACCTACCAGCCTGGAAACACTGTGGCGTTCCTGATATTCACTCATATCAATCCTTGTCATATTATTTTCATCATCAAACAGGAATTCTGCAAGTGCTTTGGCAAGCTCGGTTTTTCCGACTCCGGTTGTTCCGAGGAATAAGAAAGATCCGATAGGTTTCTTATCATCGCTCAGCCCGGCTCTGTTTCTTCGGATAGCATCCGCTACGGCTTCAATGGCTTCATCCTGTCCTACCACTCTGTGATGGAGCTCAGACTCCAGATTCAACAGTTTATCTCTTTCTGATTGCAATAACTTGGTAACAGGAATGCCTGTCCATTTAGCAATAACTTCGGATATATTTTCTGCGGTTACTTCTTCCTTGATCAGCTCATTCTGGTGGTTCTGCATTTCCAGTTCCACTTTGGCAAGCTCGTCTTCTTTTTCACGGAGTTTTCCATATTGGATCTCCGCTACCTTTGCATAATCTCCGGCTCTGGAAGCTCTTTCTGCCTCTAATTTCAGAGATTCAATATCTTTTTTGATCTGGGTAAGATCTTCACTTTTTTGTTTTTCTTTCAGCCATTTGGCATTGATTTCATTTCTCTCTTCAGAAATTTTAGCAATATCTTCTTTTAAATGGTCGATTTTTGTCTGGTTACCCTCCCTTGAGATTGCTGCCAGTTCAATTTCCAGCTGCATCAGTCTTCTGTCTAAAACATCCAGTTCTTCCGGCTTGGAGTTGATCTCCATTCTCAGTTTGGCAGAAGCCTCATCAATAAGGTCAATCGCCTTATCCGGTAAAAAACGGTCAGAAATATATCGCTGGGACATTTCTACAGCAGCAATAATCGCTTCATCTTTGATTCTTACCTTATGGTGAGCTTCATATTTATCTTTGATCCCACGAAGAATGGAAATTGCAGACTCCGTATCCGGCTCTTCTACCATTACCTTCTGGAAACGTCTTTCTAATGCTTTATCCTTTTCAAAATACTTCTGATACTCATTCAGCGTTGTGGCTCCGATGGCTCTCAGCTCACCTCTTGCCAAAGCCGGTTTCAGAATGTTGGCAGCATCCATGGCGCCTTCGCCGCCACCGGCACCTACCAATGTGTGGATCTCATCGATGAACAGGATGATCTGCCCGTCTGATTTAATCACTTCGTTGACTACAGATTTCAGACGCTCTTCAAATTCACCTTTGTATTTGGCGCCGGCGATCAGTGCTCCCATATCCAATGAGTATAAAGTTTTATCCATCAGATTTTCAGGAACGTCACCGCTGATGATTCTGTGGGCAATTCCTTCAGCAATTGCTGTTTTACCTACACCCGGTTCACCAATGAGGATCGGGTTGTTTTTTGTTCTTCGGGAAAGAATCTGCAAAACCCTTCTGATCTCTTCATCACGTCCGATCACAGGATCCAGTTTTCCTTCCGCTGCTAATTCATTGAAGTTTTTAGCATATTTATTCAGGGATTGGTAAGTCTCTTCAGAGCTTGCAGAAGTGGCTTTGCTCCCTTTTCTTAATTCTTTAATTGCTCCCTCCAGTAAGCTTTTGGTTACGCCCATATCTTTCAGCATTTTGGAAACTTCAGAACCTGTCTCCAAAAGGGATAGCCATAAATGTTCAATCGTTACATATTCATCGCCCATTTTTTTGGCAATATTGGGTGCGTCCAGCAAAACTTTGTTGGCGGATTGTGAAAGGTAGATGTTCCCTCCCTGTACTTTAGGGAGTTTTTCCAGGCTTTCACGGTTACGCTCTCTCACCAGGTTGGCATCTGCTTCAGATTTTTTAAGTAAGAAAGGTGATATATTTTCATCTACCTGAAAGATACCTTCAAGTAGGTGTTGAGGTTCAATACTTTGGTTGCCGAGTTCCATGGCAACCTGTTGTGCTGCCTGGATGGCTTCTTGTGATTTTACAGTATATTGGTTTAAGTTCATATTTTTATATTTTTGTAATGATATGTTCCGGTTTAATTTTCCTAAAAACATCAAGAAACTAAATTTTCAGGCTCAGTTTCTTAATGCCATCAATTATTTAATCATTTAATCGATTAGCTTATCGCAAAAACTGTTCAATTATTAAATTTACAAAAAATTAGGACAAAATTTCCGGATTTGTTATTTTTAACGTAAAATTAACTTGACAAAATTTCCGGATTTGGTATTGTGGAGGAAAAACAAATATTTAATATCTTTTCGTCCGAAATAAAAACCGATGAAAACTTTTCATGAGCATAAGGAAGAAGTAACGGAACAGATCAGTTCCGGAAACTATGACCACGCCCTGAAGCGGATCATAGATTTTACCCTGGATACCGAAAATATCAAACTGTATAAAAAGACCAATGCATTTCTTGCATGGTATGATTCTCACCAGAATTCTGAGGAACTGTCCCGGAAGCTTACGGCACTTTTGTCTGAAATCAGCAGTGAGCTGCAGAAAAAAGAGCCCTTGGACCGCCATATCCTTACCAAAATGATCGGATGGGAGAAAAAATACTCCAAAGCTTTTACACTGGGACCCATGAACCTGGAGATCAGAACCGGTGAGATTGTAGGCCTGGTAGGGGAAAACGGTAACGGGAAGACCACACTCCTCCGGTCTTTGTGTGGCGAACTGAGGGCTGATAAAGGAGAGCTTTATTATCTTTTTCCCTATACGGATACCTATGACTTACGTTCCAAACTGATTTATATTCCACAGCGTACCCCATCATGGCGGGGAGGTCTTCTGCAGAATCTTTTATTTACAGCAGTTTCATATGGTTATTCTCCAGGTGAAGCGGTTGAAGTTACAGAACTTATCATGGCAAGACTCGGACTGAGAAGATTCAGAGAATATTCCTGGAAAAATCTGAGCTCAGGATATAAAATGCGGTTTGAACTGGCCAGAATGCTTTTAAGAAAGCCAAAGATCCTGCTGATTGATGAGCCGCTTGCCAATCTGGATATCATTGCTCAGCAAACCGTTTTGGAAGACCTCAGGCAGATCGCAGGTTCACCGTTCAGACCTTTGGCGGTAGTGCTCAGTTCCCAGCAGCTGTATGAAGTTGAAAAGAATTCCAGCCAGATTATCTTTCTTAAGAACGGAAAACAGCAGGATCTGAACAGGGGCGAAGTTGTATCCCTTATTATAGAGTTTGAAACTGATGAAAATATTACCGAACTTAAGTGTAAGCTCTCACAGCTTCCTCTTCAATCTCTGGAACAGAACGGAAGTACTTTTGTAGCTGTTTTCCACAAAGAAATGAAAAGGGAGGATTTTATCCGTTTCTGTCTGGAACAAGCTGTCAATATTGCTTATTTCCGTGATATTTCAAAATCAAGCCGGGTTTTCTTTTTAAAATAGAGTCTTATGTTTAAAAAAATTGATACTGCATTACTGCTTCGTTTCCCCATGCTATGGAATACCAAGTTTCCTTATATGATTATAATAGGACTCCTGTTTTGGCTGCTCGCCTTCTTTATAGGTTTCTGGTTCAATGATTTTGGTGAAAACCTGTATGATCAGAATACTTATTTTAATAGAAACCGGGATATTGCAGCAGCAGGAACCGGAATTACAGGAGGAGTTATTGCACTTGTATGGTTTTTCTTTTATATCAGGAATAACGGTTTCAAATCATTATATCCCAAAAAGAAAACGGATCTTTTTAAGGAATGGCTGATCGTATTTATCATCCTGTCTTTTCTTTCAATGGCATTCTTTTGTGTGATGCTTGGAAGTAAATACGCCGCCCTGACTGTCTTTTCACAGGATGAGCTCAAGCGGAATGCTGAAATTGCCTATAAAGGCAGGTTGCTTTTGCTGAATGACGATTATAATAAAGAAAGGCAACAGGTTCTTTATTTTAAAGATCCGGTGGATTCTATAAGCTACAGCGCAGACAGTGATGTCTTCAAATATAAAGGCCGTGAGTATCCCTGGAAAAGCATGATCGCCAACCAGGACCGGGATGTTTATTATTTCAATAGCGATATGGATTCTTTATATACGGATCAGGTCAGGATGCTTTATTATAATAATGATTCTGTACGGTTGGAAAAAACATTGAAACAGTTTTTTGAACTGCTTAAAAGGCATGACTTAAAAACTAACGTTACTCCCGCAATATGGTTTAAGTATTTCTATCATAAACCGGATTTTGTATCCAACGTACATATTTACGACGGAAGCGAATATACTGTTTCATTTCCTGAGGAATCTATAAATACAAAACAGCTGTATGTAGAATCCTATCTGCTGAAGAGCTATTATGAAAAAATCATCAACAGCCGGGAAACTGAGATTTTTAATCCTGAGGTTTTTGTAGCCTTATTATATCTGGCGCTTAGCCTTTCTACGGTTGTTATTGCATTCAGGGTTTCTTCAATACGGCAGTGGTTTGTTTCTTTAGTCACAGTATTAGTGATGGTTCTAATTAATGCTGCTTTACTGGGGCTTACCGGAGACTATTTCACCGACTTTAAAAATTTTTTGATAGCTTTGCTCGCGGAATTAATTATTTTCGTGTTGCTCATTCTTGTATCCGGATACAGGAAAAATCTGTCTGCAGTGGCACTGAATGTACTTATTTTAGGCTTTCCTTTTGTGGTTCCTTTTATCGCTATTGTAGTTTATAAAGTGTTTGGGAGTTTGCAGGATCGCCAGTTTGAGATACCATACATTCAGGGTGAATACTATAGTAATGACAGTTTTTTAAGAGATGTGGCAGCCGTAAATCTTATTGTAGTAGGTATGGTATTGTTCTTTTTACTGAAAACGGTACGGAATCGTAAAGCCCTTCCAGGAAACTGAGAAATATGGAACTTAAAGAAAAACAAAGAAAAATATTAGACGTAGCCGTAGAACTTTTCAAAGAGAAAGGTTATATGGGAAGCTCTGTAAGGGATCTCGCTACGAAACTCAATATCAAGGCGGCATCGCTGTATGCACATATCCGTTCAAAGGAAGAAATTCTGGAATGGATCTGCTTTGGGATTGCTCAGGAGTTTTTCGATGAGCTTCAGGAGGTTAAAAATACTGAGATTGAACCCAAAGAAAAACTGAACCTTTTTCTGGATAAACACCTGTCTGTTGTTCTTAAAAACAGAGATGTTACTCATATCTATTCCAATGAGTGGAGACACCTGGAAGAAAGACTTCCCGAATTTGTAGAACTCAGGAAAAATTATCAGCAGGAAGTGGAATCGCTGATCTCAGAAATTTATCAGGCTGAAAAATGGGAACTGAAATCCCCGTCATTTACTACAAGATTTATTCTTCATACGCTTAACAATTCCTATTTCTGGTTCAAAAGAAACAGTGATTCTACAGATGAAATTACAGAAGAAATAAGGGATAAGATCCTTTATGGACTTTTAGGAAACCAGAATAGATAAGACCCTCTTTGCTCTTCTGACAATCGAAGGTCACAGTATTAAACTTCTGTGTCTTAACAGCTCACAATTTCAGGCAGGTTATTTAGAATCATTCAAAATATGACGAAAATCATAAAAATTTTGTCACCTTCCAAAATCTTTTTAAATTTACACCTAACAAATGTTAGTTAGTTTTATGGATTTTTCAGTTGAATATCTGGAGCTGGATCAGTTGAGACAGCTTCAATCCGGCCGGTTGATCAGTCTGATCGATTATTTGGGAGAGAAGTCGGAATTTTATAAAAAGAAATTTGATGAATTGCAGATCTCTCCACAGGAAATAAGGTCGATAGAAGATATTACGAAACTTCCGATTACTTACAAGCAGGATTTAAGAGATAACTATCCCTTCGGACTGTTTACTGTTCCTAAAAGTGAGCTTCAGAGAATTCACTGTTCAAGCGGAACAACCGGGAAACCAACAGTAGTGGGATATACAAAAGAAGATGTAGACCTTTTCAGCGAAGTGGTGGCCAGATCTTTATATGCAGCCGGAGCCAGACCTGGGATGCAGCTTCACAATGCCTATGGCTATGGAATTTTTACAGGCGGACTGGGACTTCATTATGGTGCTGAAAAGCTCGGGATGAGTGTTCTTCCTATCTCGGGAGGTATGACAGCCAGACAGGTGGATCTGATTATGGACTTTAAACCTGAAGTGATCTGCTGTTCGCCGTCTTATGCGTTGACCATCGCTGATGAATTTGCTAACAGGGGGATCTCTGCACAAGATATCAGCCTTAAATATGCTGTATTAGGATCAGAACCCTGGACGGAAATTATCAGAGGTCACATTGAGGAGAGGTTAGGAGTTCATGCCACCAATATTTATGGATTAAGTGAAATTATCGGGCCGGGAGTTTCCATGGAGGATTTTGAAGAAAAAGGCGGCTCTTACATCTGGGAAGACCATTTTTATCCTGAAATTCTGGATCCGGTAACGAAACAGCCGTTACCTTTCGGAGAAGAAGGAGTTTTGGTGATCACTACTTTAACGAAGCAGGCGATGCCGCTTTTACGGTACTGGACAAATGATATCACAAGCCTTTATTATGACGAAAATGCCAAAAGAACCATGGTGAAAATGAAACCGATTATTGGCAGAGCAGATGATATGCTGATCGTAAGAGGAGTAAACGTTTATCCCAGCCAGATTGAAGATGCTTTTTCACATGTAAAAGGAGTGGTTCCCAATTACTATCTTACACCGGTTGAAAAAGAACAGATGTGTGTAGCCTTAGATATTGACGTTGAAATTGATGACGAACTGGTAAAGGCTCAGAAAATAGAAGCAGATACCGACGATTATTTTAATTTTGTCGGAAGCTTCGGAAAAAATATAGAAAACGAAATCAAGAAAAGGGTTGGCATCACTACAAAAGTGAAAGTTCATGCCCAGGACAGTTTGCCGAAGTGCGAAGGTGGAAAAATTAATAGAATACTAAAAAAATAATGAATTCATTTTATAAACTTAAAACGGTCAGAGTTCAGAAAGATACTTCAGACGCTGTTAACGTAGCGGTGGAAATTCCTGAAGAGCTGAAAGACAAGTTCAGGTTCAAACAAGGACAGTACCTTAATTTCCGGATGATGATTAACGGAAACGAAGAGAGACGTTCTTACTCCATCTGTAACGCTCCAAGCGAAAAGGGGAATACCCTGGAAGTATTGGTGAAATTATTGGAGGGAGGAAAGGTATCAGGATATTTCAATGAGCATCTTCATATGGATGAAATGCTGGAAGTAATGCCTCCGATGGGTGGTTTTAATACGTCTTACCACCCGACCAACGTAAAAACTTATATCGGGTTGGCAGCAGGAAGCGGAATTACTCCGGTGTTGTCCAATATTAAAGAAAGTCTTTATCAGGAGCCTAAAAGCAATGCTTATCTTTTCTACAGCAACAGAAGTATGAACCATGTTTTGAGAAAAGCTGAGATTGATAAGCTGGTAGAGCAGTTCAACGGAAGGCTTAAAGTGATTTATCTGGTAAGCCGTGAGAAGCATGAAGATCCTGTTTTTGAGGGAAGAATTTCTGCTGAAAAATTAGATCAGCTGTTTGAAAGATATTCAGAGATCGATGTAAAAGAAGCAACTTATTTTATCTGTGGTCCTTCAGAAATGATCAAAGGAATTGCAGATTACTTAAAGAAAGATAAAAAAGTACCTGCCATCCAGGTTTTATTTGAATATTTCACCGCTCCTGACGAAGAAAATACAGAGGAGATGAGTGATGAATTCAAGGCAATTGCCAATATTGAAAGTATGGTAACGGTGATCATTGATGATGATGAATATTCGTTCCATCTTAATTCCAAAAAAGAGAGTATCTTAGATAAAGCATTGAAAGACAATCTTCCTGTTCCTTTTGCATGTAAAGGAGGAGTTTGTTGTACGTGTAAGGCGGAAGTTCTGGAAGGAGAAGTTTTCATGGAGAAAAACTACGCACTTACCGAAGAAGAAGTAGCAAGAGGCTATGTTCTTACCTGCCAATGTCACCCGACGACAAATGTGGTGATGCTTAATTATGATGTTTAGGATAATTTGAAAATGAGTCAATGGGTAAATTTGAAAATGTCATTATCGTATTTTAATTTTCAAATTGCCTGATTCTCAAATTTTCAAATTAATTAATTTTTCAAATTAAAAAATTATGGACTTAGAAAAATTTGTTCAATACGTTCACGAAGAAAATAAAGTAGAACCCAAAGATGTAATGCCGGATGATTACAGAAAACTATTGGTTCGTCAGATTTCACAGCATGCCCATTCTGAAATTGTAGGAATGCTGCCGGAAGCCAACTGGATCTCCAGAGCCCCTTCATTGAGAAGAAAAATGGCTCTTCTGGCTAAAGTTCAGGATGAGGCAGGACATGGTTTATACCTGTATTCTGCTACTGAAACCTTGGGAGACGGAAGCATCAGGGCAGACAGAGATGCTACTTATGATGATATGCTGGAAGGAAAAGCAAAGTACTCAAGCATCTTCAATTATCCAACGCTAAGCTGGGCAGATATCGGTGCGATCGGCTGGCTGGTAGATGGAGCGGCTATTATGAACCAGGTAATGCTGATGGGGAATTCTTACGGGCCTTATTCAAGAGCGATGGTGAAGATCTGTAAAGAAGAATCTTTTCATCAAAGACAGGGATATGAAATCCTGATGGCACTTTGCCGTGGTACCAAACAGCAGAAAGAAATGGCTCAGGCTTCGTTAAACCGTTTCTGGTGGCCGGCTTTAATGATGTTTGGCCCGAATGATGACAGCTCACCCAACTCTAAAATCTCTATGAACTACAGGGTAAAGAGAGAAAGTAATGACAGCCTTCGTCAGAGGTTTATCGACGTTACCGTTTCTCAGGCTGAATTCCTGGGATTGACGATTCCTGATAAAGATCTGAAATGGAACGAGGAAAGACAGCATTATGATTTCGGAGAACTTCCCTGGGATGAATTCATGGAAATCTTAAAAGGAAACGGACCTTGTAATAAAAAACGTATCGAAACAAAGAGAAAAGCGCAGAGAGAGAATTCCTGGGTAAAAGAAGCGGCAATAGCCTTTGCAGAGAAACAACAAAAAGAAGTAATATAATTTAATGCATTCGTTTGAAAATGGGCAAATTTGAAAATGTAGCTGCTGCAGATTAATTTTCAAATTACCTGATTTTCAAATTTTCAAATTCTCAATTAAAATATGGCAAATTTAGATATGTGGGAAGTGTTTATTCAGACTAAACCGGGATTATCTCACAAACACGTTGGAATTGTACAGGCGCCAACAGCAGAAATGGCCTTACAAAACGCAAGAGACGTATACACAAGAAGAAAAGAAGGAACTTCTGTATGGGTAGTACCAAGTAAGTATATCGTGACTTCAGAAGGAGTAGACAAAGAAGCTTTCTTTGATCCGGCTGATGACAAACTGTACCGTCACCCTACTTTCTACGAAATCCCAAACGATGTAAAAAATATGTAAAACATCTATTGGCTGATAGCTGCCTGCAACCTGCCAAAAGCTATACGCCAAAAAACAAAAGCTAAAAATAATGAACCCATTATATAATTATCTATTAAAATTAGCAGACGACAGTTTCATTATGGGACAGCGTCTGTCTGCGTGGTGCGGTGAAGGTCCTTATCTGGAGGAAGATATCGCATTGACGAATATTGCGTTGGATGAACTTGGTCAGGCGAATAACTTTTATGTGTATGCTTCAAGAGTGATTGACAACGGCAAAAGTGAAGATGATATCGCATTTTTGAGATATGAGCACGAATATCTAAATGCCCACTGGACAGAACTTCCCAACGAAGACTATGCACAGACAATTCTTAAAGTATATGTGTTTTCTGTATATCAGAAGCTGATGTATGAAGCATTGTCAAATTCTTCTAATGATGAACTTTCTGCAATTGCCCAGAAATCACTGAAAGAGGTAAGATACCACTATACGCACGCTTCTTCCTGGATGAAAATCTTTGCCCAGGGAACAGAAGAAAGCCGCCAGCGTCTGGAGAAAGCCATCGAAAATATCTGGGAATATACCAAAGGCCTTTTTGCCAAAACAGAAGGTGAAGACGATCTTGTTGCTTTAAATATCGTTCCGGATACAGATGTTCTTTATGAAGACTTTCTTACGATAACGAAGAAAGATTTCCAGGACTTTGGGCTAGAATATCCAACCAATCTGTTTATGCAGCCAAAATCGAGAACAGGATATCATACGGAATACTTCGGATATATTCTTTGTGAGCTTCAGTATATGCAGAGAGCGTATCCTGGGTGTACGTGGTAGATTAAGTTTCCCTTTCATTCACACTAATAACCGAAAAATATGAAATACTTTTGCAGCCTATTACTTTTTTCTGCCACCTTAGGAGCACAGGTGCAACCTGTTATCTATGATACCATAGCTCTAAACCTGGGGAATGATACTATTAAGGCTAATAATACTACAATACAAAATGTAATTACGCTTAGTAAAACATTTAGAGGACTTCCTAAACTAATAAAGATTGATACGGCTAATAATTATCAACCGGTTTTTAGCAGTGATACGTGGCCGCCAGGTGCATGGTCAAGAGGTTATTTTAGTGGATATATAGGGAACTACAAAAAATTCTATGAATATGATCCGGATGCAAAGTATTCTGGTTTCTGGAGTAGCCATCCCCAACCAAGAGATACAAGTAAGCAGATACGTGCTATGATTCACTATGATAATTATTATTCAAACTCCCAGAATTCTCCTACAATTATTCAAGGATTAGAATATTTAATATCACAACAGGTTAAAAATCCAGCTAATAGTTTAGCATTTGGTGGTTATATTTACTGGTGGTCAAGAGAAGGTAAAGATATATTTGACCAAATTGATACCCTAGGAAATATATCCCAGAATAGCGTACATGTATTTGAAACAGGCAGTGCTATAGCAGGGCTTTGTGAAGGGTATCTATATTTGAAAAAAAATAATATTCAACTTCCGGGAGGTTTATATGACGCTATTGTTAATGCTGCGGATAACTTAAATACGGTAGATCTAATTGGATATAATTCTGAAAATTACACTGCTTTTGGATTATGGGGGCTTACAAAGGCTTATAAAATAACACAGAACTGTAAGTATTTAGAAAAAATTATTCAGCTTAGTAATTGGTTGCTAGATCAGCAGTCCAATGAAACAGGGATATGTAATGGCACCTGGAAGAATGGTGTAGAAACACTTCCTAATGGTCAAAAAGTATATCATGAATCAAAAATTAATTACCATGCAATTATTTTAAGGGGACTAATTGAGTCTTTAGACGGGATCCCCAAGTCAAATGTTGTATTAAGAGAGAGACTGATTGCAGGTATTAAAAAGGGTATTAATCATATTATTAAATATAGGGTGGAATATGAAAATGCTTCTTATTTAGGAACTTTAAGCACTTTTTATAGTACCATAGAGTGTGAGAAAATAGCTAATTTGAATAACAAAGACTATTATTCTTTTTTGTACTCTGATGATATTGTTGAGATGTTTGCGCTTTTGGCATATTATGCAAATTTTAATAAAGATAATTTTAGTCAAGCAGAAAATGATAGGTTAAAGAAACTTCTAAATATCATAAGTATTCATGCACAAACACGAATAGATCCGGATAATAATGGTGTACCTCCAGAGTTGACTCCTGATGAAAAAAAAGAAGACCAAAAAAGAAGAGCAGTCGATCAGATGGCCTCATTAGCTTACTATTTAGACTATACAAAAGCAATTAAAAACAATACAAAAGTCTTTGAAGTAGACAATACCAACTTCTTTGATTCAGAAAAAACATCAAAACCTGTTTCTTTAGATTTTGATCATGATGGGGTAAGAGATGAGGTAGCCTATTTCAGTACCAATGGGGATAAAACATTTTTAAATGTGGCTAAAATGGCCCCTGACGGATCTATATCTTCCGTGAAAAATGTTTGGGGATCCGCGGGATATCCGCTTGAATTATTTTCAGATAGAATCGTTTCCGGAGATTTTAACGGTGATGGCTATTTTGATGATATAGCTGTGATGTATTATTATGGAGGAGGAGAAACAAGGATACATGTATTTGAAGGAACCGGATCCGGTTTTATTTATAGTAATGAAGCCCAGGGATGGTGGAAAGAGACAGGTTATTATGCTAATCTGATTGGTGACAGGATGGTATCCGGAGATTTTGATAATAATAACATTCATAATGATATAGCTGTAATGTATGATTATGGAAATGGAGAAACAATAATACATGTATTTCAAGGACAGGGAAGTAATAAGTCTTTTAAATACCTTGGGGCGGATGGTTTTTGGAAAAGTACATCCTATCCAGCAAATAATATCATAAGTAATATTGTATCCGGAAATTTTGATAATGACGGCAGACATAATGATATTGCAGTTTTCTATAAAAATAGTAACGATGCCACTGCTGTACATGTGTTTCAAGGAATGGGCTCAAGTTTTGTTTTTCATCAATGGTGGGCTGATAGCGGCTATCCTTTTAATCAGTTTGCCAAAAGGATTGTTTCCGGTAATTTTTATGATGGAAACAAAAGAGATGATATTGCGGTACTTTATGAATCTGATCCGGAGCATACAAATCTGCAGCTTTTCCAGGGAAAGGGAGATCACTTTAATTATTTAGGATCTACAGGATATTGGGCGTCCACAAACTATGATTCCAAAAAGATAAAAGGAAAACTTGTTGATTTCAATATTGAAAATGATGATAAATCCCAGATTTTTGCCATGTATAATGTTTCAAACAAAGATTCAAAACTACAGGTATTTAAAAATAATATGTACAACACACCGCCGAATTTTGCGCTCAGTGAGGTAAAGGACTGGTGGAAGAATACATGTTATGGGGATGTCAATTTACAGAATCAGCATGTACCGTCAAGCGTAAGCAGAATGGTCGGTAGACCTTCAGAAAAGGATACTTCAGATAAAATTTCGGACATCAGGATATATAAAGATTCCGGCTTCTATGAAGTGGTATCTCAGGAGAAAATAAAAAGTATACAGATTGTTGATTTCTCAGGTAAGGTGATACAGGAATACACTGGGATTTTTTCAAACCGATTCAGGTTTGATATTTTAAAAGGAAACTATATTGTAAAAGTATCTGATATTAATAATAAAATTTCAACTAAGAAAATACTTGATTAATAGTATTTTCAAATTTAAAATATGCAAAACAATATTTTAAACTTATTAAAAACCATTCCCGATCCGGAAATCCCGGTGATTGATATCGTGGAGCTGGGAATCGTAAGAGATGCACAAATCACAGGTGAGAATACTTGTGAAGTAACGATTACGCCTACTTATTCTGCATGTCCTGCAATGTTTACCATTGAAGAGGATATTATCAAAATGATGAAAGAGAACGGATGGGATGCCAAAGTAGTCACCAAAATGTTCCCGATATGGACAACAGACTGGTTGACAGATGAAGCGAGAGAAAAACTCCGGGCCTATGGAATCACTCCCCCGGAAAAAGGAGCAGACGAACACCACATCGGGAAACCGAAAAAATGCCCGCGTTGCGGTTCTGAACATACCAAACAGATCAGCCGTTTCGGGTCTACACTTTGTAAGGCTTCTTACCAGTGTTTAGACTGCCTGGAGCCGTTCGATTATTTTAAATGTCATTAGAATAATTCGTGTTGCCTGTTTATGTTCTGTGAGATCTCAATTTACTTTTTAAATAAAAAAATAATACGACGAGTTTTGTCGTTAACGGCCATTAGTTTTGTTACAGTATCATTCTTTAATGATCAGATTAAAAAATTAACTAACACAAACATTAATTATGACAAATTGTAACAAACCTACATTTCCTTTAATTTGTAATGATGCAGATTTTAGCGAGCTATTTCACAATACGGGAGAGCAGATCTATTATCAGAAAATTGATCCTGTGCATGCCAGCCATGTAGATGGAGTAGTTCTTCTTGAAAGAAACGGAAACTATTATAAAGCGATTTACACAGAAAACACCATCAATATTGAATGGTACAGATGTCTTTATACAAACCCGTTGATTGATAATGATGAAGCTATGATCACTCAGGCGATTAAAACTGCAGCATATTTAGGAGCAACGTTAAGATTTGATGCAAGAGAGTATATTGTAAACAGACAATTGGAATTTCAAAATCTTTCCTGCTTCAAGCTTTTGGGAGATGGACAGCGTACATGGATCAAATCAAGTAGTAAAGAAAAGATTGAAGGAGCTTATTTCAATTTTACGGACTGTGATAATTTTATTATAGAAGGTTTGAAGTTTGACCTGAATAAAAGTAATCTACCTGTTTATAATTCTG
Organism: Chryseobacterium arthrosphaerae; assembly: GCF_001684965.1. Classification (NCBI taxonomy): domain Bacteria; kingdom Pseudomonadati; phylum Bacteroidota; class Flavobacteriia; order Flavobacteriales; family Weeksellaceae; genus Chryseobacterium; species Chryseobacterium arthrosphaerae. The sequence continues at coordinate 82,829 of NZ_MAYG01000032.1, read as the reverse complement.
TAGATAATTCTACAGATAAAGAATATAATGGGGGAATATTCATTACTAAATCATACAATATAAAAATTACAAACTGTCACTTTTTTGATTTGTATAATCGTGCAGTACATATTTATTCTTGTCTTAAAGGGAATATTATTGTTAGTGATAATCTTTTTGAAAGCGGGCTCCAGGAACAATCTTACATGATGGAGCATTTGGTAATTGCGCAATGTAGCTGGGCAAATGTAGTTGTAGAAAATAATAATTTCATAAATGCTGAAAACCATAATCCTGATCATGGAGTGGTAGCTATTTATGCTTTTGAACTTGGTGAGTTTGGATCTGTGCTAATAAATAACAATAATTTTGAATATTGTGGAAGAAATCATGCGGGGGGGCACAGGCTTTATGCAATTGATTTCTATGATTATGTCGATAATTTTATTATTTCAAATAATACATTTAAAAACTTAACCTGGGGAGCTATTAGATTTGATGGAACCCGAAAAAATGGCATTATCTGTGATAATATTTTTCATCAATTGATCGCAGATGAGGACGGAATGATTATGGTAGCTTCAAGAGAAGAAGAAAAATATAATCAAACAGTGTTCAAAAATATCAGAATTCATAACAATATCCTGGACTCTGAAAATGAACTAAGCTACGGTATTACAGTACAAGGTCTTTCTCCTTTTTGTGCAGCAGAAAATATTGATATTTCAAATAATACAATGTACAATCTAAGATATGGAATTACAATTCATGGAGATGTAAGTGTTGTATCAATAAGTAATAATCAGGCTTTTAATCTTATAGGAATTGGTATTAGGGTAAAAGGATTTAAAACAGGACATGGAGATGTTCCTTTACAGCCTAAGAAAATAGAAAAAATTTATATTAATGATAACCATCTGAATGGGAGACAGGAACTTAGTTACAATGGATTTGTAGGAATCCAAATAGATGGATTAGATGTTGCAGATAAATTCATGGGTAGGGTACTCATTAATAATAACTTTATTTCGGGGAATACTACAGGAATGGGAGTAGTTATTAATATTGGTAAAACACTTGAAAACGTTGTTACTATTGCAAATAATACTCTTGAAAAACTGAAAACAGGTTTTTTCATACGAACAAAACAGGTGTTTGTTAAAGATAATTTGATTTATAATACCTCTGAACCTATTAGCGATGCAGATGTACCCGGCCAAACAATTTATCATGAAAATTTTAATAATAATGTAATGATTTAAAATGATTGCATTATAGTAGATAAAAATGATACGACAAGTTTTGTTGTTGATAGCGCTTAGCTTCAGTATCATTTTTAAATCTTATTTAAAATAATCGAAAAAAAATAATTATGACAAATTGTAACAGCCAGAAATTTCCTTCAACGTGTACCATTGGCAATTATGGGCACAAGGAATTTTTCATGAACACAGGAGAAGAAGTTTATTATCAGAAAATCACGGGAAGTAATTTGCCGGAAGATGACGTAGTTATCATTCTTAGAAATGGAGAGTATTATAAAGCTCTTTTAAACGAAAATACTATTAATATTGAATGGTATAGGTGTAATAAAAGATATACCAATGATGAGGCTATGATCACTCAGGCGATTAAAACTGCAGCATATTTAGGAGCAACGTTAAGATTTGATGCAAGAGAGTATATTGTAAACAGACAGCTTGCTTTTGAAAATCTCAATTGTTTTAAACTTTTGGGAGACAAACAGCATACTTTGATTAAGTCAGATACAACTGAGCGTTTCCGGTCTTATTATCTGAAATTTGTTAATTGTAATAACTTCATTATAGACGGAATTAAAATCGATCAGAATAAAAGCCATATTTCTCAGGTTTATACTGAAGCTGATTATAACATTATAGGGAGTGATGATACATTAAGAGACTTTAATGGAGGTATTTATATAACATTTATTCAGGATAGTTATACCGGAGGAACCATCAATATAGAAATTAAGAATTGTAGTTTTTTGGATCTGTATACGAGAGGATTGCAGTTCTATAATTGTAATACGGAGGGAGAAATAAAAATTACAGATAATTATTTTGAGAGTGAGATACAGACCCAAATGTATAGAATGGAACACCTGACGCTTTCTCAGTCCCATAATATAAACTTTACAATTGAAAATAACGTTTTCAAAAATAAAGTTCTAAGAGAAGCAAACGGTACTCCAATACCTAACTCGGCTCAAATGCCTTGTGGTATTTCTGCTTCCGATTGTGGACTGGTTGGTTCATTGTTGGTAAATAATAATTATTTTGAACTTTGTGGACGTGATAATACTGGTCACCATAGACTATTTGCAATAGATTTTTATGATAATGTAGATAATTTTATCATTTCAAATAATATTTTCAAAAATACAACATGGGGGGCAATACGTTTTGATGGCACTAGAATGAATGCGATTATTACGGATAATTATATCCATCAATTGATTACAAATGATAGTGGTATTATTAATTCAGCGACTAGAGAAATAGAGGGTGGTGTTGTCAAAAACTTCTCAATTTGTAATAATATTATTGAAGGAGTTGTTGGTAATAGTTATGGAATTCTTGTACAATCACAGGTCAATAACACAATAGTGGAGAATGTTAATATATCGAATAATACTTTTGATTATTTAAAAACAGCTGTACTGATTGTTGGAAGCATGAATAATATAAATGTTTCAAATAATATAGCTACTAATATGAGTGGAGTTGCTGTTGATTTTAAAGCTCATACTTCAATCCATACTTATGATTCTAATGGAAATATAATATCATCAGTACATCGCATTGCAGTACCTTTAGGAAAAGTGATGGTAAATAATAACAATTTTAAATCAATAACAACAGGTGAAGGGTTTGTTGGAGTTCAAGTAGATGGACTAAGTATACTTTCACAACAAAACTTAGATCATTATAAAAACTCGACAAAACGTATTGTAATTTCAGATAATCTATTGTATAGTAATAATGAAGGATATGGGGTTATCGTAAATTCAGTCCCTGAAATTTGGCCGGTCCCAACCTCAGGAGGACAGACTCTTCCAATCTTAGGAAGCTCATTAGATGGCAAAGTAACCGTTTCCGGGAATGAAATTAATGATGTTAAATATGGACTCTATTTAAGAGCTCATAAAACAATAGCAAAAGAAAATATTCTCTTTAACTGCAGTGTACAACCACTTCTGGAAGATTATATAGATAATATAAAGTTCAATAATTATTATAATAATATTCCAGTCTAAATTAAAAAGAATAAATAAAATATCACCAAAACGAATTTATAATTATTTAGTCATGAATATATTTATTTAACAATGTGAAAATACAACAGCATCAATAATGTATAGCATTGAAATATTCAGCTTTTCATTTGTGAATTGTTAATGCATATGCCGTTAAATGATTATATTTATCTGATTTAAAAATGATTTTTTATGTATACACAACTTGATATTGAAACGCATTTTGACGGAAAGCTCAAAATCGCTTATCTAAATCAGCCTGAAACGATGAATGCCCTTACAAAGCCGGCTTTGGCAGATCTGAAAGATTTTGTCAAAGAATGCAGCGAAGACGAAACCGTAAGATGTGTTGCCATTTCCGGAAGAGGAAGAGCGTTCTGCTCAGGGCAGAACCTGGATGAGGCGTTTGTAGTGGGAAAAGAGCATCATGATAATGACATTATCAGAAAAATTGTAGTAGATTACTACAACCCATTGGTAATGGAGGTGACCCGTTGCAAAAAACCGGTTATTGCTTTGGTAAACGGTCCTGCAGTAGGAGCAGGTGCAATGCTGGCATTGATCAGTGATTTTGTGCTGGCACATGAGAAAGCTTATTTTGCACAGGCGTTTTCAAATATCGGTTTGATCCCTGATACAGGAGGAACATATTTCTTACCGAAACTTTTAGGCAGACAGCTGGCCAATTATTTAGCCTTTACAGGGAAGAAGTTATCCGCTGAAGAATCTAAATCTTATGGCCTGGTAGCAGAAGTTTTCAGCGAAGAAGAATTCGGACCAAAATCAATGGAAATCCTTGAGAGAATGGCTAATATGCCGACAGCAGCACTTAAGCTGACCAAGAAAGCCTTTGCTCATTCTTATACGAATACCTTGAAAGAACAGTTGGAACTGGAAGGAGATCTTCAGCAGGAAGCTGCAGAAACTGAGGACTTCATCGAAGGTGTAAATGCCTTTTTACAGAAAAGAAAACCTAATTATAAAGGAAAATAAATAATAGAAACCAGAAGTTAGAAGTGAGATCTTAGTGAATCGAACTTCTAACTTTTGGTTTTTTGCATCATCTATTAAAAATGAAAAATGTAGGAATTATCGGTGCCGGAACAATGGGAATCGGCATTGCACAGGTAGCCGCAACGAACGGATGTAAGGTTTGGGTATATGATGCCAATCCGAAACAGGTAGAAACGGCAACCGTAGGTCTGGAAAAAACATTAACAAAGCTTGTTGATAAACAGAAAATTTCATCAGAAAAAATGGTTGAAATTTTATCCAATATTTCCATTGCTACAGAACTGAAAGACTTCAAAGATTGTGAACTGATCATTGAAGCGATTATTGAAAACAAAGAAATTAAGACCAAAGTTTTTACAGAACTTGAAACCCATGTTTCTGAAAACTGTATCATTGGTTCCAATACTTCATCCATTTCCATCACCTCACTTGGTGCCGAGCTCAGAAAGCCGGAGCGTTTTATTGGGATACATTTCTTCAATCCTGCTCCACTGATGCCTTTGGTAGAAGTTATTCCATCTTTATTAACAGAAAAGAGCTTACCGGAGAAAATCTACAGCCTCATGAAAGAGTGGGGAAAAGTACCTGTAATCGCTAAAGATATTCCAGGGTTTATTGTCAATAGAATTGCAAGACCTTATTATGGAGAAGCGCTGAGAATTGTTGAAGAAAATATCGCAACTCCTGAACAGGTGGATGATGCGATGAAAACCCTTGGAAACTTCAAAATGGGTCCTTTCGAACTGATGGACCTTATTGGTGTTGATGTCAACTTTGCTGTGACAACAACCGTTTACAAAGACTATTTCTACGATCCTAAATACAAGCCGTCTTTACTTCAGCAGAGAATGTCTGAAGCCAGACTGCATGGAAGAAAGACAGGAAAAGGATTCTATGATTACAGTGAAGGAGCAGTAAAATCAGAAGTCCAAAAGGATGATGCACTTTATCAGCAAATCTTTTTAAGAATCATTTCAATGCTGATTAACGAAGCTGTAGAAGCCAAAAGATTAGGCGTGGCCAATGATGAAGATATTGAACTGGCCATGCAGAAAGGAGTAAATTATCCGAAAGGATTACTGAGCTGGGGAAAAGAAATCGGGTATTCTAAAATTTCCGGAACCCTGCAGGATCTTTACGGAGAATATCAGGAAGAAAGGTACAGACAGAGTCCTTTACTTCGTAAACTATAAAAAAAAATTTTACCAATATGTCAAACTAGCTTATTGATAAACTGAGATATATTGGTAGTTACATTGAGAAAAATGAATATAGATGAATTCAGGGCTGAGCTGGAAACAAGGCTTTCGATAGAAAAACAGTATTTAGCTCAGGAAGCCTATTCTGTAGATAAGCAGGAAAGGCTTGAATTATTGGGGAAGTTTAACGAAAAATATAAAGAGGTGATCAGAAGATTAGCTCAGGAAAATGGAATTGATTTAGAGGCTTCCTATCCAGCAGAAAATTCATCAGATTCAAAAGCTCTTTCATATGAGCAGATCATTCTGGGAAAAACTATGAATGTTTATGACAGATTATCCGATGAGCTGTATGAAGAAATAACAAACCTATGACAGAAATGAACCCAAGACAGGTAGCAGATTATATGCTCAATCAGGATGAGTTTTCCCAGTGGATGAATATCAGACTGATTGAAGTAAAAGAAAACTATTGTTTAATAGAAATGCCCATCAGGAAAAATATGATTAATGGGCTTAAAACGGTACATGGCGGTGTTACATTTGCCTTTGCCGATTCCGCACTGGCATTTTCATCCAACAATACCGGGGATGCAGCAGTTGCACTGAACTGTATCATCAATTTTACCAAAGCCGGCCGGGAGGGAGATGTTTTCAGGGCAGAAAGTATTTTGGTGAATGATACCAGAAAAACAGCCGTTTATGACATTAAAATAACCAATCAGAATAATGAATTGATTGCAAAATTTGTGGGGACAGTTTATAAAATAGGGAAAAAAGTAACAGAACTTTAGCCGTCCAGAGATCAATATTGTAAAAAACTCATATTCCGGTAAAAAACAATTATCATGAAAAAAATATTTTTACTTTTTTTAGGACTATCTTCATTTCTGATGAGTGCTCAGCAGCAGAAACTTAATGAAACACTGAAGAAAGAGTTGAAGGATATTTATTATTGGGATCAGATCTATCGGGAATATTTTGATAACTCGATTTCAGCAAAAAGGAAATCGGAGATTAAAAATGAACTTTTCAAAAAAGGGGTTGATACCACCAAAATGACCTGGGCATTAGCGGTGGAAAAAGACAGTGCCAACATGATCAGGGTGGAAAAGATTATTGAAGAATATGGTTATCCGGGAAAAACAATGGTGGGAGAACCGGAAAATAAAACGGTCTGGTTCGTTATTCAGCATTCAAAGAAAATAGGAAAGTATCTTCCCTTAATTAAAGAAGCCGGTAAAAAGAATGAAATTCCGTTCAGACAGGTGGCAACTATGGAAGACAGGTATCTTATGGACCAGGGGAAAGAGCAGATCTACGGTACCCAGGGATATGGAAGCTTTTGGAATGAAAACGGAAAAGATTACAAAACCGAGTACATCTGGCCGATCAAAGATCCGGAAAATGTGAATAAAATAAGGAAAGAAGCAGGCTTTACCAAGACCGTGGAAGAATATGCCAAAGATATTTACGGGAAAGATTTTGTGTATAAAGTATATACTTTGGATGATGTAAAAAACGGTAAGATCGAAATCAAAGAAGACAGGCGCCATCGGCACTGATAAAATTGAACCGGATAATGAAAAAACAGGATATCATCATTAAAAAAATAAATAAGATTAATAATAATTGAGCTAATGAAATAATTTCAAATTATCCCATTATCAAATTTTCAAATCAAAATTATGAACAACGTATACATCATAGATTACGTAAGGACTCCCATCTCAAAACTACAGGGAGGGCTATCAGAAGTAAGGGCAGATGATCTGGCTGCTATTGTTATTAAAGAAGTGGTTGCAAGAAACCCGGAAGTACCTGTTGAAGAAATTGAAGACGTTATTTTCGGCTGTGCCAACCAGGCAGGGGAAGACAACAGAAACGTGGCCAGGATGGGACTTTTATTGGCAGGGCTTCCTTATAAAATCGGGGGCGAAACAGTCAACAGGCTTTGTGCTTCAGGAATGTCAGCCGTAGCGAATGCATTCCGTTCCATTGCTTCAGGGGAAGGAGAAATTTATATTGCAGGTGGCGTAGAGCATATGACCCGCTCACCTTATGTCATGTCAAAACCCGGCGCTGCTTTCGGAAGAGACAGCCAGATGTTTGATACTACTTTCGGATGGCGTTTTATCAATCCTAAGATGAAAGAAATGTATGGTGTGGACGGAATGGGAGAAACTGCCGAAAACCTTGCAGATATGCACCATATCAGCAGAGAAGATCAGGATAAATTTGCTCTCTGGTCTCAGCAGAAAGCTACAAAAGCTCAGGAAAGCGGAAGATTGGCTGAAGAAATTGTAAAAGTTGAAATCCCACAGAGAAAAGGAGAACCTGTTATTTTTGAAAAAGATGAATTTATCAAACCCGGTTCTTCTATGGAAGGTTTAGGAAAACTTCGTCCGGCTTTCAGAAAAGAAGGAACCGTAACGGCAGGAAATGCTTCAGGAATGAATGACGGTGCTGCAGCCCTTATTCTGGCAAGTGAAGAAGCTGTAAAAAAATATGGGTTAAAACCAAAAGCTAGAATTTTAGGTTCATCCGTAGCAGGAGTAGAACCGAGAATTATGGGAATAGGACCGGTGGAAGCAACACAGAAACTGCTTAAAAGACTGGATCTTTCCTTAGAAGATATGGATATCATTGAACTGAACGAAGCATTTGCAGCGCAGGCTTTAGCAGTAACAAGAACTTTAGGGTTAAAAGATGACGATTCAAGAATAAATCCGAACGGAGGAGCTATCGCTATCGGTCACCCGCTGGGAGTTTCCGGCGCCAGAATTATCGGTTCTGCTGCAATGGAACTTCAGAAACAGAATAAGAAATATGCCTTGTGTACACTTTGTATTGGGGTAGGCCAGGGATATGCAATGGTAATTGAAAAAGTATAATCAATTTGAAAATGAGGTAATTTGAAAATTCCTGACTAAAATTTTACCGGAATTACGGCAATCTTTTAAATTCACTTTCAAATTATCCTATTCTCAAATTTTCAAATCAAAAAATATGAACATCTATTCGTACCACGGAATCCGTCCCATCATAAAACCTTCTGCTTATATTCATCCGCAGGCAGTTATCATTGGGAATGTGGAAATTGGTGAAGAAGTATATATCGGACCTAATGCAGTCATTCGTGGTGACTGGGGGAAAATTATCATTAAAGACGGAGCCAATGTTCAGGAAAACTGTACCCTGCATGTTTTCCCGAATATCGAAACCATATTGGAGGAATCTGCCCATATTGGCCACGGCGCTATTATCCATTCCGGACACATCGGGAAAAATTGCCTGATCGGAATGAATGCTGTAGTGATGGACAAAGCGTATATCGGTGATGAGAGTATCGTCGGTGCTTTAGCTTTTGTTCCTGCCAATTTCAGATGCGAACCCAGAAAACTGATCGTAGGAAGTCCTGCAAAAATAATCCGTGACGTTTCTGACGAAATGATCCACTGGAAAACAGAAGGAACAAAGCTGTATCAGGAACTGGCAAGAGAAGGCAAAGAAGCTATTCTGCCTTGCGAACCTTTTACTGAATATGTTCAGCAGACCCCAACAAAAACTGTTGATTACAGCATCTGGGACGATGTGAAGTAATGAGCACTCTAAACCTAACAGGTTTCAAAAACCTGTTAGGTTTTTAACATAAAACATCAATTTAAAATAGAATGATTAATACAGAAAATTTTGAATTTGAAGGCACTTACCACATTTTTTCTCATGGCAACGGGAAAGAAATGATTTTTCGTGAAACTTCAAATTATCAATATTTTCTGGAAAAATTAGAAAAATATATCCTTCCTGTCGCTGATATTTATGCTTATTGTCTAATGCCCAATCATTTTCATCTCTTGGTAAGATTTAAAAGCTTTAAAGAGATAGAAACAGAGGGTGAACATCAGTTTCTAATGAAACACTTTAGTAACTGCCTTAATGCTTATTCCAAAGCGTTCAATAAGGTATATAACAGAAAAGGCGCCCTTTTTCTGAATACTGTAAAAAGGAAAAAAGTTCAGGACGAAAAATACTTAATCAAAGTACTGCATTATATTCATAACAATCACATTAATCATGGTTTTGTAGATCAGATTGTAGATTGGAAACATTCATCATATAACTCATATATGAATCAGGATAAGCCAAGTAAACTTTATAGATCGGAAATTATGCAATATTTTGATACATTAGAGAACTTTATTGCTTATCACAGATCTAATGTGGAATATGATTTTCTAAGCTTAGAATAATACTTAAAAATAGCTAAACCTGACAGGTTTTTAAAACCTGTCAGGTTTCTGTAAACAATAAAAAAGAAATGGAAAAACTGAAAAACTATATCTACGGCCAATGGGTAGAAGGAACAGGAAACGGAGTTCCTTTGTACAATGCTGTTACCGGAGAACAGGTAGCTGTTTCCGATACGGAAGGGCTGAACTTTGAACAGGCTCTTGACTACGGAAGAACAGTAGGATACAAAAATCTTTCTTCAATGACTTTCTACGACCGTGGGGAAATGTTGAAAAAAGTAGCCCTTTACCTGTTGGAAAGAAAGAAAAAATATTACGAATTATCATATAAAACAGGTGCTACACATGTGGATTCATGGGTAGATATCGAAGGAGGTTTCGGTACATTCTTTACCTATTCAGGGCTGGCGAAGAGAATGCTTCCCAATACACCGTTCTGGGTAGATGGGGATACACAGAAAATTTCTGCCAATGGAACTCACCTTGGAACTCATATATTAACGCCGAGTGAAGGAGTTTCTGTGCAGATCAATGCCTATAACTTCCCGGTTTGGGGAATGCTGGAAAAATTATCCACATCATTGTTGGCGGGTGTTCCGTCTATTGTTAAACCGTCTCCTTTCGGGTCTTATCTTACCAATGCAGTATTTCAGGATATGATTGAAAGCGGGGTATTACCGGAAGGTGCTGTTCAGTTAGTATGTGGAGAGCCCGGAAATATTCTGGATTATGTTCAGGATGGAGATTCCGTATTGTTTACAGGTTCAGCCCACACAGGGAGAAAATTAAAATCCCTTCCGTCTGTTGCTGGAAATGCAGTGCGTTTCAATATGGAAGCAGATTCGTTGAACTGTTCTATTCTGGGATTGGAAGCAAAGCCGGGAACTCCTGAATTTGACTTATTCATCAAAGAAGTCCGCAACGAAATGACTACAAAAGCGGGACAGAAGTGTACGGCTATCAGAAGAATTATAGTACCTGAGCATTTAATCGGGGATGTTCAGAATGCTTTATCTAAAGCTTTAGATCAGACGAAGATTGGAAACCCGCTGAGCAGGGAAACAAGAATGGGATCTTTGGTGGGAAGACAGCAGTATGAAGAAGTACTGAGAAAGGTCAATATTTTAAAGTCCGAAACAGAGCTTGTGTATGACGGAAAACACGAACTGGTAGATGCAGATTACGAAAACGGGGCATTTATGAGTCCGAAGTTATTCCTGAACGATAAACCTTTCGAAAAAAATATATCTCATGATGTAGAAGCTTTTGGCCCGGTTTCAACCCTGATGCCGTATAAAGATGCTGAAGAAGCGGCTGCATTGGCAAAAAGAGGAAAAGGAAGTTTGGTAGGATCTATCGTCTCTCATGATGAAGACTTTATCGCAGAAACTTCATGGAAAATGGCTTCCCAGCACGGAAGGATTTTCGTTCTGAACAGAGACAATGCAAAGGAAAGCACAGGTCATGGTTCCCCACTTCCGACATTGATGCACGGTGGACCCGGCAGAGCAGGAGGTGGAGAAGAAATGGGCGGATTAAGCGGTTTGCATTTCTTTTTACAGAAAACAGCCATTCAGGGGTCTCCGGATGTATTGAAAGCAATTACTAAAATCTATCAGCAGGGAGCTGAGAAGAAATTCTCAGACAAACATCCTTTCCAGAAATATTTTGAAGAGGTAGAAGTGGGTGATTCTTTAGAAACGGCAGGAAGAACAGTTACTGAGGCAGATATCGTAAACTTCTCCAACGTTTCATGGGATCATTTTTATGCCCATACCGATGCTACAAGTTTAACGGGAACAATCTTTGACAAAACAGTAGCTCACGGATACTTCATTCTGTCAGCAGCAGCAGGATTATTTGTTTCCGGTAAAAAGGGGCCTGTAATTGCGAATTACGGACTTGAAGAATGCAGCTTCTTTAAACCTGTATACGCAGGAGATACCATTACGGTTTATCTTACAGCAAAAGAAAAGATCAACAGGGGAGTAAAAGGAAGAAATATTCCTTCCGGTGTTGTAAAATGGCTGGTTGAGGTTGTTAACCAGAGAGATGAGGTCGTTTGTGTAGCAACAATCTTAACTTTAGTAGCAAAACAATCTCCGTTCATTGATCTGACTGTAAAAAATGTTCAGAAAATAGTCAGCGGATTAAAAGAAAATACTCCTGCTCTTTGGGGTAAAATGTCTCCGCAGCAGATGATTGAGCATCTTGAACAGGCTCTGTTGGTAAGTCTGGGCGACCCGGAAGCAGATCAATGCTTCACCCCTGAAGAACACCTGGAAAAATGGCAGGATTCCCTTTACAATCATAGAAAAATGCCAAAAGAATTTACAGCACCGTTCCTGCCGGCAGATGGTAGCCTGCCGGATCCGGTACATAAGAATTTTGAGGTGGCAAAACAGTCATTCATTGACAACCTGAAGAGATTTGTGGTTTACTACAAAGAAAATCCACAGGCAGAACATATGAATTTCGTATTTGGAAAACTGAATAAGGAAATGTGGGAACTGATGCATAAAAAACATTTTACTCACCACTTCGAACAATTCGGATTGATATAATTCAGAATAAGAATACCATAAAAAACAGCATTTTAGAAATAAGATGCTGTTTTTTTGTTCTATATGTATACTTGACAAGGATGACTTCTCAAGGCTATTCTCAATTCTTACCCCTAGCCCGTTCCTTAAACTTAAAATACCCAAACACCAAAAGCGGCAAAGCCACTATCTGAAACAAAAAAACAAGCAGTGAAGGAATACCTTCCAGGTGACTTTCATTTGCTTTCATAAAGAGTTGCTTACCAAGCGGGCCGTTAGAGAATAGGACAATATTAAACAGATTCCAGCCCAGATGAAGGCCTATTGGCAGATACATCGATTTTGTCTTAGCGAAAGACACTGCAAGCATCCATCCAAAGATAGCTGTCATCACAAAGATAATCCCCATCTGAAAAGGATTTCCGAAAGCATTATAGGAAAACCAGTGATAGACTCCAAAGCAGACTGCAGAAAAAATACAGGCTTTAGTACTTCCCCATTTTTCGATGGCAAGATAGAGCAAAGCACCTCTGAAAAGTAATTCTTCAAACAACACAGATTTCAGAACCCACCATAAACTCATCAATGCGGCTGATAATGTGAATTGTTTATTCAGGATCCAGCTGTTGCTGATCAATGCGGTTGTCATCAAATGATAAAGACTGCAAACCGCTGCAGCCAGAATAAAACCAACGCTCCAATGAATGAGTCTTATTGAATTGGGTTTCAATCCTAAAACAGACAAATCCTTTTTTGCAATGAACCGAAGCAGGAGCCACGAGATGATAAGTTCAGTTATAATTCCGATCATGGTTAAAAGTTTTTGAGTTGATGAAGTCTTATTCCATTGAAAACGAAGTTAATAAAAAAAAGGCTACGAATGATAAGGCTATTATGATCCAAAAAAATTATCTTTAAATTTCAATCATGAACGAAAACCGGATCTATTGTTAATGAGTAAAACTTTCGCAGACCAGGTCATCGATTTTAACCGGAATCTTACCTATGCAGGAGAGCTTCCTGAAGATTTTGCCGTTTTAAACCCGTATCTGGATAATCCGGAAACGATGGAAGTGATGCAGAAATTTTATCACAAATATTATGATGACTCCGATAAAAGAAAATTTATTGTGGGAATCAATCCCAGCCGTCACGGAGCAGGAATTACAGGAGTTCCGTTTACAGATACCAAAAGACTGGAAAGTGTCTGCGGAATACCAATGAGATCTGCCTATACCCATGAAGTTTCTTCGGTTTTTATATATGATATGATTGCAGAATATGGCGGTGCAGAATTATTTTACAAAGATGTGTATATCAATTCTCCATTTCCTCTGGCTATCGTAAGGAAAACAAAAAACGGATGGCTTAATGCCAATTATTACGATGATAAACAATTATTTGAAGCCGTTAAAGATTTCATGATTGAATCCCTGAAGAAGCATATCAGCCTGAATCTGGACACTTCGGAAGTTTTCATTCTGGGGAAAAAGAATGCTGATTTTATTGCAAAATTAAACAAAGAAGCAAAACTGTTCGATCGCATGACTGTTCTGGAGCATCCGAGATACATTCAGCAGTATAAATCAAAAGAAAAACAGCTGTATATAGACAAATACATCCTGGCCCTGAAAAAATAAACGCTCCTTTTATTTTCCACAATGGAATGACTGTTTTTTATTAAATTGTGCTTATGAATGTTTTCCCAAAAGATGCAGGTTTCAAATACAGTTGGCGAACTTACCAGAAAAAGTTTCTGGACCATTTTGAAGAATATCTTGCAGACAGTCATTTACACGTTTCAGCACCTCCGGGATCCGGGAAAACAGTTCTTGGGCTGGAAATGATGCTGAGACTAGGCAGGCCCACACTCATCGTTGCCCCAACGTTAGCGATCAAAAATCAATGGATTCACCGGTTCTGTGAACTCTTCCTGAATACGGAAACCGTTCCGGAATGGATCTCTTCAGATATTAAAAAGCCGGGAATCATTACGGTAACAACCTATCAGGGACTTCATTCCGCTTCAGGAACGGATGAAGAAGAATCTGCAACAGAAAAATCTTCAAAAGTCTCCCCTGCAGAAATCATTAAACGATTAAAAAAACAAAAAGTAGGAACCCTCATCCTTGACGAAGCCCATCACTTGAAAAATGCCTGGTGGCAGACTTTGATGGAGCTGAAAGAGGAGATCAATCCTATCGTTGTAGCCCTTACGGCAACTCCTCCTTTTGATGTTTCCGGTGCAGAATGGCAAAAATACATCAGGCTCAACGGCCCTATTGATGCAGAAATATCTGTCCCGGAGCTGATGATAGAAGGAGACCTGTGCCCACATCAGGATTTGGTTCATTTTACTTTACCCTCACAGGAAGAACAGAAGAAGATCGAATATTACCATACACAGGCATCCGCTTTCTTTGAAGAAATAAAAAAAGATAAAGTCCTTCTCAACGCTATTGGGCAGCATCCGGTTTATCAGGATCCGACGGAGCATCTGGACTGGATCTATGACAATATATCGTCTTACACTTCAGGACTCGTTTATCTTCATTTCAGAGAAATAGAAATTCCGGATATTCATTTTGAAATTATTGGTGATCAGCAGAAATATGTTCCCGAATTTGATTTCTTCTGGATGGAAGAACTTCTTGACTTTTACCTGCTGACAGATGACGCCGGTTTTAAAGATTATGAAGAACATCGTACAAACCTCGGAAACCGGTTGAAAAGACTGGGCTTTTTTGAGCAAAAGACAATCAGTTTTTTCAACAGTAAAAATCTGAATCAGATCCTGAACTCAAGCATTGGTAAGCTTCAGGGAATACAAGATATTGCTGACTTTGAATTTTCTGTCCTTAAAGACGAGCTCAGGATGGTAATTCTTACGGATTTTATTAAAAAAGAATACTTAAGCACCACAGAAGAGAACAGCCTGAATCTTGACAAAATAGGAGCTGTTCCGGTTTTTGAAAAACTAAGAAGAGAAAACGTTCAAAATAAAAAATTAGGAGTACTCACCGGCAGCCTGGTCATTATTCCTGTGAGTGCAAAAGATATGTTTGATGAATGCTGTGCCCGGAAAAATGTATCAGCCGTTGCATGCTTTCCACTTACCTATGATAAGAACTATCTGATGATTGGTCTTACAGAGCAGATCCGGCATACTATAGTTCATATCATCACAGACATTTTTCAGGCTGGGGAAATACAGATATTGACCGGAACCAAATCTCTGCTGGGAGAAGGTTGGGATGCCCCTAAAATGAATACCCTGATTCTGGCAAGTTTTGTGAGTTCTTTTGTTCTTTCCAATCAGATGCGGGGGCGGGTAATCAGGACAGACAAAGACAACCTTCATAAAACTGGGAATATCTGGCATCTGGTATGCTTTGATGCAGCAGACGGCAATGGAGGTCAGGATCTCAATATCATGAAACGGCGATTCAAAACCTTTGTAGGAATTTCCCATAAGGAGGAGCCCACGATCGAAAATAACTTTGAAAGACTCAATCTTCAGGTTATAGAAAATACAGAAAGAATCCCCGCCGTTAATCAGGCAACCTTTGCCATGGCACAAGACAGAACAGGACTTGCCAGGCGTTGGAAACTGGCATTGGATAAAGGAAATATTCTGGTAGAAGAAATTCAGGTTCCTAAGGAAAATATGAGGGCAATGAACGAAATGAGAATGGATTATCTTGCCAGGATGACCGTAACTTCTGCTAAACTGATCGTTTCTTCCATACTCTTGTTCTTCCAGGATCTGCTGTTGGGACTGCTCAAAAATATAGATTCCGTAAGCTCTGTGAAAAGTTTTTCTATTCTGGCTTCTTTACTGGGGATTGCCGGTTTTATAGTGTATGGAAGAAAACTATACTTATCCGTACACCAATACAGGAAATGTAAGAATCTTGCCAGCCAGCTTGAATCACTTGCCAATGTTGTTATGAGCAGTCTGATCCATGAAAAAATAATCCGCAGCTCTATTGATAAGTTGAGAATTGTAAGCTCATCCAAAAAGGAAAAAAATGCGTTCTGCTACCTTGAGGGCGGAAGTCAGTATGAAAACGCTCAGTTTATTCAGACACTGCAGGAGCTGGTTTCTCAGATTGATAATCCCAGGTATATCGTGAAGCAGAAAAATAATTCAGCCTTTTTTAAAAAAGATCTTTATTATCCGGTTCCGGAAATCTTTGCAAAAAATAAGAAAAGTGCAGAATTCTTTAAAAAGACCTGGGACAAAATGATCGGAAACGCTGAACTGATCTTTACAAGAACCATCGAAGGCCGCAAAATTCTGTTAAAACTAAGATTTCAGGCTTTGTTAAAAAGAAACGGAAGAATAGAACATCTTCATAAATGGACCAGATAAAATAACAAAATCCCTTATTGCTAAGGGATTGTCATTCATGAATTAGAATCTTTATGAGAACAAATACGAATGTGAACTGTCTTTATTAATCTTTAATAACCTTGGTAGATTCATTTCCTGTCCTGATAAAATAAACCCCTTTCGGAAGATCAGAAATATCAGTTTCGTTGGTGCCTTTTTGAGTGGCTACCTTTCTCATCAGCTTTCCTTCCTGGCTATAAATACCGGTTTCTGAAGCCTTATCCGTTTGAATGGTAAGTGGACCTTTGGTTGGATTAGGATAAATAGCCTTATTTTTTTCAGAAACTTTTGCTTCAGTAGCGCCCAGTACAAGATTGCTGTCTTTTACCCAGGTGAAGGCATCAAGGCCAACATATCTGAATCCTCCGTTTGCAGTGATAACAAGCTCATCAATGACGATATTTGAATAATTCTGGCCATTCAGGTTGGCAAGGTCGATCAATGTGTATCCGTTATTGGTGGTGGTACTCGTATTGAACCCGCTTGTTTTTGTTTGGGTAAATTTTGTTATCCCACTCAGTTTCCCGGTTATGGTAAGTGTACCTGTTACATTCGGATCCAGATTCAAAGCAGAAAGATACATCCAGAACTTACTTACTTTAAACAGATTGGATGTTGTCCTGATGCTGAAAGAAGGAGGGAATTCCTGATTGTTGGAATTATCAATATATCTGTTATCATTTGCCGTTCCACTCCAGCCGGTACCGGGGAAGTTACCCTGAATATCAAAAACGCTTACATGAGAGATAATATTGAATATTACACCGTTATCAGTAAAACTTGTACTTCCGTGTGATTCCGTTTCAAAATACTCTGTACTGGTCTGCCCGAATGAAAAAATTGAAATGAGCAGACTACAAATAATTAAAAAGGTAGTGCTTTTCATGATTTCTGTTTTAAATGTTAGGTTGTTTATGAATGATTTAGCTGCGTGGAGGATAAATACCTTCAACACAGATGATATAATTGAGCCCAAGGTAAGGAGGCATATTATTCACGGGTAAATTCTGACCTACAAATGAAATACTCTGGCCGTTGATAGCCGTATCAGGATTGGCATTATTCACAAAGCTTGGGACAACATTGAAATCCCTTCCAACCTGTGTTCCTGTGATCGCAATAGATACTGCGGCGCTGGGAGTGGATGTGTTTGCATTTTTATTCGCTACTTTCAATTGAAAACCTCCTCCAATACTTGGGAGATTTGATGCTAAAAGTGTGTTTTGAGTCGTTCCCGAAACTATTCCCAAAGGATAATTTTCGCTGGAGTTTACAGTTCCGGCGCCTAATGCCATACGCCCTTTCAGATTAGGCAGAGCAAACGTAGTTCTTCCGTCCCCACCGTAAGTGGTTCCTAAGATTGAGAATAAAGCACTGTTTTGTGCAATACTTAGTAAACTTCCGTCACAGAACATCCATCCTCTTGGTGCGAAATTTCCTGCAAATAATTTGACAATTCCAATGTATTCTTCCATGGTAAAATAGTTTTCAGTTTAGTTTTTCCTACTCTTTTTCAATGGCTTTTCGGAGACCGCCGTTGGTTAATTTTGTTAAGTCAAAGGAACGATTAATGGAAAAGTGATGCTAGCGTAGAAAATACCAAATTAAATATTACGTATTTCTACCTACTGATAACTGAAAGAATCCGAAAACAAAGATAAGAGCCGTACTTCTTCTGCCAGTACTTCCAACTTCCTGCTTCCATCTCCATTCCCTTTCAAAAAATTCCGTTTAAGTTTCCCGGAAAGCACTGTAATTCGTATTTTTGTAATAATCCAATAACAATAAAAATGAGCGAATTTGTAGCATCAGAAATTAAAAATAATATTGCCGAAATTACTTTCGGAACCCCAAAAAGCAACTCCCTTCCGGGTGCCATTTTAGAAAAACTGGCTCAGACCATTCTGGAAGAAGGGGCAAAAGATGAGGTAAAGGCTATCCTGGTAAAAAGCGAAGGTGAAAAAGCGTTCTGCGCAGGAGCGAGCTTCGATGAGCTTTTGGCTATTGAAGAGCTGGAAGCTTCCACCCAATTCTTCGGTGGTTTTGCCAAAGTACTGAACGCCATGAGAAACTGCGGAAAAATAGTGGTGGTAAGAGTTCAGGGAAAAACAACAGGTGGAGGAGTAGGAATTGCCTGTGGGGCAGATTACTGTTTTGCAACAAAAGATTCAGCATTGGCACTTACAGAGATCAATCTGGGAATTGGTCCTTTTGTGATTGGCCCTTACGTAGAAAGAAAGATCGGTAAATCACAGTTCTCGGCAATGGCTATTGATGCAGATTTCAGATCTGCTGAATGGGCAGAGCAGCACAATATTTACCATTCCGTATCAGAGAATATTCAGGAAATGGATGAAAAGCTGGAGAAATTTTTACAGACACTGGCCTCAAGAAGCAGTGAGGCCCTGGCACTGATCAAAAAAGTGTCGTGGGAAGGAACAGATCATTTCAATGAACTGATGCCGGCAAGAATCCACATGAGTGCAAGCCTTATCCTGGAAGATTCTGCAAAGAAAAATATTGAAGCGATTAAAGAAAGACTGAGAGCAAAATAGTTTTTCCACTCATAAAAACAGACAGCCGTTGATTTCATCAGCGGTTTTTTTATTGATGGCTGTCTTTATATAATATATTTTCAAAAAAATATTTTGCAGGTTCATAAAAAATTATAACTTTGTAATTCAAAGTTCTTTCTATGGAAACAAAAAACTATCACGAAGACTTATCCCATATCCGTTCCATGATGGAGCGGTCTTCCAGATTTATTTCTTTGAGCGGATTATCCGGAGTTGTGGCAGGGCTGGCAGCTATTATTGGTGCGGCATATGTCTATTTTGTTTTTAAAAGAGAAGGGATTGATTACTTTGATGGTGACAGGAATATTTTCAAACCTGCCTTAGTGAGAGAACTTGTATGGATCGGTATCGCTATTTTAGTGGCAGCTATTTTCAGCGGATATATTTTTACAGCCAATAAAAGTAAAAAGAAAGGACTCAAAATCTGGGATGCAACCACCAAACGGCTTTTGGCTGCTTTTGCTGTGCCTTTGGTAGCGGGAGGATTTTTCTGCCTGGCGCTTCTTTATCACCACCTGTTTGTATTTATTGCACCGGCTACGCTGATCTTTTATGGGTTAGCTTTGGTAAATGCGGAAAGATATACCCTGACGGATGTAAAATATTTAGGATATTTTGAAATTATTTTGGGATTGATATCTCTTTTCTTTTTGGGTTGGGGATTGGTTTTCTGGGCAATTGGCTTCGGTGTCCTGCATATTGTGTATGGATTGATCATGCATAAGAAATATCAATAATGGGAATAGGGTTTGTCATACTGATACATCTTGTCATTCTCTTTATTCTGAGTTTGATCTGTGCTGTTATAGCAGGCATTGTTACATATTTTGTCAGTAATAAAAACAGGAGAAAGAGAAAAACAATACTGGCAATAGCAGCGCCATTTGTAGGATTGTATACATTCTATATTTGTGGAATTATCGGGTTTTCATTAGTTACGGATAAAAAGAAAGTAGATATAGGGATTGGTGATGCATGGTATGTTCCTTTGAGGAATAATCATCAGCTGCTATTTATTGATATTCCGGAGCAGGCAAGTATTAACGGGAAAAACGGAGAAACTCAGGTTTCAATGGTTGCAGAAATTGAAGAAGATGGAAATAAGATCCTGGGTAAAACTTTTGATAACGGGTACTTTTTGTTAGATACAACAACAGATGAGGTAAAAACTTTTAATACAGAAAAAGAATTGATTGCGGTGTATTCAGGTAAGAAGCCCAATCTGGCAGAGGTCACTGAATTTTATTCGGAAAGAAAAGACCGTATAATGGGCTTATGGCCGTTCTGTATCGGGATTTTATCTCTGATCATCAGTGGGGGAACAGTCTGTATTTTGAAACTGATCATTGATGGTCTTTTTGGAAAAGTACATACATTAAAATAGAAATCATAATCGTGAAGAAATAGATCCTGTTTTTAATCCTTATTTTTGCACCGTTTTTTGAAACGGAGAAAAGCTGCTAAGACGGAGCTTGTGCAGGATAGGGAAATATAAATAGTCAGGGGATGACGATTTCAGAATAAATAAGACAACAGTAAAATGATTAAAATAAGTCAGCTCAATAAAGAATTCGAAAGCCGTGTAAGACTGGGCATTATGTCCGTTCTTATGGTCAACGACTGGGTTGATTTCTCTGAAATGAAGGGGTTGCTTGAAATTACTGATGGCAACCTGGCCAGTCACAGTAATGCACTGGAAAAAGCCGGTTATATTGAAGTGAAAAAAGAATTTGTAGGTAAGAAGCCGAAGACCTCTTATCGGGTTACACAGAACGGAAGACAGGCCTTTACGGAGCATCTGGATGCCCTTGAAAAACTATTGGGACGTTAGTCCTATATTTTTTTTGAACATTAACTTTGAATTGCAAAGTACTTTATAAAATAAAATACAATGATAACACAAAAACAAAAAACACTCGCCATTTATGCATTTCCTTTGGTTGTGCTGACTGTTCCAATGTTGGGAAACATTTTCTCTAAAGAAGTTAACTGGACCGTCTCTGATTTTCTGGTAGCAGGAATTTTACTCTTTACAACCGCTTTTCTGATCAATATGGCCAGAAATAAAATCAAAAAGCAAAGCCTGAAAATAATACTCTGCATTTTCACTTTGCTGGCTCTTGTACTGATCTGGCTTGAACTGGCCGTAGGAATTTTTGGAAGTCCCTTCGCGGGAAGTTAAATACCGGATGTATTAGCTTATGAACATGACCAGAAAAGAATTTTTTAAAAGAATGATGTGGCTTTCGGTTGCAGGAATGTTTCCGGCATTATACTCATGGCAGATAGAACCTTTCTGGGTAGAATTTGTTGAAAAAAAACTGCCCATAAAGAATTTACCCTCATCGCTGGAAGGAAAAATACTGATGCAGATTTCTGACCTGCATGTGGGAGACCGTTTCGACTGGAATTTTCTGATTGAAACTTTTAAGGAAGCCAGAAGGTTTAATCCTGACTTTGTAGTGTATACCGGAGATTATGTGAATTATGGAACTGCGGAGGAGCAGAATGCCCTTAGGAAAGTTATGGAAAACTGCGTAATGGGAACAGCCGCAACTTTCGGAATACTGGGGAACCATGACTACGGAGTAAGCTGGAAAGATCTGGAATGTGCAGACCGGATCTGCGAAATTTTAGAAAACAGAGGAATTGTTATGCTCAGAAATGCTCAACAGGAAACAGAAGGATTAAATTTTATAGGATTTGATGATCTGTGGTCACCGGAGTTTCGTCCGGCAGAAGCCATGAAAGAATACGATCCCGCAAAAGCCAATATCATACTCTGTCACAATCCCGATGCCTGTGACCTCGATATATGGAACGGTTACCGGGGCTGGATTCTGAGCGGACACACGCATGGCGGACAATGCAGGATACCGGGAATTATCACTCCGGTTCTCCCGGTGAAAAACAAAAAATACACTTCGGGCGAGATTGATCTGGAAGACGGGAGAATGCTGTATATCAACCGTGCCATAGGACATTCTTTTCAGGTCAGGTTTATGGTGCGTCCGGAAATTACTGTTTTTACTTTAACGCAGGCTTAATAATTATGAAAGATCAACACATTTTAAACATCGCAAAAACGGTATTTGCCCTGTTTTTTCTGGCCGGAAATATTTGTCTTTTCGGATATATACTGACAAAAAATGAGTGGTTTGCAGGGTCAGGCTATATGGTGATCATCTTTGGAGCCATGTCAAGTCTGGCTGTTATACTGGCATTGCTGGTATATAGTTTTATCAACTGGGACCGGTTGGACATTTGCCTCAAAGCAATTGGTATCCTGCTGCTCAATATCCCCATTGCTGTTCTTTATGCTTTAATAGGAATCAATCTTCTTTAAATACAATATACTATGAAAAAAATACGGGTTCAGTTTCTGCTTTTTGTGTATGATAAAACTCAAAAGCTGTACAGAAAATACTTTAAAAAGAAAAAAAGACAATGGCAGTTCAATGAAAAACAGCTGCTGGAATTCCAGGAAGACTCCCTGGGCAGAAAGCTCGGAGAATTTTACAGGAAACACGGTTTTTCAATGATTCCCAAAATGGAAAATCATGATGTACACCATCTGATTACCGGCTGCGGGACCAACTTCGAAGACGAAATTGCCATGCAGTACCTTCTCCTGGGAAATGGTAAGCTCAATGCCCACCTTCTGGCGGCTATCGTATTGGGAACATTTATCTTGCCTGAATATGTGAAAATTTATATCAAAGCATACAAAAAGGGTCAGAATATGAGAACGTTTCATCACTGGGATTTTGAAGAACTCCTGTGGCAGAATTTTGACCATGTGAAAGACTTCATTCAGCAGAAAGAAACCGTTGTGCTTCACTAAAAAATAGCATTATGGATAAAATAAAATTCAGTCCGCTGGGAAAAAGAACATTTTTGATTTCTTTTCTGGCAGGAACATTTCTGTGGATTCTGTTTCTGATTACCCAGTCGGATTTTCTGGTAATGATTGGTTTTTACTATGTACTCACAGCAATAATCGTTAATGTGATCATCCTCTTGCAGGAGCTGATCATATTTATAACAAATGTCAGTGAAGAAAAAGCTTCAGGAAACTCGGTTGTTCTTCTGCTTGCCAATATTCCCATTGCACTGGTCTATCTTTTTATTATTCTCAACTAATAATCAGTTATTAACCTCCAAAGTTTTTAATCTTATGAAAACACATCACTATATATTCATCACAGCCCTTCTGTTTGTTATCGTATTCTACGATCAGGATACAGGGCTGAACCTTGCAATCCTTGGAATTGTTTATTCCTTATTGACCTGGTTTAAAACTCCGGGAAGAAATAAAACCGGAACCCTGCGCATTCTTTTAGGGACAAGCATCCTGTCATGTGCCGCATTCGCATGGTATGGCGATTTTGCATCCTTTCTCGCTCTGGTAAGCTCATTGCTTTTGCTGGGATACCGGGCCAGAAACAGAAATATGAAGATCCTCTTTCTCATTCCTGTTTTTATTTCCAATGGATGTACTTCGATCTGCCGGATCTTCAGCTTTGATCAGTGGCTGCCCAAAAGGAATGTTTCAGGGCTATGGCAGAAGACATTCGCCTTTATCCTGATTCCGTTGATCCTGATATCTGTTTTTTTCGGGATCTATTCTGCAGGAAGTGACCATTTTGCCGCTCTTTTTACAGACTATGAGCTTGATCTTAACCTCTGGCAGGTGTTCTGTCTTTCTGTTCTGGGATTTTTTATTGCATTCAACTACTGGAACTTTGCCGTTGAAAGGCTGATCTACAAAACCCACTGTATTTTGGATAATGATTTTCAGAGTACCCCCCGGATCCCGAAGGCTACCTATTCTTTTCTTGATCTGGATGCAGAAAGAATGAGTGGAGTGATCTCTTTCGTTTCATTGAATATTCTGCTGATCTTTTTCATTATCACCTACAACTACGAACAGTTTTACGAAGTATCAAAAACGCCCGTTCAGCTTTCTGAAGAAACCCATGAGAGAGTGAATGCCGTTATTTTATCAATTATCATGGCGATTTTGGTCATTATGTTTTACTTTAAATCAGACTTTAATTTTGATCCGAAGGCCGGCCTGATGAAAATTTCAGCAAAAATCTGGATTCTGCTGAATGCAGTGCTTGTAATTTCAGCAGCTGCGAAAAACTTTGAGTATATTGTCAATTATGGCTTTACCTATAAGAGACTTGGTGTTTTTTTATTTCTGATTTTAGCCCTTACCGGACTTGTTCTGACCTTTATTAAAATTCAAAAGAAAAAACGGAATGCCTACCTCTTCAATACAATGGCCTGGTATCTTTACGGGACCATCTTAGTATGCAGCTATATCAACTGGGGAGGCTTTGTAACGTCGCAGAATATGGCCCGAAGGAACTTTAATGTTTATTACCATCTTAAAGATGTTAACTTCAGTGAAAAAGCCCTGCTGAACTATGCCAATGAAAAAAATGACGGAAAACTTAAAAAGAATATCCATGATAAAATAAAAGGAGAAAAGTCCAAAACCTTTCTTTCTGAGATCCTTTATTATCAGACCATTCAATAGTATTTCGTTACAGCAGAATCCAGTCCTGAATGCAGATCCCGGAATGAACTTGGAACAATTTTAGCATGTAAAAAGAACTGATTAACCAGGATGGTGTTAATAGAAAGGAGAACTTCCATCTCCAGGCCTCCGGCTTTCATCTTTTTCACTTCCTTAAAATTAATTATTATGAAAAAAAGCTTATTGTTAATTCCATTGATTATCGTTGCCTGTAAAAAAGAACCTGCTGTGACTGTAACGCAGGATAAAGACTCTACCGTAGTCACTGAAATGCCGGATTCCGTTTATAAAACAGATTCTGCAGCATTGAAAACTAAAGATTCAATTATTAACAATGCTCCGGCTACCAAAGAAGTCCTGCGCAAAGGAGTGATGAGAAGCGAAAAAGAAGGCCAGATCGTGAGAACGGCTGATGCATCACAGCTTCCTTTTACATTAGGAGAAGAGTTTACTAAAGATGATCAGGAACTGGTATTGAAGCTGACTCATTATGACCAGGCGAATATCAAAGCAAAAATTTCAACCAAAGAAAAAGATTTTAATATCCGTTTCAATCAGATAAAACTCCCTAACGGGGACTATGACGGACCTTTCGGAAGAGAGATAACGTATGAAACTCCGGGAAAAGGAGAGGTGTGGCTCATCATCGGTAAAAGTAATATGGCTTCGGGAAACACCAAAGGAAGCTTTACCGTAAGTGTTGAATAAATTTCAGCTATTTTGGTACAGTTTCTGCAAAGTATACTCTGAAGTTTAAAATTTAATATTATGAAAAATATAGTTCTAACAGCAATGGCCGCTTCAGTTGTACTTGTAAGTTGCGGAACCGTACAGTCGCTGGTTCAGAATACCTTTCCCTACACAACGAATGTTCTGGTATCTACAGGAGTACCTGCTGATAAAGAAGTATCTTCAACGGCAACTGCTACCAATGTTCAGACCTGGTTCGGGGGAAATAACAATGCACAGATCAAGGATGTAAGAATTTCAGATGCTAAAATTTCAGTAGCATCGCCTTCAGGAGGAAATCTGAGTGCATTCAAGACCGTTAAAATTTATGTCTCGTCAGCCGGAACCGGTGAAAGACTGATTGCATCACGTTCGAATATATCCACCAATTCTTCCAGCCTGAATCTGGATCTTAATGATACCGGTTTTCTGGATGAGATTGTAAAAAGTTCAGGTTTGACTGTGAGAACAGTTTACGAACTGAGGAACCAGACTTCTTCAGATATGAATATTAAAGTTGCGCTGAATTTTAGCAGCGTACCTGCAAAATAAATTTTTGTTAAGACCATAAAGAAAATCCACCTTTCAGAATTTCTGAAAGGTGGGTTTATTATACAGCTGTTACGTTTTTCTATTTTGTAAAACAACATTTGAAGGAAGTATCATTCCATTCCTTCGGCGGACTGTCATTTACAGTTTCGTGAATTTCTCAACCACTCTTCTTGAACCTTCATTGATATTGATGAGGTATTGACCTGTTGGCAGTTGTGAAACATCAATTTTTTCATCCGGTGCAACCGTGCTTTTCATAACTGTTCTTCCCTGAAGGTTGATGATTTCAATATCCAGTTTTTTATCTTCATTACTTTGAATAGCGATATATCCGGTAGAAGGATTAGGATAAATCTTTACCGTTAAAGAAGGAAGACTTTGGGTTTTACCTGTAAATCCGCTTTCCAGCTTTAAAATGGCATTCTTTACATTAGGCAGCGGACCTATCTTTTGACCTGTTACCGTACCTCCCTGCGGAATTCCTGTAGAGATCAGAAGATTCTTCATTGCTGTCGGAGTCAGATACTGCCCGGTATTCTGATAATAGTAGGATTGTATCAATACAGCAGCAGAAGCTACAACAGGTGTTGCAGAGCTGGTTCCGCTGAAGTAATTGTAAGTCCTGTTGTTATCATTATCATATTTGGCATAAGAACCGTAGCCTGCTGCCAGAACACTGCTTCCCCAGCCCTGTACATCCACTCTGTTTCCAAACGTACTGAAGCTGAGTTTTGAATGCGTCGTATTAGGAGATCCTGCTCCTACAATGATGGCTCCGCTATTACCTCTTGACAGATATGAGGCATAGAAAGGATCATCCAGATTCTGGTTTCCGTTCCCTGCTGCTGCTATAATGATGATACCGGAATCTGTAGCTGCTTTGGTCAGATCCCAGATTACTTTGTCGTATTCTGCAGGACAATACTGGCCGTCTTTCCCACCGGTCTGCATTTCATATAAGATAATATCTCCGGCCTGAGAGGCATTGATAGAGCGGCTTACCGCTGAAGCCCTGTTATAGCCCAGAGTAGTCCATTCCATATATCCTTTGATATCAGAAGCGCTGTAAACAGAACCTGTGAGCCCGATATTGTCTTTTACTGAACCGAGGATACTGACTACAGCAGTGCCATGATCCCTGTAATTATTGCCTGATAATCCTGAGTTCGGACTGTATCCGGGTTCCAGTTGAATAGAATTTTGATTGGCCAGCATTTCGTGGGTTTTATAGAAACCGTATTCCACGTCACGGATGCGTATATTCTGACCTGTAATCCCTCTTGACCAAGCATATTTTGCATTGATTCCCGGATTATCATTCAGGTAAGTCTGTACGCTTTCCAGATCAGGAGTGGCTACAAACATATTGACCAAAGGAGGTTCTACCGGTACACTACTCATTACCGATACATATTCCACTTCAGGGAATCTTTCTAGGGCACGGACCAATTTTTGGGTAGCCTCTTCATTCTGCAGCGGAATATCTGCTTTGAAAATTCTTTTCAGTTTTTCCACAGACTCCCCGGAATTTCCGTTTTCCTTACTGCTTCTTGTCATTTCATCCAGTTTGTGATCCGAAAACCCAAGGTCATAAGTGAATGAGATTTTATTTTCCTGTGTAAACTTTTCCAGGGCAGCATTTCTGCTGAAAGCCGCTTTGTCTGAATGAATGCCTTTTGAAAAACATACATAGACAATAGCATTCTGGTCTGTGTTATGGATGGATTTGCCGGTTGGGTCCTGTCCGAAGGATAATGACGTGCAGAAGGTGAATAATGCAAAAAGTTTAATTTTTGTTTTCATATTATTTTTGTTAAATGGTTGTGAATCAGATTTGGTTTGATCAAAAATAATAATAAAATGAAAACAAATCACGTTTTTGTGAATTTATTTAAAAAAATAATATTATGCCGAAATTGTCAGTATAGTATCAGGGCTTCCGCAGGACGAATCCTCAAATGATTACCGGGCTTTTACAAAAAAACGTCTTTCAAATGTATTGAAAGACGTTTTGATTTAGTCAATATATTTCAGCTGAAGCAATATTCTTCTGATGTGGCCGGTAATAAATGCATTGTTATTCGTGAGCCAAATAATAGATATATCTTTTTCAGGGATCATTAGTAAATGGGATTTAAAGCCTCCCTGATCTCCGGCGTGCTCTATCACTTTTACTCGTTCTTCTGTTTTTATATCGGAATAAAAACCGTTATGAACAAACCAGGTGCCCGTATGGTCTGCAGGTTTATCACCCTTCCAGTTGACCGGCTTACGGACTGTCTGGGATTCTTTAATGCTTGTACAGTCTGTAAACTTACAGGCTTGAATGGCAGAGATATATTTTTTAAGATCATCAATAGAACTCCAGACCCCTCCGTTACCTGCCGCTGCAAATGTGGGACATTCACCATAGTCATATTCCTGGTACACTTTGTCTTTCAGGATGTAACCATGAGCTACATTTTTGTCGGGGAAGCTTCCATCAGTTATGGTACTGTTTTTCATTCCTGAGGGTTTGAATATATTTTCTGAAATAAAGCGCTGCCATTTCATATGGCTTACCTTTTCAATAATCAATGCCAGTCCATTGTAAACGGGATTGGAATATTCATATTGGGTACCCGGCTCGAATTTTAATGAATCGGCAAATTTTAAAGGCTTAAAATTTTCTTCATCTTTTGCTGTAAGATAAAAAATACTGTCTTTTTCAACATGTCTGAGATCCGGAAGTCCGGAAGTATGGGTGAGAAGATGCTGAAGCTTAATGGAAGATGCTATTTTCTTGTTTTTAAAATCCGGAAAAAAAGTGAGAAGGTTGTCATCAGTGGAGAGCTTTTTTCTATTCTGAAGTATTAAAATTCCGTAAGAAACAAATGTCTTGGAAATAGAACCTAAATTTGAAACGGTCTTACTGGTGAATTTTTCTTTTGTCTTAAGGTCAGCCAGTCCGAATGAATTTTCATACAGGATTTTGTTTCCCTGCTGGATCAGAATACTGCCTCCTGGATTATTAGCCTGAAAAACTGTTGAAAATGCGGAGTCTAGTTTTATTTTTAAAAGTTCCTCCCGGTTTTGGCCAGAGCACAAAAGTCCTGTACTGAATAAGACCAAAGCCAGGGATTTTAACTGAAGATTTTTGAGTATATAAATCATTAATTCGTTGATGAGGTAGTTCTTGTTTTTCTCTGATCAGCTTTTTGTGATAGAATCCATAACAATGGTCACAGGCCCGTCATTGATCAGGGATACTTTCATATCAGCCCCGAAAATTCCGCTTTCGGTTTTTAATCCGGACTTAGCCATTTCTTCTTTAAAATAGTCAAACAGCGGAACGGCTTTATCAGGTTTTGCAGCCTTAATGAATGAGGGGCGGTTTCCTTTTTTATAGTCAGCAATTAACGTAAACTGACTGATGCACAGGAGCTCTCCAGAAATATCCTTTACAGAAAGATTAAGCTTGCCATCTTCATCGCCAAAGATTCTGAGGTTCAGTACTTTTTGTACCAGCCAGTCTGCATCCGGTTTTTCATCATTTTCATCAATACCTACGAGCAGCATCAGTCCTTTACCGATTTCACCAACGATCTTTCCGTCTACTTTTACGCTGGCTTCTGAGACTCTTTGTATAACAATCTTCATGGGATTCTAAATAGTTAATAGTAAATACTTAACGTTTTGCTTACCGGATCATAATTGTAAGAATTATAAGTCTTTGGAGGAAGAGATGTTTTGGAACCTGATTCCGGCTGTCCGGTTCTTAAGATCCATCGTGAATTGTCTTTGGGACATACGATAATGATATTGTCTTTTACCTCAAGTGTTGTATCATTGTCCGGGCATATATGAGGAGCATTCCGGTCATATATTTTGAATGCGTTTCCGGTACGTACAGCAATTAGACCTCTGGTTCCCGACTGCTGTTCATTGATGTAAATCCATCCGCCGTCATAATTTAAATTATTATAAGCCGGAAGGTTCAAATTTAAAGTTACATTGATCGGGTTATTGGGAAAGCAGTTCACGGTATCTTCTCTGTTACTGCATGAGTTTATAGTTAAATTACTGATAATCAATAAGGTGAAAATAGCTAAGATTGAAAAAGTTTTTTTCATTTCAATTTAAATTTTTATATATTTGTAAAAATTAAACGATTACAACACGAAAACATTGTCCGGCAAATGTCGGATTATTTTTTTATACTAAAACTAAATTTTGAAAATTATGGCAAGCTATGTAACAAAGGAGGGCCTTGATAAGATGAAAGCTGAGCTGGAACAGTTGGAAACTGTAGAGAGACCAAAGATTACCCAGCAGATCGCAGAAGCAAGAGACAAAGGTGATTTGTCTGAAAATGCAGAATATGATGCGGCTAAAGAGGCTCAGGGAATGCTTGAAATGCGAATTTCCAAGCTGAAAGATGTTATTTCTACTTCTAAAATTATAGATGAAAGCCAATTAGATACTTCAAAAGTTTCTATCCTGACAACGGTGAAACTTAAAAACAATGCGACTAAACAAGAGCAGGTATTTAAATTGGTACCGGATAACGAAAGTGACCTTAAAACAGGAAAAATTTCTGTGAATACCCCAATCGCAAAAGGACTGTTAGGAAAAGCTATCGGCGAAACCGCAGAAATCACTTTACCGAACGGAAACAAACTTTCTTTTGAAGTATTAGACATTTCTCTATAGTCTGATACCCCTTTCTATTTCTAAACTTTTGATTACCTAACCTCTAACTTCTAAAAAAATGAGCACTATATTCACAAAAATCATCAACGGCGAAATTCCCTCATACAAAATTGCAGAAAATGAAGACTTTATAGCATTCTTAGATGCAATGCCTTTGGTGAAAGGACATACCCTGGTAGTCCCGAAAAAAGAAGTGGATCTGATTTTTGATCTTGAAAGTGAAGAATACAAAAACCTTTGGGGATTTGCCCAAGAGGTAGCCAAGAAGATCAAAACTGCAGTTCCATGTGTAAGAGTAGGAGTAGCGGTAGTAGGACTGGAGGTTCCTCATGCCCATATCCATCTGATCCCTTTGAATAAGATGGAAGACATGAATTTCAGAAATGAAAGATTAAAATTAACGAACGAAGAATATACAGAGATCCAAAACTCAATTATTAATTCTTAAAAAAACAGGAAAACGTAAAAAAGTGATTTTTTACGTTTTTCTTTAACATATACCTATTATATAATATGAACTCAAACCAATGTTCTTTCTGTGGAAGAAAAAGAAATGAAGTACAAATGCTGATTTCCGGGCAGAATGGTTTTATTTGCGAAAATTGTATAGAGCAGGCACATACTATTGTAAAAGACAGTGCCTCCAAAACAGGATACGCTCCGGCAGACAGTATGGAAGAACTTAAAAAGCCGAAAGAAATCAAAGTATTTCTTGACCAATACGTGATCGGGCAGGACCAGGCGAAAAAGCAGCTGTCGATTGCCGTATACAACCATTATAAAAGATTACTTCACGCTCAGGACGAAAACCGGGAAGTGGAGCTTGAAAAATCAAATATCATCATGATAGGGGAGACAGGAACCGGTAAGACACTCCTGGCCAAAACAATCGCCAGAGAACTTAATGTTCCTTTCTGTATTGTAGATGCTACTATTCTTACGGAGGCAGGATATGTAGGGGAAGATGTTGAAAGTATTCTTTCCAGACTTCTGATGGTGGCAGATTATGATGTGGAGAAAGCTGAAAAAGGAATCGTATTCATTGATGAGATTGATAAGATCGCAAGAAAGTCAGATAACCCAAGTATTACAAGAGATGTTT
The DNA here is from genome assembly GCF_001684965.1 of Chryseobacterium arthrosphaerae. NCBI lineage: Bacteria > Pseudomonadati > Bacteroidota > Flavobacteriia > Flavobacteriales > Weeksellaceae > Chryseobacterium > Chryseobacterium arthrosphaerae. The sequence continues at coordinate 50,966 of NZ_MAYG01000032.1, read as the reverse complement.
CCGGAGAGGGAGTACAGCAGGGATTGCTGAAACTGTTGGAAGGAAGTATCGTAAATGTACCGCCGCAGGGAGGAAGAAAGCATCCGGATCAGAAATACATCCAGGTGAATACTCAGAATATCCTGTTTATTGCCGGAGGAGCTTTTGACGGGATCAAGGAAATCATTGAAAGAAGAATGAATAAGCAGGCGATTGGTTTCAGCTCTGAAAAAATCAATAAAACTGATGAGGATGAATATGTATTAACAAATATTAATGCTATTGACCTTCGTTCTTTCGGGCTAATTCCTGAACTTTTAGGAAGATTTCCAATCATCACTTACCTTGATAAACTCACAAAAGAAACGTTGGTAAGAATCATGAAAGAACCTAAAAATTCAATTGTGAACCAATTTGTGGAGCTTTTCAAGATGGATGGTACGGATTTGGTAATTACAGATGGTGCTATTGAAAAAATAGTTGAAGAAACGATTGAAAAAGGATTGGGAGCCAGAGGTCTGAGAGGAACCACAGAAAAGGTTTTGGAAGACTATATGTTTTCAATCGGAGAAGAGAAAGAAATTATCTTAACGGAAGATAATATTTTGATTAATAGATAAAAAGTTTTTTTTTCTAAGAAAAAAATAATACCTTTGCGGGTGAAGATTGTATTAACACACAAATAATTTATACAATGAGAAAAAGTTTATTTGCTATAGGTCTTTTAGCCGTTAGCTATTCTGTTCAGGCGCAGAATGTTTTATGTCACGTAGATGCTAACGCTACTATGTATGTGAGCGACGGCACCCTAGTTTATAGTGGTGGCGGTGTACAAACAAGAGACAATGGTCTCATGGAAGTACACGGGAACGTAATGGTTGTAGGAACCGCAGCGGATGCTTTTAAAACAATTGATGCCGGTGGTGCGGATAAAACTACCGGAGGTAATATTGTTTTAAAGATGAATAATCCGTCAGGCTTTACTACTTCTACTTACGGACAACTGTACATTGACGGATTAACCCAATCCAACATTACAGGTGTTGTGACTAAAGAATACCTTGCAACAAACAACGGTACTACAAGTAATTATTTCCAGCAAGTTGCCCTTCCTTTCTCCGGTAAAGCCTTTAATTCACTATCTTCTGAATTAGGTAAGACTTTTAATATCGGAAGATACAGTAATCCAATTTTGAAATGGGATAATGAAAATGCTGTTGCCATTACTAACCTGAATCTGACTCCTACTGGGGTTACTTGGGATCCGTCAGGGTATTATATGCTGAAAGTTAGCAATAGTGACTGGAATCCAAGTGCTCCCGCTTCCGGAAATGTATTCAAAATTAACGGAAAACCATATGCACCATATTCTGGTGTTGTAACATTACAGAATGCAGGAAAGTCTAATGTAGGCACTTCTAATGTTGTGTTCGGAGTTAATGGTTATGGTTTAAACCAATACCAGGAACGTTACTACACTTATCTTGACGATTCTTTTGAATATACTGCTACCCCTTGGGCAGGAACATTTGGTCAAAACTGGTATCAATTCGGTAACCCTTTCCTTACAAATATAGATTTATCTAAGATTGGATATACTGAAAGTGCTACAGGATCTGACGGAAACGCAGTGAAAAATATCTGGGGTGTTGAATATAACCCGGGTACAATTGTTACGCTTCCAAATGGTTCTACTTACGCTACAGGAAATAAGGTTGTTACCTTCGTAAGTACAGGCGACGGAGTTGCTCCGGCTGTAGGTGATGTAGATTTGGTAGTAGTAAAACCAATGCAGACATTTAAAATCAAGTTAAGAAATAACACAGTTCAGACATTAAACTTTAATACACTAAGAAGATTTAAGTCAACAGCAAGAGCGGCAGGTATTGATTATGATGTAAATGCTGCTAAGATGACTAATGCAAATGGTAAGACTAATGCCAACAGCATAAAACAACTTGGTGTAATTGGTTTGGATGCGAACGGAAATGAACTTTCCAGAACATACTATGTGGTATCTCCGGACTTAACAACAGGTCACCAGATTTCTCCAGCAACTTCAGTTCAGGCTTCAGCAGGTGTAAATATCATCGGTACATTCGAAGAATCATTGAATGGAGGATATGATGATAACTATAAAAACAGCTACTGGTTATATATTAATGAAGCTAATGAGAATAACTTCCAGGGTAAGAATGTTAAGTTAAAGAACTTCTTCATGGATAAGGTGAAATCTTATAAATTCGAGATCAGAGAAAATACTGAGTTAATTCCGGCAGGTTCCCATCAGTTATCTTCAGGAATCGGTTTCTACTATAAAGCTGAAAACGGTAATCTTATAGAAGCTAAACAAGGAGATGTAGTACCTGTAACGAATGAGGAAGCTAACTTATATTACGGAGAACCAAGTAATATAACTCTGGGATTAGATAAGAATAAACCAAGTATTTCTAGTACACTTGTAATTTACAATCCGGCAATTTCAAATTATATTGTTAGATTTGATCCAAAATGGAAAAAAGCAGACATTCAAGTTTATGATATGAGCGGTAAACTGGTAATCTCTAAAAAAGCGGTTGAAACATCGAGAGATTTTGTAATCGAATTAGATGACTCAGTTAAAAGTTCATATGTTGTAAAAATTGTTTCTGATAAAGGAGAAACTGTTAATACTAAAATTTTAAAATAAACTACAATGAAGACTATTAATAAACTAGTATTGGCTTTTTTCATGATTATTGTATCTCTGGTAAATGCCGAAACCCCGCCGCAACCTGATGTACAACCCGCTTCTTTCGCAGGAGGAGGTGGTGGTGGAAATGGAACAGGAGCTCCTGCTTCGCCCATCGATATGTATGTATATATATTAGGGATTGTAGCAATTGCATTCATTTTCTATTATACTAAAAAATATAAAAGCGTAAAAGCATAAAATTTTATTAAAATAATATTAAACTCTCTGATTAGTCAGAGAGTTTTTTTATTTTTACTCTATGAAAAAGATTTATACGCTATCTGCGATTTTAGCAGCATTTGCTTTGCAGGCTCAATTTACAGTCACAGTTCAGACTCCTGCAGATTTTAAAGATCAAGATGCAATTTTATATACACTAAACGGTTCAAAGGATATTATTGTTACAAAAGAAAAGATTAAGAATAATACTTTGACATTTAAATATCCGGGACACTATATGGGCATGATGAAAATCTATTTCCCGGACTCCAATAATACGGTAAGCTTCATTTCTGAAAATAAAAATGTAAACTTTAAACTGAATACCCAGAATAATAAAGTTAAAGACGTTATTTATCTGGATGAAGCGAACGATTTGATGAGCAAACAGCAGGAAGGCTCCCAAAAGAAAGAGCTGATCCTGCCTGCACTGACGCAGATCAAAGAATATTATAAGGATAATACAGACTTCGGAAAAGCATTGAAAACGGAGATTGACAGGCTTTCCGGTACTTCTGCCTCTATTGATGCAGCACAACATCCGTTTATAGCGTATTACAACACCAATTACAGCAAGTTTTTAGGAAATCAGTCTGATCCATCCAAAAAAGTAAATCAGGACGAAATTATCAACTTTCTGGACAAATCCGGTGATATGCTCGAAAGTTCCTCTTTATTGAGACCCGTATTGGTTGCTTATCTGAACTCCGGAGGAAATACCAATGTTACAGGTTCTGTAGATAAACTTTTGGACCGTCTTAAAGTAGAAACTCCAAGAGGGCAAACCGTTTTATCCGAATTGATCGATATTTTTGATGTATATCAGATGGATGAATTTAAGAATAAATATCTTACCCAGGCGAAAAATCTTAAATGTACCATTAATGACAGACTTGCTTCTACATTAAAATCCAATGCTAATGTTGAAATGGGAGCTGTTTTCCCTAATACTAAGTTTGTGTCGGCTACCAATACCACCGCAAAAACATTACACGATATTAAGGCAGATAAGAAGGTGGTTGTCTTCTGGTCATCTACCTGCTCGCACTGTGAAAGTGAACTTCCAAAGCTTTTAGAAAAGTACAATGAGCTGAAAGCAAAAAATATTCAGGTTGTTGGCCTGTCTTTAGATGTAGACAAAAATTCTTATACCCAGAAAATCGCTGCATTTCCTTGGGTGAATGATTCAGAATTGAGAGGATGGAACAGTTCTTATGTAGATATGTATAATGTTCATGCAACTCCGACGTATTTTATTTTAGATGCTAACAATAAGATAATCAACAAACCAGATCATGTTGGAGATGTTTTAGAATATTTTAAGGCAAAATAATTTTGGAGGTAAAAAATATTTTTCTATATTTGCACCACCAAAACGGCGAGGTAGCTCAGTTGGTTAGAGCGCAGGATTCATAACCCTGAGGTCACGGGTTCAATTCCCGTCTTCGCTACAATAAAAGGAAAAGCAATGTCGGCTTTTCCTTTTTTCTTTTATATACTTTTTGAAAATCCATTCTTTCAATTTATTCAGCTTGCTTCCATTTTAGGGCATTTTTCTAAACTCAATATCATTACATTTTATTATTTTTCACATTAAAGGGAAAAAATACGTATTTATACGTAAAAGATTCCGGCAGATAATTTCTAGTTTTGAAGTAGTAATCATCACTTATATGATCATGTTGAAAATTACCCGAAAATATTCAGAGGATAAGTGATCCGCTCAGATTTCTGAATTTTGAGTGTAATCATATTCCTTCTACGGGACCAATATAGATTAAAATATTCATCAATTATAACTCCAAAAACTAAAAATTGAAACCATGAAAAAATTTAACACCCCCGCCTATCAGGCCGAGAAGGATTTTAAACAGTATCCGCATTTAGGAGAGCAGCTTGAAAATGCCTGGAGCAATTATGTAAAATACTGTACCATCAATTCAATCATGGGAAATCCCTGGTCAAGTACGTATGATCATCCCAGAAGCTGGTATTATAATCCTCTGGTGGATGATGTCGTACCTACAGAACAGAATACCGTTCCTATACAGTGGAATGCCTTTCCCAACAGGATCAATCATTATTTTACCGGGCTTTTCACCAAACAATTTGGCAGCACTGAATATGAAGATAAACTGCATGAGCTGGCTGATATAGGTCCGGCTGCTTTTGGAAAAAAATATAATATGGATCTTACAGTCCCTAAAAACCCGTGTGATCCTTCTGATACCCGTACGAAACCATTTGGCCCGTCAGGACCTCGCGGGTGGCAGGATGAATATTGTGAATGGGCTGTTACAAGGGATGAAAACGGGGATATCACAGCTGTTGATTTTACCCATGAGAATCCGGAGTACTGGTTTCATATGTGGAAAGTTTCTCCGGATATAGTGGTCGCACTTTATCAGGAAATCCTCAATAATAAGAACGTTAAAAAAGAAGACCTGTACCTGCTGGACAGCACTGGAAATCCAGTTATCGTAAGAGAAACAGGAGAACCTGCCTACAACCCGATTAATAAATGGAATAATGGCCCGGAGGCAACTCCTGAAGGCGGAGGAGCCGTACATCTTACAAGTCCTCCAAATTCATTGGGTGCTGAAATCTACCTTGGAGCGGCAGCCACTATCTTACGGGTAAAAAACAATCAGGTGATTACAGACGCCAATGCTTTGATCTGCGCTGCCCAGTACGGACAAATTTATAGAAACAGTGATCCCCGCATAGGACAGAATGTTAATTCATTGGTGTATAACCATAAGCAACAAATAACTTTAACCAATCCTATTGCACTCTATGGGCAGGTTCCGGATTTCGATCAATTTGAAATGCCTTCTACCGCCGGCAGTTACAAAATTCAGGATTGCTATACTGTTGTACGAGGGGAAGAACGGAATAAAGGAATTACTTTCTATCCTTTTAATATGCTTTTGCACACAAGATTTTCTGTTCCGAAAGGCGCCAATTTTAAGCTGAGTGAAATAAAAGTAAAAGGAAAGCTCTTAAAATGGGGCTCACAGATTGCTGACACCTTTTTCGTACAGCTGGCAGGTACCGGAAAAAGTCCCGGGGCCGGAGAGCAGCCTGAAAAATTTCCTCCGGTAGGAGATCCCGCAACAACTCTTCCTAATGTACAATATCTTTTGGATAACAATTTGCTGCAGGCAAGTCTTTACAATAAACTGAATACTTTTTCTAATCTGACATCCTGCATTACACAGATTGAAGCAGGAACGAGTACTGAAGGTATTGCTGTTCTGACGAATGCGGCCACGAAGGAAACCCGGTTTGATTTCGGTCCCGGAATCAGTGTTATGGTCACTGATTTCCAGAATATCGATGAGGATACACAACTGTTTCTGATTACGATTACAGCAGATGCTGATACAAGCCTGGGAGAAAAGCCATTGAGCCTGTACAATAATGCTTCAGATCCTAAGTATGCTCTATCCGGAGTATTGGAGGTAGTACCCAATGGTTCTTTACCTAAAATGAATACAACTCCTAATCTTGCATTGCTTTCGGGGCAGCAAGTTGAACAAGTTAAAAAAATATTGAAATGAAAACTTTAGTATTTTCGCTTTTCATATTGAGCTTCATCTCATGTGAATCCGGTAAGAAAGACCAGCGACTGAATTCAGCAACCGGTTTTTCAAAAGTAGCAGACAGTGAATCGATCTATTGCGGTGCGTTTTGTGATCCTCCTTCTATTACTTATAAACTTGCCGGGGATTCCACCTGTGCACACAGTTCGCAGGATGTACTGAATTGTTTTGCATGGAAGAATTTTATTGCACTAAACTGGGCTGCTTCTGCTCAAAGAGGTGTTCCGGATACCACTGCAACAGCAGCCAATTATGGTATGCCCGGGGATTACAGCCCTACAGTTTGGGAGAGCTTTGCTAGCAATGACGAAGTTTTTGCCCCCAAAAATCTTCTAACATGGAACCTGAAAAGTAAGAATGGGTATGTAAAACAAATTAATGAGATTAATAAGTTTACAGATATTAATATCAGTATTCCCAAAGCTACTCTCAGAGCTGCAGTAGGAAATAGTAATGTTGATGAAATATTACAGGCTGAAGGTTCCTGGCTTACTGATCAGAGCGGAAATATTGTTTGGTATGAAATTAAAATCAACAATATTGAAAGTGATTTTATCCGCCGGAATAAGCTTTACGATTATAATAGTCTGAAAGAGTATGGTACTGCAAATAACGGCGTGTGGCTGCCCATGGAGTCTATAGAACTTAAAGCTGCCTGGCGTATCATTCCTGAAGATAAACTTGACTCTTTGAAAAATTATTATAAAATTTCAAAAGCCATGGTTCCGGAAATTAAAGGTTTTAAAGATAAAAAGCCTGTTTTTGGAAAATCCACACAGAAATATTTGGGACTGGTGGGCCTCCATATTATCCGGAAAACTCCACAGTCACCTCAGTTTAACTGGATGACATTTGAGCATATACATAATGCTCCTAATGAAGGACAGGCTGACCCCTCTGTAAGGTATTGCTTCTACAATCCTAAAAGTACAAAGACTCCCAATATCGCTCCGGTAATAGGGCAGGACAGTCTGAATACTCCTGTTCAGGTCGTACGGGTGAACAAAATCAAAACAAAGCTTCAAAAGCTGAACACCCAGATGCAGCAGCTTATCAGGGCAAGTAACCCCAAATCAGTATGGCAGTATTACCAGCTTGTGAATATCCAGTGGCCGGAAAATCCGATACAGGATAATGGAAATAATAAGTCTGCTCCACTTATGGAAGGAGGGATTACCCCTTCGGATATTTCGAATACAACGATGGAAACCTATGCTCAACAAAAACAGTGCATGGACTGTCATAAGTATGCTTCAGTGGTGGGGAGCGGTATGCCGCCTACCGATTACAGTTTTATATTTTTAAAGGTAAAACCGGAAAAGCAGATTCCAAAAGGAAAAACTCCTGTAAAATAACATAAAAAGTAAACCCGCAAGATTGCGGGTTTACTTTTTTTATGGTGTTGTGGTTTAGCTTTGGTAGCCGAGTAATTTTCTGATCTGATAGAAAAATCTTTCAATAAGTCTCAGATCTTCAGTTACAATTTCTGCACTTCCTCTAAGTTCCTTATCAAAGGTAAGTGTCTTATTGTAGCTTGTTTTTAGTCCTTTAGGCAATACAACATCTACATAGTAATTTCCTTTTTCGTCAGGGATCAGGGATATGTTCTGAACTTTTCCTTCTATGATTCCATATTCCTGGAAACGGTAATTATCAAGTTTGATCAGAACCTTTTCTCCCGGAATTATCTTTCCGGAGTTGGTGGTAGGTACAGACATTCTGCCGACTAATTTCTCCTTATTTTCAGGAAGGATAGATAAGATAGGCTCACCGCTTTTTACAAACTGATTTTCGCCAAAAAACTGCTGGAAGCTGGCAACGCCATCTGTAGAAGATATGACAAGATAATTCTGTTCCCACTGTTTTAAAGATTTTCGCAGCTGTTCAAACAGCTGTAAGGTCTGTGATGAGTAAGTAATTTTGTCTTTTTCCGTATTAATGGCAGTTCCGCTTCTGGTTTTATTCAGGTTTGAAATTCCTTCCTCAGCCTGGGAAATGGAGATATTGATATTTTCAAGGTTTTGTTGAGCCTGAAGATATTTGATCTTTTCATTTTCAAGTTCCATGGCAGAGATAACTCCCTGGTTGAAAAGTTCCTGGGATCTGTTGAAATTTTTCTTTGTCAGATCGTATTTTAAAGATTCAAGATTTTTTTGCTGCTTTAAAGTGGTCATTCTGACTTTATATTCCGAAAGGCTCTGATTGGTTGCCAGGTTTTCCGGAGCATAAGGCTGTAGTCTGGTAAACAGCTCTTCATCCTGAAAAGCCTTAGCAAAGTTGTTATATTCCCCCTGCAGTTCCCCAAGCTTAAATCCTGCCGTTCTGTAAATAGGGAAGGAGTACAGCTGATTGGGAGCGGTGGAATCTACTATTTTCTTCAGCTCTAAAATATCTTTGTAATTGGCTGCAGACTGCATCACCATCAATACTTCATTTTTCTTAACCGGCTGATGGTCTTTGATGAATATTTTCTCTATTTTGGAACTGATCCTCGCTTCTATTTTCTCCGGTGGATTCTGAGAGGTTACAATAATAGGAGCGGGTACGAATTCCGGGTATTTTATAATGTAGCTCATCACAAGGATAAGGAGCAGGATAATAAATATAACGGTATTTCCCCAGCGGATCATCCAATGGGGTGGCTGGGTAAGAATATCCTGTACGCTTTCTGAGCGGAGTTCAATATTGTCTAAAACGTCTTCTTTCATTTTTCTGAGGTAAAATTTCCCCCGATGTTTCAGGGGAATATAATTTAAATACTTGGGCAGGTCCCGTCATACCATGACGGCGGTGAAGTATCTGCATCAGGCGGGCATGCAATATGCTCCATATGGCAGGACATCCAGCTGCCAAGGCACCATGATCCACAGCAGCCCTGATCCGGATATATTACACCTCCGCTGACAAATGCTAAATCTTTTCGGGTAAGTTTTTTTAGATTTTTCATAATTAACAGATGTTTTTTATTTCCTACTCTATAAGCTTTTCGGAATCCGCTATCTGGTGTTTTTGGTGTTGATTAGCTTCCTAACTCAAGCTGATTTCTTACCAGCCTGTAATATTCTCCCCGTAGATCTACCAGTTCTGCATGGCTGCCTTCTTCCACTACCTTTCCTTTATCCAGCACAATGATTTTATCAGCATGTCTTACTGTGGAAAGTCTGTGGGCAATGACTACTGCTGTTTTGCCTTTAAAGAACTGCTCAAGGTTTTCCATAATGACTTTCTCATTATTGGCATCCAATGCTGACGTTGCTTCATCGAACAGGATGTACTCCGGAGATTTGTATACGGCTCTTGCAATGAAGAGTCTTTGTTTTTGTCCGCCGCTTACCCCTACCCCTTCATTTCCGATCTTTGTATTATAGCTTAACGGAAGACTCTCAATAAATTCTTTGATATTGGCAATTTCTACCGCCCTTCTTAGTTTCTGCTTGTCAATATGATCTTCGCCTACAGCAATATTATTGGCTATTGTATCATTAAATACATATCCTTCCTGCATTACCACGCCGCAATGATCTCTCCAGAATCTTGGGGAAACGTTTTTAAGATTGGTATTTCCGATTTTGATTTCTCCCTGATCCGGATCATAAAATTTCATCAGGAGTTTCAGAAGAGTTGTCTTCCCACTTCCGCTGGCTCCTACAATAGCTGTAGTCTGGCGGTAAGGAATGGTAAGGTTCAGATTTTCAAAAACAGGAACATCAGACCCGATGTACCTGAAAGACATATCAGTGATCTCGATGTCTTTTTGCGGAACATCCATTGCATAATGTTCGTTCTTATCTTCTTCGTCGTCTTTATCATGAATCTCACCTAATCTTTCAAGGGAAATTTTGGCATCCTGGGTTTGTTTGATAAAGTCGATGAGCTGTAGAAGAGGGCTGTTCAGCTGTCCGATAATATACTGTACGGAAAGCATCATTCCCAGGGTAAGATTACCGCTTAAAACAAGCTTGGCAGAAAGGAAGCTTACAATGATGTCCTTCATCTGGTTGATGAAGTTTCCTCCTACAGACTGCCATTGCTCTAATGAAAGCGATTTTATTCTGATCTTAAACAGTTTTACCTGTAAAAATTCCCAGTCCCAGCGTTTCTGTTTTTCAGCATTATGCATTTTAATTTCCTGCATTCCGTTGATCAGCTCTATCACTTTACTCTGTTCCTGAGAAACCTGGGAGAATCTTTTGTAATCAAGTTCTTTTCTTTTTTTCAGGAAGAATGTGATCCATCCGATGTAAGATACGGCACCTACAAGATATACAATGAAAAGCCTGTAATCATAAAATAAAAGGACAATACTGAAAATAATAAGATTGACAAGCGAGAATAAAGTATTCAGTGAAGAGCTTGTCAAAAGCTGTTCGATTCTGTGGTGGTCATTGATCCTCTGCATGATATCACCGGTCATCCTTGTATCAAAGAAGCTTATAGGAAGCTTCATCAGCTTGATAAAGAAGTCGGAGATAATCGAAATATTGATTCTTGCAGACAGGTGAAGGAGGATCCAGCTTCTGATGGTTTCTATCCCCATTCTTCCAAGGAACAGCATGACCTGGGCAAGCAATACCAGATAAATAAAATTAATATCCTGATTCTGTATCCCGACGTCTACAATACTTTGGGTAAGAAACGGAAAGATCAGGGAAAGTAAACTCCCTGCCAGTAATCCTACGGCTAGCTGTATGACAAGTGTCTTATATTTGAAGAGGTATTTGGAAAGAAACGTGAAGCTGGCTTTGCTTTCTTCACTGTCAAACTCTGTCTGAAAGAATGACGGGGTTGTTTCCAGGATCAGAACAATACCTTCTTCCGTATTTTCATTGGCATTTTCACCAATCCAGAATTTGATGAATTCGTCACGGGTATAGGTGATCAGCCCATAGCTGGGATCTGATATATAGACCTTATTATTTTTATCAATTTTATAAACGACAACAAAATGATTTTTGTTCCAATGTGCAATACAAGGGAAAGGGACCTCTTCTGCGAGGGTATTGAAATCTATCTGGACTCCCATTGAACGGAATCCCAGATTTTCTGCAGCATCACTCAAACCAAGGAGACTGCTGCCCTCACGTGTCGTTTCAGAGAGGTTACGGATCTGCTGGAGCGATATACTTTTGCCATAATGCTTGCTTACGATCCTCAGGCAGGTAGGCCCGCAGTCTTTAGTGTCCGGTTGCTTATAAAAAGGAAATTTTTTCAAAACTAATGTTCATTATAAAATGCCGTCAATAGGTGACGACATTTTTAATTGTATTCAATATTCTAACTCAGTGAAATGGCTGCCTAGTAATAGCACCATTTGTTGCAGGCGTTTATTGCCCCTTCTTTAGGCGGATTGATTTTAGATTCGCAATAGCTTGCTTCACTCTGAATTCTTGCACATTCTTCAGTAATTCCTCCTTTTAACACGCTTAAATTAGCTCTCGTAAGTTTTTTTAGATTTTTCATAATAATAGTTTTTGTTTGTTGAATTTCAGTTCTTTTCGTATATCGATTTGTTTTTCCTAAGATAGTGAAATTTTTAAACGGACGGATTTATTTGTTATATCTCCTCATCATCAATTAATTCATCAATGAAGAACGGAAGATCTTCACGATCATACTTATCCGGAAACTGATATCCGTTGATGATAAAGATGGGGGTAAAGCTTAATCCGGCGTTACTGTTTTCTACTGACATTTCTACCAGAGGATTCAGATTTTCTGATGTAGGTACTCCTCCGGACAGGGCATTGATCTTACTTTCATCCTTGGTTTCAAACCATGTTTCTACAGCATGAAGGAAGTCTTTTTCAGGTTTATTATGGTAGATATGGGTAAGATCGGAAATTAGCTGTGTATATTTGTCATGGGTTCTGTCTGAGAAATAATTGAACCGCATCTGCAGGGAAATATCATCAGGATACTTTTCCAACAGTCCTTCCGCCAGTTTATGGGCATCTTTACAGAATCCACAGTATGGATTTGAAACAATAGAAATGCGGAGTTTTGAATCCTTCCGGCCTACAGAAAATGTTTCGGTATCCTGGAATACTATTTTGTCATTCTGCTGAAGCTGGCTTTTAAAAAGTTCGTAATTTCTTTTAAATCTAAGGTTCTTTGCGTTGGCTTTCTGCAGAGTTTCTTTCTCTTCAAGTAACGTGTTGAAATATTTTACGGCAGAGAAAATAAGTCCCCAAAGGATAACCGTCAGCAGAAGTGCTCCGATTCCAAAAGTCAGATTCTGGAAAAATACTAAACTAATGATCAGCTGAGCAGCAAGAATCGAGATAATCAAAAGACAAACCCTGCAAAATGTTTTTTCTACAAAAGCCTGAACGTAAACCGAGTATCCTATTGCAATCACGGAAACTAAGGTAAAGCCTTTAACGATATATGCTGTTGCCGGTAAAAACAGTCCCAGCACGGCAAGTCCTGTAAAGTAAATCAGTGAGAAATCTGAAAATTTTAATCCCAGAATACTGGTTTTATCCTGTTTGATAATCTTATCACAGGAATTGACAGTCTGCGCAGCTGCCGCTCCGCCACCGCATATACTTCCGATCACCGTAGAAGTATTTCCGAATTTCTGATTGAAAATTTCAAGGGAAATATAAACTCCTGCCAGCGAAAGGATATTAAAAATAGCTTCAAATATGGTTTGACTTATAAAAGAATAGGCAATGATAACTGCAAAGATGCCATACAGTACCGGCTTGAAATTGAAGACGGATTTATTCTCTGCTTTCTCTGTCTTTTCAAATAAGAGTACGAAGTCTGTAGATTTTTTATAAAGTTCTTCTTTTTCAAATGTCTTTGCTTTCTCTGAATAAACGGCATAACTGCTTCCCGATTTTTTTACGAGAGAGAATGAGTTTTCAACAATCGCTATAAATTCTTCCGGAAGTTCGTCCCAATATTCTTTGTCAAGTTCATAAGCATCATTTTTCACCCCCATAAAGTTTAATGTATCGCTAAATGCCAATGCAGAAGGATAATTAGGGTGGGAGTTAAACTGGAAAATAAACTCCTGTTTATCTAGTTTGAGATAGTTAATTAGTTTGTCAAAAATCATATTAATATTTTTATCTAAAATACACAGATGTTTTAAATATACAAAAATATTTTTCTTTTATTAGTGAGATATAGGTGGTTGTTGGTAGATTTGTTTTGAGTTTCAATATTTTATTTTTCATTGTTGATTTGAAGATATTGTACAAAGCCGGTCCTGTTTTTTTGATAAAGCTCTAAAAGTAACATCTTTTACAGGCAGTTCCACTCTAATTTTTGCACACGGATATTTTTCCGTTTAAGAAGATATCTGATGAGAAATATTTTCCAGTCTATAATGCTGTATTGCCTTTTGTTTTAAAGGATTTTTCGCCCAGTCTTCCCAAATTCCCGTATAAGGATCATAACCGCACTTTAAAGGTTTTGAAACATCAAGCTCTTCCTGGTTATAGCTGGTCCTTTCTGTGTAAGCTCTGCAGTCTGTACATACATATCGGAATTCACAGTCTTTACAGCTTTCTATATGATCTTTGGTGAGATTCCAGTATTTTTTTAACCCTTGTTTGTCCAAAGCTTCTTCAAGACTGATTTGATGTATATTACCAAAGTTTTCCTGCATCAAAGGACAGTTCCTGATATTTCCCTCTATATCAATTCCGATTTTCTTGTGTAAGCAGGAGTTATGATGAAGAGCTTCAGTTATTTTTGAAAGATTGGTGTTGAAATATTTCAGATCTACTTTTCCACAGGCTGATATCTGAATGCTTTCGGGGCTGAAAATAACATCAAAATTTAACGGATCTGTGAGAGAAACCGGAGTCTTTGTACAATTATAAAATACAACACGGTATATTCTGGATAGATTATTATTAAGCTCATTTATACCTTCTGAGGTTATAGTACTATGAAAAGGGCAGTATATCTCAATACCGGTAAGTGTGGAATCCTGAAACTTGTAATCAATTTCCTGAATTTCTTTCAGAAGAAGTTCCTTTGCGGAGTAGATAACTAAATGTTGTATTCCGAGGTTGTCAATAGAATGTTTTATTGTATCAAGAACTGACAGACTGTCGAGTTCAATGAAAATATTTGAAACCTGGCTTGGCTCATGATATTTCAGTGAAAGAGGGAGGAAATTCTTATCCCAATTTCCGTCAGTGATGAAACCGTATTCTTTTTCAAGTAGCAGATTTATGTACTCATGAATAATTTGCTGGGACTCTTTATCATAGTCTTTCAGAATATCTTCAATAGAATTGTTTTTTAATTCTTCAATGACATCAAAGAACTCTAATGGATACAGGTCAGAAGAATTTCGCTGCAGATCGGAAATAAGGATCCTTGTAGCTCCTTTCGCTATTAAAATATTACTGAATATGTTGAAATATTTCATAACAGTCTTATAAATGATTTGATCGGTCTTTCTTTGAGAAGATAGTCGGTTTGGTACTTTTTGCATGGTACATATCTGATGGTAGCCGTATTGTTGTCAGAGTTCTTTTGGGTTCTCAGATGTTCTGCATATTTGATGGTAAGCGGTAGCTTATTTTTCTCTTTGTGGAATAGGTTCTTCATAAGTACTGAGCAATTTCTTTTTCTAATGAATAATTACAGATTGTAGATAATCCCAAAAACTGTCCTACGGGGTTTACTTCTAAAAAATAGAAATAATCACCACTTTTGATAAAGTCTATTGAGCCACAGTTCAGATCTAAAGAACGCATCAGCTGACGTGTTTTTTCTTCAATACTTTCAGGTAATCGATAAGGGATTCTCCTGTTGGGTTTTTTTTGATTGTATTTCCTGAAATCTGTTTTGGTCTGCTCATCATTCTGGGAAAAAATAGCAGTGGACCATAGTGTACCCTCCAGATAAAAACTTCGTATTTCAAAGTCTTTTTCTACTTTTTCCTGAAAAAAGGTGATGAAAAAATCTTTGTATTCTCTTTCTTCTACCACAGAAGTGTACAGGATAGCATCAGAATATTGATCAATAGCATCCAATATTACATTTTCTGTAATGGCTTTGGTAATGGTTTGGCCAATCTTTACTTCATCAGTATTTTCTGCCAGAAAAAAATGAGGGACATCTAATCCCGCTTCCTGGGCCTTTTTCAGTACCAATAGTTTATTAACATGGCTGTTACTCTGTTTATTGATGCTTTTTTTTGATTCCAGAGTTTTAATTACATAGTCTTCCAGCCAATGCTGGGTTTCATCCATATGAATATGCAGCGATTCATTATTATAAGATAATCTTTTAAATCGTATTCCTCCTCTTCTGTACCATGTACTGGTAATTTCATCCAGGAAAAACCTGTTTCTGTCACTGATCAGATAAATTCTTTTTTTTTCTGTTTTTATTTCAAAAACTTCATCTTCATGTACCCGGATCAATTGTTTTCCCATAGAAGAAAGCTCGCGGATGACTTTCGTTGTGGTGGTATCTCCGTTATTCGATATAATGAGTATCATCTTCTTTCAGTTTTTTAAAAAAATCTTTTCTTATTTTGGAACTGTGCTTCATACTTGGGATACCGATTGCTTTTCGGTTACGGTTGGCTTCTGCAGTATCTTTTACGATAATCATATTAAAGCCATAGAGCGTAATGTTTTTCTTATTCCCCATGTAGGCATCATCCATTAATGCGTAATCATGTGGAGTAAGATCTCCGGACTTAACGTATTCCAACAGTTTTTCTTTGATGAAGGCATAATGCTTTTTAGATTCATTCATGTGGGTAAGCAGGGTAGGCATAAAGAAACCTCTTCCGTTATTTCCCATCATTCCTATCTTTTGTTGTGAAGGAAATCCATATTCCTTGAATGTCCACATAAAGAGTCTGGCATTCTTTTCTACATTTTTTCTTACCGTTGCAGTATCTTCAGGCCGCCCTATCTGATCTCTAGTGGCGGCTATGGTAAAAGAATCAATAAGCTGTTTGTTCAGACTTTTTTTCCATTCTCCAACCTTTTGATCTGCTTCTGTATTGGAGATTCCGTATTTATTGAAAAGAGGCAGATACTTTTTATATTTATTACCATACGGGGCAACCAGTTTAATTAATGTATACAAACTTTCTTTTCCTCCGAAATCTTCATGATACTGGTCTGCAAGAGTGATGTAAGTAGAATACTCTTCAATACGTTCCTGATTTTTGGGATCATATTCCTTGAATAATGTCCGGTACTCTTTTATAGCCAGTTTAGGATCATTGGCCAATCTGTAAATGCTGTCTATTTCATTTACTTTATTATAATAGGTGATATAGTTTTTTTTGCAGGATGAAAGGAGCAGTAAAGAGACAATTGAAATGCTATATTTTATGGATCGCAGTGTTTTCATAGGTGATTTGGATTTTATAGCAAGATAATCATTAATAACAAGGAGGGAACAAGCCCTCCTTTATTATATAACTTAGCAAACTGTTACTCTTCCTCTGTACGGACCACCGTTATAAGCATAGTGGTCAGATTCATAACATCCTGCTGGCGCTGTATTAGACTCGATCGTATAGTCTGCAAGGGCAATAAGACTTCCGTTTACAAATTTCAACTCACTTCTTTTGATTTTTTTGTTTTCTAGTGAAGAAAAACTTTTCTTCATTCCCATTAATTTTTTCATTGTTAGAATTTTTTTAATTAATACTTTGTCTGCCATATAATCCCTGGCGGAGGAAGGTGAAGTGCTGATCAGCTTTTATATTTAAATCCTGTACTGTACACATACAGAAAATAAATCTTTGCGTTTTACCTGGAGCAAAGATGTAGGAATGAAATGTATTGTACAAAAGGAAGATTTCTAAATTCATGAAATTAAAAACTTTTTTCATGAATTTAGAAATTTTAAATCATTGAATATGAGTGCTAAACGTTTTTATCTTTCGCTTTATCAATTTCTTTCAGATAAAGAGAAAGTGGGATCCCTGTTCTTTTTTTGAATGCCAGCGTAAAAGCCTGCTCATTATTATACCCTAATTCTTCAGCTATAAAAGGAATTTTATAGGAACGGAATCTTTTGTCCTGAGTAAGTCTGTTGATTGCATAATCAATACGGAGATCATTGAGATAGGCCGCAAAGTTTTTTCTTTTATGGGTATTAATGATTTCAGACAGGTATTTTGAATTGGTCTTTATTTTTTTTGCAAGACTTCCCAATGTTATTCCTTTGTTAAGGAATTGTTCTTTACTCTCAAAGATTTCAAGCTCTCTGAGAATAGATTGGGTTAGCTCTTCAGAGATAATACTTGTGTTCTTGTCTTTTGTTTCTTCTTTCTGGTCAGGTGTCTGCTCTGTCTCTGGTTCCTGCTCAAATGTAATAGGTTCTGGCTGAGGAAGTGTATCGTATTGAATACTATTGTTTTCATGAACCTTCTGAATAAGTTCCTGAGCTATTTTAATCTGTTCTTTTTCTCTTTTTTTAGATTTAAAGTATAAATAAGAAAGAAGAATCAGTATGATGATCAGGATGCCTACAGAAAGATATAATATGGTTCTTTTACTTTCCAGGTCACTGATGATGTCTTCTTTTTCCTTTAATAGATTCGGGGTATCATACTTTTTGGGTAATTCTTTTGACAGGTACCAGTGCTGGGAATCAAGTCTTTTATCTATATCCAGAAAACGTTCAATATAATACAGCTGTTTTTCTTTATCGTTTTTTTCTTTGTAATAGTCTATTAAATAGGTGTATACATCCCGTATTTCCGGAAAAGAATTATCTGTTTTCTTTACAACAGAGTCAATTTTGATGAAGTTTTCTACGGCCTTTTCCTTCTGTCCTGCGCCTGCATAGGATCGCCCGAGATACATAAGGGCATAGTTAAGGGCCATGTCATTATTTTTTGTCAAAAAGAACTTTTTACTTTTGGTAAGACTGTCAATGGCCGTTTTATAATTCTTTTGTTTTAAACATGATAAGCCAAATAGAGATAAATATTTATTGTGCAGATATTCATCATTTTTAGTAAACTGAAGACCTTCTTTAATTAAAATATTGGCAGAATCCAATTTATTGATATCCTGGTAGGAGCTGGCGAGATTTAAATGAATGTCCTGAAGCTCAGATTCATGTAAATAGTCTGTATTATAAAGGTAGTACCTGAATGTTTTTATAGCATCCTGATGCTTTCCCACATAATTATTCATATGGGCAATGCAGATATCGGCAATTGCAATCTGCCTTACATTCTTTTTTTCTTTGGCATATTTTAATCCGATCAGATAGTTTTCTAAAGCCTTTACCTGATTGTCGAATTTAAAATATATATTTCCTTTCAGGAGATAAACCCTGGCAGGGTAAGTATTTTTGGTAGAGTTTTTTGTGCTGACCGCAAGACTGTCGAGGTATTTTAAGGCATTGGCTTGATTTTCATTAAAGTGCATTAATACGTAGCCTTCTGAAATCTGATCTTTATTGTTTTCTTTTTTTGCCTTTCGAAGGTAGTATTGAGAAATAAGCCTGGCCTCTTTATTTTTATCTATACTGTTGTAACTGTAAAACTTATCTTTCAGATCCGTATAAGTATATTCTTTTAAAGTATCAACAGAATTATTCTGAGCGAAAAATAATTTAAAAATTAAAACGAGGAATATACTGCACTTGAATTTCATCTTCTGAGTCTTGGTCGTAACTAATATACAAAAATATTGATTTTAGGTTCTAATTATTACTTTGTGGTTTTATTTATGATTTTATTTTTATTAAACATTTGTTTATCAGCTGTTTATTTTGCTGTTTTCATGAATTTATAAATAATTAAATGAAGGGTATGGAAAAAAAGGTTTTCTTTGTCCTGCAACTTTAAAATCAATTTCAATGAAAAAGAACAATGCAAACACAAAAAAATTATCATTAAAGAAACTGCAAATGGCTAAGATAAATAACCCTGGAAAGATATTCGGAGGAACTCTTATCGGTTTGGAAGCTGAATGTACATTTACATCCAATGGAAGTAAACCTCAGGGGGGCGGCGGCGCTACAATATAGGAAATACCTGTTTCTTTTTCTTCTGCGGCTGTGATGCACAGCATATATTTCATATTCCAGTGATCGATATCGGCTTTGTGTATTATACAAATGTCTGTTTATCAGTTTTTTAAATTATTACATTCATGAATTTATAAATGGTGTGTTTTTTTGTGGCGAAAAAAAAGCGTTCTTTGTTAGAGAACTTTAAAAAAGATTTACAATGAAAAAGAGAACTCAGAATGAGAAGAAATTATCATTAAAAAAACTACAGATGGCTAAGATAAATAATCCGGGAAAAATACTTGGAGGAACTCAGTTAGTTTTTGAAAATGGTTGTACGTTTACCCCAAATGCCAGCAAACCTCAGGGAGGAACTAATTCTACCGAATAATCTTCCGGATTAATATCTAATTTCTTATTATTGTTTAATAATAGAATTTATTAGACAATGTAATTTTGATGAGTATGCAAAATAGAATAATTATTATTCCTATCTTATTTTTTTCTTGTTTATTAAACGCTCAGTCTGATAATTTACCACCATCTGTTCCTGTTACAGATACCTATTTTGACACAAAAGTAGTCGATGAATTCAGGAATCTTGAAAATTTTGATGACCCTCAGGTGAAGGGCTGGATGAAATCCCAATCTGAATATTCAGAAGCTGTTCTGAGCAAAATTCCTAACAGGGATTATCATACAATACAAAGGCTGAAGCTGGATAAAAGACAGGGATACTCAGTCTCATATCTGAGAATAACAGGGAATGACAAATATTTCTATTTAAAAAAGTACGGAAATGAAAAAGTAGGAAAACTGTACTACAAAGAAGGAATTAATGGTAAAGAAGAAGAACTGTATGATCCGGTTAATTTTACTTCATCATTGAAAAACAATGATAAAGATAGCGGTCATAACTTTATTATTAATTTCATAAGCCCTAGCTGGGATGGTAATAAAATTGCCATTTCCATGTCTGAAAACGGAAAAGAAATGTCTGAGGTAATTGTGATGGATGTAAATACCCGAAAAGTATATCCCCACGTAATTACCAATACGGCTCCGGCTAATATCGCCGGAATTACCTGGCTTGAGGATAATTCCGGCTTCTTTTATATTTATTACCCGGTAATAGACCCGCTCTCAAAGCAGCTGAATAAAAACATGCAGTCTGTTCTTTACAGAATAGGGAAGGATCCTAAAGAGCTGCATCCCGTTTTCTCAAGATCCAATAATCCTGATCTGAATATTTCTGAAGAGAAATATCCAGCTATTCTTGCATTCAATCCGGATGATCGGTATTATATAGGAATATTGGTAGATGCTGAAGATTACAGGAATACATTCATTATTAAAAAAGAAGACCTGCTGAGCGGTAAGAAAAACTGGAAGCCGTTGTATGATAAAGAAAGCAAGGTATATTATTTTCGGCTGACAGATGATGAGATCATCTTTTTTTCCGGATACAATTCCCCCAATTACAAATTATGTAAAACCAATATACGCAATCCGGATTTTAAAAACCCTGAAGTCCTGGTGCCGGAAAAGAAAGATGAAGTTTTCAAAAGCCATGTGGTAACAAAAGACGGTATTTACTATGTTACTGTTAAAAACGGTGTTGAAGCGAAACTTTATCTGTACCGGGATGGTAAAGAAATCCCCATTAAACTTCCATACACTTATGGAAATATCAATTTACAGTCAAAAGGAAAAAACTTCTCAGATCTGTGGGTGATGGGATCAGGATGGCTTAATCAGGAACAGCGCTTCCGTTATGATTTACAGAAAAATACATTCACCCTTGAAAATATGGCTCCTGCTGTAGAATATCCTGAATTTAAAGATATCGTAGCAGAAGAAATTGTCGTTAAATCTTATGATGGAGCAGAAGTTCCCATGTCTCTGATCTATGACAAAAATATAAAAAGGGATGGTTCAGCTCCTGTACTCATGCGAAGTTACGGCGCCTATGGAGATTCCTTTTATCCTTTTTTTGCGATCAGTTATTTACTATGGGCAAAACAAGGCGGAGTAATTGCAGTGGCGCACATACGGGGTGGCGGAGAAAAAGGAACCGAATGGCATACCAGCGGACAAAAAGAAAATAAACCTAATTCATGGAAGGATCTTATTGCCTGTGCGGAATACCTGGTAGAGAAAAAGTTTTCAGTACCTAAAAAAATGGCAATATGGGCTGCAAGTGCAGGTGGAATTACCGACGGAATGGCGGTGATTGAAAGACCTGATCTTTTTAATGCCGTGATCATAGAATCAGGTATTTTGAATGCTTTAAGAAACGAACTGGGAGGGGTAGGGCAGACTTCTATCCAGGAATTCGGGTCTGTAAAAAATGCTAATGAATTTAAAGGACTCCTGAAAATGGATGCTTACCAGAATCTGAAAAAAGGAATTCAATATCCAGCTGCGTTCATTACAACAGGGATTAATGATCCCAGAGTAACCCCTTGGCAGTCTACTAAATTTGTAGCTCAACTGTTAAAAAATACTACATCTGATAAACCTATTCTTTTAAAGATAGATTATGAAGGAGGGCATGGAGGAGATATTCCGGTTATTCAGCGTTATGCCAACTTAAGTGATATCTTTGCATTTGCTCTTTGGCAGACAGGCCATCCGGATTATCAACCCAAAGACAATACCCCAAAATAAAATGTCCCGATTTCCCTATCAGTTTTTTGATCAGTATATCTTTCGTTCACCATTGTTTACGCTTCAGGATTTCCTGGAAAAGGCTGATCATGATCGTATTTCAGAAAACGAGCTGAAAACAATCTTTTCCGATCCTGTTTATATGGAAGCCGTTTATCTGGCCTCTCCTTACTTACATGATGAGATTGAAGCATGGAAATCAGGAAAAAAATTAAGTTCCGGGAAACAGGAAAAATTAATACAGACTCTTTTAAAATACCATAACCGGATCAGCACCCGATGTACACCGTTTGGTTTGTTTGCGGGAGTAGGATTAGGCCATTTTACAGATCAGGAAAAAAATAATTCTGATCGTAGCTGCATAAGAGATACCAAATTAGATATGCAGTTTTTAGTGGGCTTATCCCAGGATCTGGTCCACATTCCGTATATAAAAAACAGGATTCTTTTCTTTCCCAATAACAGTATTTATAGAGTAGGACGCCGTATACGCTATGTAGAGTATGAATATTCTGAAGGAAAAAGGCAGTATATTATTTCATCCGCTCTCCGTTCAAAAGAACTGGATGATGTGCTGGAAACTGCCATAACAGGCAAGACTATAGATCAGATCATTCAAATCCTGGTCACTGATGAAATTACGTATGAAGAGGCAGCAGAATTTATTGATGAGCTTATTGAGAGCCAGATTTTGGTCAGCGAACTGGAACCCAACGTTTCCGGTGAGGACTTTTTTAACAGCATGATCAGGGTATTAAAAAGAATCGGGGCAGAAGGAGAAGCAGGTACCATGATTTCTATTCGACAAAAACTTGAGGAGCTTGATCAGAATATTGGAAATTCAGTGGAACTCTATAAAGAGATTGAAGTGCTGATTAAAACTTTTAACACCGATTATCTTCAAAAACATCTTTTCCAGACGGATATGTATTTTCAGAACGAGCACACATTACCGAAGTATTGGAAGAAAGAATTAAAAAAAGGTATTGCCTTTCTGAATAAGATAACCCCATTCAATACACAAAGCGTTTTTGAAAGATTTAAAAAAGCCTTTAGCGAGAAGTTTGAATCAGAGGAAGTATCACTATCCTATGCGATGGATACGGAAATAGGGATAGGCTACCGGCAGAATAATCCGGGTAAAGGTCTGCATCCTTATTTGGAAGACCTTGATATTTCACAACCGGCCACACAGCAGAATATTGATATTCACTTAAATCCTGTACAGTTAATTTTAAATAAAAAAGTACAGGAGAGCCTGTTGAAAGGTGAAAATATCATTCAGCTTTCTGATGGAGACTTTAAAGATTTTAACGAAGACTGGGAGAATCTTCCGGAAACCTTCTCTGTAATGGCAGAATTGGTTGCTTCCGGAAATCAGGAAAAACTTTATCTCTATGGAGGAGGAAGCAGTGCTGCGAATCTGTCTGCCAGATTTTGTTCAGAAAAATCAGAAGTAAAAAACTTTACGAAGTCGGTCACAGATAAAGAAAAAGAACTTGATCCGAATGTACTTTTAGCAGAAATTGTTCACCTTCCTGAGGCGAGAATCGGAAATGTGATCCGCCGTCCTCTGCTCAGGGATTATGAAATTCCTTATCTGGCTTTTTCATCATTACCTGTAGAAAATCAGATCACAGTAGATGACCTGTATATTTCTTTAAGAGGTAATAAAATAGTGCTGCGTTCCAAAAAACTGGATAGGGAAGTGAAACCTTATCTTACGAATGCCCATAATTATTCACTGGATTCATTACCGGTGTATCATTTCCTTTCAGATTTGTCATCACAGGGAAAACGTCCGGGAGTGGGTTTTCATTGGGGGGATCTTAAAAAAATGTATTCCTTCTTACCCAGAGTGGAATATAAAAACATCATTCTGTCTAAGGCACAATGGGAGATCAGAAAAGAAGATACAGAAGTATTGCTGCAGCATATGGATAATAACAACCGCTTTTTATCAGCAATGAAAGACTGGTGCGAAATAAAAAAAATACCTCAGTGGGTACAGTGGGCATATGGAGATAATACTCTGGTATTGAATCTGGGCAATTATGATCTGGCCAAATTACTTGTCGATACAGTACAGGTAAAAGAATCGATCGTTATTGAAGAATTTCTTTACAATCAGGATGAAGATTTTATGCATCAATTTGTATTTTCATTATATAAAGATCAATAGATGATGGAAATGCTGAGAAAATTTACTCCGGGAAGTGAGTGGTTGTATATCAAACTCTATACAGGGATAAAAACGGCAGATATCGTTTTGGAGGAAGCTGTAATCCCTTTGTTAAATGATCTCCGGAATAAAGGGCTGATAAAGAAATGGTTTTTTATCCGTTATCATGATCCGAAATCCCATTTAAGAATACGGTTCGATCTTTCCCAATCAGAAATGTTCGGTGAAGTTCTGGCATTGGGCAGAGAGTATTTACAGGAATACATAGATTCCGGGGAAATTTCAGGTTTTACATTGGATACTTATCAGAGAGAGGTCGAAAGGTATGGGAAGAAAACAATGGAAGATGCCGAATTTTTATTCTGGAAAAGCAGCGAAAGCATCCTAGATGAATATCTTCATTTTGATGATGAGGAGAAAATTGTGGTGTCAATGTTCTATATTGACAGGATGCTGGATTATCTTGGATTATCCGTTCAGGAAAAGCTAACCTGGATCAGAGAATATAACCTTGCCTTTAAATATGAATTCAATGCCGATAAAAAACTCAACAGTCAGCTGGATAAAAAATACAGGGCATTCATTCCAAAATATACAGAGTTTGTAAGCTCTGATGAATACCTGTCCTTTAGACAGTATATCGTATCAAATATTGCTGATGCAGAAAAACAACTGCAGAACATTATTGAAAATTATAATGCACCCTTATCAAAATTCTTCCAAAGTATATTTCATATGCATATCAACCGGATGTTTATATCTGATCAGCGGGTTTTCGAAATGATCATCTATGATTATCTGTTCCGGTATTATAAAACGCTGGCCTTTAAAAATACTGTACACGGAAATTTATAAAATTTGTTTTTTTTGGCATTAGACATTATAGGTTTTTTTTTAAAAGGAATTTTATGGAGTCGAACCTTTTATTATTTAAAATGATTTATACCATAATCTTTAATTATTTTTTGCTTTAAAGGATTTTTAGTCCAGTCTTCCCATATTCCTGTATAAGGATCATAGCCGCACTTTAGAGGTTTCGAAACATCAAGCCCTTCCTGGTTATACTGTGTTCTTTCCGTATAAGCTCTGCAGTCTGTACACACGTATCTGAATTCACAGTCTTTGCAAGTTTCTATATTGTTTTTGGTCAGGTTCCAGTATTTTTTGAAGTCATTTCGGATAAATGCTTCTTCGAGATTTGAACTATGAATGTTTCCATAGTTTTCAGTCATCAACGGACAGTTTTTTATATTACCATCGATATCAATTCCTATTTTTTTGTGTAGACAGGAATTATGATTGAATGCTTCTGTTACTTTGGGCATATTAGTGTTGAAATGTTTTATATCTACTTTTCCACAAGAAGTTATTTTCAGATTTTCTTTTGTGAAATTGATTATAAAGCTGAGGTTCCCCTTTGTTTTAAATGGTATTTTTTTACAATTATAAAAGTAGAGACTATATATTCTGGAAGATTTGTTATTCAATTCTTCCATATTTTTCAGATTGATTCCTGCATGAAAAGGACTGTAAATTTCTATATTTTCCAATGGAGTTTGGTCAAATAAACCGTCAATCTCTAAAAATTCCTCAAGTAAAAAATTGATTTGAGAATAAATAACTAAATGTCTTACTTCTAAGTTTTCTACCGAAGGTTTTATTGTATAAAGGGTATTTATATTTCCAAGTTCTATAAACAAATCTGAAATTTTATTATAATCATTATATTCAAATGATAATGAAGGAAAACTATGATCCCAATCGTCTTCTGTAATAAAACCATATTCATTCTCCAAGAAAAAGTCTATATACTCCCAGAGTATTTTTTGAGATTCTTGATCGTAATTCTGAAGAATATTTTCAATAGGGTGAGTTTTTAATTCATTCAGTAGCTCATACACTTCAAGAGAAAACAGTTCTGAAATATTTCTCTGTAAATCGGAAAGAAGTATCCTGCTGATTCCTTTTGTAATGAAAATGTTTGAGAATAGATTAAAGTATTTCATAAAAGACGGACTATTGATTTTTGAGGTTTTTCCTTCATGTAAAAATTTGTTCTATATTTTTTACATTCTATATAATATGTAATCTCAGAAGATTTAATTAATTCTCTTTTTTTTATCATTTCTATATATTTGAATGTCACGGGTAGCTTGTTTTTTTCAGTGAATTTACTTTTCATTAGAATAAAATAAAATTTATAAATATTCAGCTATTTTTCTATCTAAAAGGTAATTGCAGGTTCTGGATACATTGAGGAATTGCCCAATTGGATTTACTTCAAGAAAATAAAACGTGTTATTTCTTTTTATAAAATCAATAGATCCACAATTTAAATCTAAAGATTGCATCAGCTGATAGATTTTCTGTTCAATACTATCAGGAAGTTTGTATGGTACATTTCTGTTGGGCTTTTTATCGTTATATTTCCTGTAATCTACTTTTGTTTGTTGATCTTTTTGCGAAAAAATAGCCATGGACCAACATTTGCCATTCAGATAGAAAGTTCTGATTTCGAAATCTTTTTCTATTTTTTCCTGGAAAAATGAAATAAAAAAATTACCTTTTACATGTTGATCTATCACAGTAGTGTACATTACTCCATATGCTTTTTCACTCATGTTTTCTAATGTCGGATTTCCTGCAACAGGTTTCACAATGGTTTGTCCCAGTTTTACATTTTCTGTATTTTCAGCAAGATAATAATGGGGAATATCCAGTCCTGCATTTTCAGCTTTTTTAAGAACAAGTAATTTATTAATGTGGCAATTGCTTTGCTTATTGATATGCTTTTTAGACTCGAGTGTTTTAATGATATAATCTTCCAGCCAATGCTGGTGCTCGTTCATGTGAATATCAACAGAAGGATTTTCATATTGCAGCCTTTGGAACTTTAACCCGCCTCTTCTGTACCAAACACTAATTATGTCATCAATAAAAAAACTGTTCACATTACTTTGAACATAAATTCGTTTTTCTTTGGTCTTAATTTCAAAAACTTCATCTTCATTTACCCTTATGAACTTTTTACCCATAACTAAAAGCCATTTAATGACTTCATCAGTTGTGGATTCTTTATTTTTAGTAATAATAAGTATCATTCTTGAATTTACAGATTATAGTATTATTAAATCTAACAAAGTACTATTGCTTATCATTGAATATTGGTGGCCTATTTCTTAAGGAATTGCTTTTTATTAAAGCTGTATAATTTATACTTGGAAGTCCTATACTCTTGCGATTACGGTTGATTTTTGCTGAATCTGTTGATACATTTGGATTAAACCGATAAACACCTTCTTTATCTTCTAAAAAGGCTAGATTATCAACCATTAATACATAATCACGAGGAGGGCAATCACCAGACTTCACATATTCATACAGATTTGCTTTTATCTGAGGATAATATTCCTTTGTCTCATTCATATGGGTAAGAAAGGTTGTCATCGCAAAAAAGGTATCATTAGGTCCCATGGTTCCTATTTTTTGAGGAGTAGGGTAACCATATTTCTTGAACGTCCAGAGAAGAAGTCTTGCATTTTTCATTACATTCTTCTGTGCCAAGGCTGTATCAAGTGGTCTTCTTCCTTCTTGATCCCTTTTCATAGCTACTGTAAATGAATCAATAAGTGTTTGATTCAGGCTTTTTTTCCAATCTGAAATCTGTTCTTTTACATCAAGACTATCAATTCCGTACTTTTGAAAAAAAGGGAAATATGTTTTATAGTAATCTCCATAAGGAGCAATTAAAGAAATTAATTTATTGAGACTTTTTTTACCTCCAAAATCGATATTATATCGATCAGCTAAAATAAGATAAGTTTCGTATTCCCATATTTTTTCTTGATTCTTGGGCTCATATAAACTGAATAGTTTTTTATACTTTTCTGCTGCCAGCTTAGGTTTTTCTGCTAGTCTGTATATACTATCAATTTCATTTACTTTCTGATAATAGGGAATATAGTTAACATTCTTTCTTTTGCAGCCAATCAAAAGGAGTAAATTTAAGATGAGCATCCATTTAAAGAATTGCAAATTTTGGTTATTCATAATTATTTTTTTGAATGTCAAGATAAAATTAAGGAAGAGTTTATTCTTCCTTAACCTTTTAATTAAAAACCTTCTGTTGGTTTTGCAGGGCCAACCATTACTGAAGTTCTTGAGCTGTATGTCCAAACACCAGCCGTATCATCCTTATAGAAATCTGTATCATTTACTTGTCCGTCAGATGTAGTATACTGAGATGGTGAATTTCTGCTACTGGCAGATCCTCCAGAAATAGTTTGTAGATTTTTAAGTCTTTTGTTCTCTAGTGAAGAAAAATTCTTCATTCCGGTTAATTTTCTCATTTTGTTTTAATTTTAAATTTAATAATTTTTTTTGTCATATAATCCCTGACATGGGATTTGCTGATCAGCTTTATTTAGATTTTGTACTGTACACATACAAAAAATAAATCGTTGTGTTTTTACCTGAAACAAAGATGCATTTGGCTTTTTAATGATACAAGTAAAGTAGGTCTGAATTTATAAATTTTGGGAAGATATAACAATGTATTTATAAATTTAGATAGAGTAAATTGGATTTACTTTATTGGTTATCAGTTGTTTGTTGTTGAAGTCTAAAAACATACCATTAGTAATAAAAGAAATAATGCTAAGAGAAATTTTAATATGTATTTTTATATCAAAACACAATATGCAAAAGAAAGTCTTTACCTGTCTCTTGATTCTTTTCCAAATCCTATACTTCGCACAAAGTATAAAAAGATTTCGTATACCAGATTCATTAAAAAGTAGAAACATTGAAGAACTGCAGAAGGCTTATGATAAAGTATTCCGAATTGATAATAATAAAGCTGAGTTGTATGCAAATGTTATTCTGAAAAAAGCGAAAGAAGAAAAAGATAATGTTCTTATGTATGATGGGTATTATAAGTTGGCTTACAGTAAAGGATTGAAATCCGAAAATGGACATCCCTATGCAGATACTCTACTTACATTAACTCATAATTTGAATACAAGAGAATATCCTGCCAAGGCACATATTATTAAAGGAATTTTATTAAATTATGAATTTCGATACAATGAGGCGCTAAAGGAGTATATCCAGGCGAGGGATTTATCTAAAAATAAAAATCCTGATCAGTTTTATTATATAAAAAAACTTGTTGGGATTTTAAAACTGGCAACAGGAGAAAATGATGAAGCTCTATCTCTCTTTCTGGAATACTATCAATATGAGAAAAAAAAACTGGATACAGATAACAGAGATGTTAAAAGCTATATCGGTTCTGTTTTTTCAGTTGCCAATTGTTATAATAAGACCGGGCAATATATAAATGCTTTAAAGTACATTGATTTAGGGATCAGGGAGTGTAAACAATATAAAGATTATACTCATTATCCTTATTTTATCTCTGCATCGGGAATAGCTAACTATTACCTGAAAAATTATAAAGAATCCTCTGAAAAGCATTTAGAAGCAGAGAAAAAATTTATTAAAAATAATGACAATTGGAATTTAGGGATCACCTACTATTTTTTAGGTAAAATTAATTATGATACCCAGAAAGAAAATGATGCTGTGAAATATTTTATCAAAGCAGATTCGGTATTAACTGTATCTAAAAAATTTGACCTTTTAACAAGAAATGGATATGAAATTTTGATTGATTACTATAAGAAAAAGGGAGATAAAGAAAATCAATTGAAATTCATAAATAAACTTTTCGCTGCTGATAGTATTATCAACAATAGCAAGCAGCTTTTGTCGAAAGAAATCTATAAGAAATACGATACTCCTGCTCTTTTGGAAGAAAAAGAAAGATTAATAAAGGATTTAAATAATAAAAACTCTGTTCTTTATATTTTCTTAGGAAGCAGTGCTTTACTTATTGGGACTTTATTCTTTTTGTTTATTCGAAATAAGAGAAAAATAGAAGTTTACAAACGACAGGCTGAGTATCTATTAGAAAAATCTAAACTGGACAATACGTTGATAATACAGAATGAAGTCGAAGCAACTGATAATATTAAAAAACAGAAGTCAAAAAATGTACTGTCAGAGAAAAAATTAAAAGATATAAAGGCAAAATTAGAGAGGTTCGAGCAAAACAAAGACTTTTTACAAAAAAATATTACTGTTGATAGTCTTGCTAAGGAGTTTAATTCAAACCGGAATTATCTGTCAAAGTCAGTGAATGAACTTAAGATGAAGAATTTTCCGCAATATCTGAACGAGCTTAGGATTAATTATATTATTGATGAATTAAATACTAATGTAAAAATAAGAAAACATACGATTGCGGCAATTGCAGATGATATCGGATACAATAATTCGGAATCGTTTTCCAATGCATTTAGGAAAATAACGGGGACTTTGCCATCTTATTATATTAAATTATTAGATCAACAGGGGTGAGGGGTGATGTTTTTATTGAGGCTTTCACAATTTTATAGTGCCCAAAATTGATCAATTTAGAGAATGATACTTTTAATAAGTTATGTGAAAAAACTTATTTTGCTTAATGTTAATTTTTAAAAACAACATATAGCTGATGGAGGTATTGATCAACAATATTAAAAAAATGAATAAAAACAAATGGAGCTTGTTTTTTCTGTGTTTTGCATCTTATTGTTTTTCCCAGAAACTTTATTTTAAAAAGATAGAATTTGGAAATCCAGAATTTGAAAATAAATTACTTCTTCTTAATAAAGAGCTTATTAAAAATTATAAAGAAAAAGATTCTCTTAAATATCACGATAATTATTTTAGGTTTCAAATGCTTGATAAAGATTATAGTGGTGCTTTAAAAACCATATATAAGATACGTAATGCTTATAAGCAATCATATCCTTATTATTCCAAGATAATAGGTATTCAATTCGAACTATATTCATTAGTCAAAAACTCAACTAAAACTGCGGATATTGAACCTGTATATGAAAATATACTTAGAGAGAGATATAATCAGTTGCCAATACAGTCTAGATATTTAATTCCTGATTCATTTAAGTTTAAAAAAGACTTTAATAAAAATGAGGTAATTAAAATATTGAGTGATAGCATCAAAAATGATAGTATATCATTAAAAAATGCAGTTCTACTATGTAGGAATTATAATACTTATATTACTATAGAAAAAACTTTTTCTATAGCGGAATGTATCTTAAAAAAATTAGATAAAGAAGACATTTTAGCTAAAGATAGTATTATTATTAAAACACAAAAAGGTAATGAAATTGCCCTTTATTATGTTTTCAATAAAAGTGTAAAGCAACCTTCCATTTTACATTTTTCAGGCTATTCTCTTAATGGCGATTATTATAATTATAACTCAAAGATAAATGCTAATAGAGGTTATAATATTGTGAATGCATCAAGTAGAGGTATATATGCAAGTAATGATCAAATTATACCATTTGAATTTGAAATAAATGATGTAAACGAAGTAATAGAATGGATTACAAAACAGCCGTGGAGCAATGGAAAGATAGGAATGATTGGAGGAAGTTATGATGGCTTTAGCCAATGGGCGGCTACGAAAAGATTGCACCCTGCACTGAAAACAATAGTACCATCAGCGTCAGTAGGTTTTGGAATAGACTTTCCAATGTATAATAATTGTTTTAGTCCATACATGCTCCGCTGGTTAAGTTATGTAAAGAAAGAAACAGATTATAAACTCTTTAATGACGAAAAGGAATGGCTTTCTGTTTATAATTCTTATTATAAAAATGGAATTGCATTTAATAAACTGGATAGCCTTTACGGAGTAAAAAATCCTATTTTTCAGGAATGGTTGAAACACCCTTCTTTTGATAGATTCTGGCAATCTAAGATACCTTATAAAAAAGATTTTTCTAAGATTAATATTCCAGTTTTAACTTTTACAGGATATTATGATGCGGATCAAAGAGGTGCAATGTATTATTTTAATGAGCATCATAAATACAATAAAAATGCAGAACATTATTTGGTTATGGGCCCTTTTGGGCATGCTGGCGTAGTATCAGGAGTAGATGAAAATTATAAGGGATATGCAATTGATCCTGTAGCCAATATTGATATAGAAGATATTTCTTACCAGTGGTTTGATTATATTTTGAAAGGGAGTAAGAAGCCTGAGTTTTTAAAAGGGAAAGTGAATTTTCAAATAATGGGTGCTAATGAATGGCAGAGTGCTAAAAGCATCGATGAATTAAGCAGTGGAAAGCTGAAGTTGTTTTTTAATAAAACCAAATTACAGGAATCAAAGCCTGAACCGGGTTTTATTGCTCAAAAAATTGATTTCTTTAATAGAGAAGATACACTGAAGAGCCTGGATAGCGAAAAAATACTTGACACCATAATAGATAAATCATTCATAAAATATAAACTTATTTTTGAAAGTGATGTTTTTGATAAACCGGTTGAAATCATTGGTAATTTCACTGGGGAATTAATAGCTTCTATTAATAAAAAAGATATGGATATTACTATGGAGTTTTATGAGAAGCTATCTACCGGGCAGTATCTTAAATTAGCTCATGATTATTTTGCAAGAGCAAGCTATGCCAAAGATAATACTAAAAGGAATTTGTTAAAACCATTTGTAAAAGAATCTATTCCCATACATAATACTTTTTCTACAGGAAGAAGAATACAAAAAGGAAGTAAACTTATAGTGGTTTTAGGAATCCGAAAAAGTGCAGATGCTCAAATAAATTATGGAACGGGAAAAGATGTAAGTACTGAAACCATTGCGGATGCGAAAGAACCTTTGGATATTAAATGGTATACCGATAGTTATATAGAAGTTGCTCTTTTAAAAAAATAAAATGTTCCGATTTCTTATATTTGATAATTCAATAACTTCTGACATTTCTTATAAGAAATTTTAAAATCATATTTTCTCCGGAGACACTAGTATTTTTTAATCACAAAAATGACTTCATCTGAGGATAATTAATGGAATACAAATTTTAGAATTATATCATAATAAAAATGTAAATAACTCCAATTTTTCATCCGTTGAAAAAACAGGAAAATAGCGGTGTTATATTTTTAAACAAATGATTGATTTTGTAAAATATTTCTATGTTAAATCCCTTTTGGTTGAATTTACTTTGTAATATAGTGAAATTAATTGTGATTTATATGGTTGGTGATTGAACTCAAAAAAACTTAAAAAATCATAAAGTTTTCATAAAGTTTTAAAAAAGGAGATAAATGTTTTTGTATTTATAAAATATGTCGTACTTTTACATCGCCTTGAATGAGGGAACAAGTCAAGGTAATAAATTTTTTTTCATCATTTGTGTTTTTAGAATCGTATCGCCTGATACGATTCTTTTTTTATGCTATTTTTCGTAGTTGAGAAGAAGATCTATAAAGTAGGAATAGGTAACCGAACCTTCCTGCTGATTCGTTTTTAAAAACAAATTATTGGTGAACCCAAAGAATTCATCCAGCCATCCCTGGTGACGGAAGATGAAACTTCTCTCATAGGCACGGTCTCTTTTCATGGCAGGAGAATAATTGTTCAGGACAGACTTTACAAACTCAGGATCCTCTTCCGCAATGAACCTTAAAAGACTTTTCAAGGTAAAATATTCAGTACTGTATCTGAGGTCTGAATTGCCGGAGTGAATACCTAGTAAATAGCCCACAAAATTGGCTTCCTGTTCCCTGGCGAAACCAAGCTGATGAGAACTTTCATGAGCGGTGGTAAAAGGAACAAATGTGGAAGGAAGCTCAGAATTGTATTGCGCTTCCGCAGTGAAAGGATTATAATAGCCCAGAATGCCCGTAAAACTCATGATATTTTTAAATAAGCTGGGTTTGATTGCTAAAACCTGCGGTGCTTTTTTATCTGAAGTATATTGAGGCAGTTTTGTCTGCTGGTGAAGAATTTCCTGTTGTACAGATTTCAGGTCGGTAATCACGAAGATTCCATGATGATCTTCACGTACGGCAGTTCGTGATACCTTGCATTTTTCAAGATACCGGAGAGCCAGTTCTTTGGCTTTTGTGATATCAGGCTTTTTTTGATTTTCAAGCTTCCTGATGATAGGCGTCTGAAAATAGAGCATTCCCCAGAATACCTGATAGCTGAAATAGAAGATGTTCACCACGATCAGGATCTTCATCACGGCCATGCTCCTTTTTTTCTTCCAGAATAAACATATCAGACAATAAAGAAAAAAAACTCCCAGAAGAATATATATAAGATCCCCCATAGAAAACGGAATCCGGCTGAACAGCATCTGGTGGATTTTCTTTTGCAACTCAAAGAATTTTTCAAAAAAAGAAACCATCCGTGATGACTTCGAGAAACTGTAAAACAAAAGAAATTGGGCAAGTAATAAACCTGCCCAAAACCTTTTCTTCTTATATATTGTTTTTGTTATTTTAATGACCATTTCCTTTGGTTATCTTATCCAGATCAATGCCCTGGGCTTTCAGAATTCCCGTTACACGGATCGCATAGAATGCAAGATAAGCAAAACAGGCAACCCCTACAATATAACTGAAATGAATATTGGTAATATCAGCAATATATCCCTGGATAAAACTTACAATACCTCCTCCCATGATCATCATAATCAGGTACCCGGAACCCTGGTTGGTATGCTTTCCAAGTCCGTTAATTGCCAGAGCAAAGATGCACGGCCATAAGGTAGAACAGAAAAGACCTACACTGGTAAATGCATATACAGATACCATTCCTGAAGTAAACATTCCTATCAGTAAAGCGGTAATTCCTGCTAAAGAGAAGATCAGAAGCATTCTTGCCGGATTTCCTTTACTCATGATATCGCAGATGATCATTGCAATGATAACGAATCCATAAACGTAAAATGGAGAAAGATCATGCTTGGCAATAGCATTTACTAATAAAAATACACCGAATGCAAGATAAGGCGCTAAGAATCTTAAGATCTTTTTGAAACCGGCGCTGAAATCAAATGCCTCTACGGCACCCGTCCAACGGCCGATCATTAAAGATGCCCAGTATAAAGAGATATAGGGAGCTACTTCTTTGGTTTCAAAACCTAAGCCTTTTTCCATATAGGCAGGAAGGTTACTGGCGGTAGAAACTTCCACTCCTACATATACAAAAATCGCAATCATTCCCATGACCAGCTGAGGGTACTGGAAAGCAGAAGTTCTGTGCTCTCCCGGAGTTTTACTGTCTGTATCTTCAGTATTGGTAGGGGTCACGGCAGGAAGCGAAGAGAATTTAAGCATTAAGGCAACCAACGCAAAGGCAGCACCAAGGATCAGGTAAGGTGTCTTTACACTTTCGATGCTTGCTTCTGTATTGGCAGCGCTTGCAGAACCAAAAATGGCAAATGCAACGATAAGCGGCCCGATAGTGGTTCCCAGATTATTGATTCCCCCGGCCATTGTCAGTCTCTGAGATCCTGTTTCCGTAGGACCTACCTCAATAGCGAGCGGGTTGGCTACAATCTGTTGAAGAGAGAATCCTAAACCTACAATAAATAATCCTGAGATCATTAACGGGAAAGAGTGCATATTGGCTGCAGGATAGAACAGCAGCGTTCCCAGTGCGGAAATCAAAAGCCCCACAATAAGACCGTTTTTGTACCCGATTTTATTGATCAGGTCCTGTCTCAGGCTTTTTGAGACAATCATATAAATTAAAGAACCTACAGTATACGCAACATAAAAGCAGATCTGAACCAGCATACTTTCAGTTTGAGATAGATTGAAGGCTTTTTGAAAAACTGGGATAAGAATATCATTACTGGCTGCTACGAATCCCCAAAAGAAGAATACAGTAACCAATGGAATGAATTGGGCCCAATTGGTTTGTTTAGAATAATTTGACATATTTATTATAGATTTCACAAACAAATATAGCTATTTCCGTTAAATGGAATGCTTTAATAAAGTTTTTTTTATTTCCTGATAAGCCTCTTCTTTAAGGTCTTTGGGAGAATCGGAAGGCTCCAGAATTCCGTTGAAATAAACCCTGACTCTTCCAGGGTATCCTTTGCTGTTTTCAAAAGGAAACATCTCCTTAAGCCCGATAAATGTATACATGGCGATAGGAGAGTGATGTTTGGAAGACAGGATAAAAGCCCCGTCTTTAAAATCATCCAGAATTACAGACGTGTCATCAGGTACCCCTCCTTCCGGGAAAATTGCGATGCTGTTGCCTTCTTCCATCTTCTCAGCACATCTGCGGTATACATCAGCTCGGCTTCGGGCGCTCGTTCTGTCTACCATTACACATATCCTTTTATAGATCGTCCCGAAAATAGGAATCTTTACAAGCTCCTTCTTTCCCACAAAACAGATCGGATGATCGGGAAACAGAATGCAGGTAAGCATAATGTCCATGATCGATGTATGATTCGAGATGAAAACATATTCTTTATTTTTATCTTTCTTCTGTTCCGAAAGCTGGATGAGATCATACCGGAAACCCATTCCGTAAAACATACCATAGCACCAGATACGGACAAATTTATAAGCATACCGGTAATGCTTTTTATTGAAAGACAGAATATAGACAGGGATTCCGAT
Organism: Chryseobacterium arthrosphaerae; assembly: GCF_001684965.1. Lineage (NCBI taxonomy): Bacteria > Pseudomonadati > Bacteroidota > Flavobacteriia > Flavobacteriales > Weeksellaceae > Chryseobacterium > Chryseobacterium arthrosphaerae. Next base: position 14,065 of record NZ_MAYG01000032.1, on the reverse strand, counting down.
AATTACCGTTAAAACAAATGCCAGTAGCAGAAGCCAGAATCTCCAGAGATAATTTAAAATTTTTGTCACCGCTTAACCGTTAAAAATTACTTTCTTTTTTACCGAATAGTTGAGGATGGACACCAGTAAGATTGCCGCAATTTTACTGATCATTTCCGGACTCAAGGTATAAAAAATTAAATTGATATTATCTTTAAATATAAAACTGTAAAATACCTGGAAGAAACCTAAACTCAGCAGCGTGGAAAAAAAAGAGACCACCATAAAATACGCAAACTCTTTTTTCTTGGAATGCTTTCCTCTTTCAAAAACAAACCAGATGCTCAGAAAGTAATTGGTAATGATCCCGCAGCTGGTCGAAAAGATGTTGCTTAACGGGTAGTGCACACCATAAAAATTGGTTTCTCTTGTCAAAAGCTGTGGGAGATAAGTGCTGAATAGCTTAAAGCTGCCGATTTCTACAACGGCGCTCAGTCCCCCTGCAATGATGAAGAACAGAACCTGTTTCTGGCGTATGAGTATTTCTTTCATTCAATTAATATAAAAACCTGAAAATGTATTCATACGGTGGCGGAGATCAGTCTTTTTTATAGCTGAAAAAATGCCTGACCTGTAGTATTCCGGCTACTGATCGTGGTTGATGATCACCGGTAATTACCATACATCCCCGTATGAGTATGCAAATTTATAACTATATGTTAAACACTGAAAAAAGTTGTTAAAATATTTTTTTAAATAAAAATTATTTCTAATTTTAATATTCAGAATGATGTAATAATAACCTGATAATAAATTCATTTTCAACGCCTTGTGTTGATGGTCTTTTCTATCTTGTAATGCGTGCTAGAGAGCATACTACTCCAAAATTTTATGACCCAACTGATAATAATATTTGTATGAAACGTCAAAACAAATACAGAAAATTCCAGCTTCAACAGAAAAATATTGAGGCTCTTGAGAAAGAAAGTTCCCGCTTCAAAAGAGTGTACTCCGAGTATGAAAATATGTCCAATGAACTTTGGAATCTTGAGAATTCCAGCGGTGAACCCGTTCCCGATGATTTTATTAATGCAATGGTTTTACAGGCTTCCTATCTGGAAGATGAAATTGAAGACTGGCTTCTCCAGTTCAACGAAAAAAAAACTCAGATTAAACATTAATGATTTTAGACAGCTTCCAGGTTGTTTTTAAACGCTAATTGAAGATAAATTCATAATTTAGCACCCTTAAATTAAAATCTAAAATATGGTTGCTATTGTAGATAGTGGTTCTACTAAATCGGATTGGGTGATCCTTGATGACTTTAAAAAAGTTTTTCTGAAAACAGAAACCATCGGCTTCAATCCGAATTTTATCAACAGAGAGCTTATTGCTCCGGAGATACAGAAAAATAGCAATCTGATATCGGTAAAAAATTCAATTACCAAAGTGTTTTTCTATGGTTCAGGATGTGGTGTGAAAAAAAACTGCGAAACCATAGAAGAAGAGCTGAAAAAGGTATTCGGAAAAGCAGACATCATCGTAAAAGAAGATCTGATGGCTGCTGCATATGCTGCATATAGCGGTAAACCTGCAATTGTGTGCATTCTGGGCACAGGATCAAACTCATGTTTTTTTGATGGGGAAACCCTGAAGATCGAACTGCCTTCACTTGGTTTCCTGATCGGAGATGAAGGAAGCGGCAGCGCTATCGGAAAGCAGTTGGTACGCAGATATTTTATGAAAAAACTGCCTGCTGATCTTCACCATGATTTTGAAGCAGATTACCAGCTTACCGTAGAAGATGCATTGAAAAATATGTACCATACGCCAAGGCCCAATGCTTATTTGGCCAACTTTACCAAATTTGTGATCGAAAGAAAAGAGCACCCTTATTTCAAAGACATGGTTTTTGAAGAAATGAAAAATTTCTTTGAATACCAGGTTCTTCCTTATGAGGAAGCTAAAGATGCTGAGATCAATTTCATCGGCTCTATCGCTTATTATTATGAAAATATACTGCGTTCTGTAGCTGCAGAACTGAATTTAAATGTGGGACATGTTGTTCAGAAACCAATTGAAAGCTTAGTAGATTACCACATTAAATATATCCTTTAACAAAAAACGAAATTTATGTCAAGTAACAACAATCGCGACGAAAAGAACTTTAGCCAGGCCGCGCTAGATTATCATAAAGCAGAACCTAAAGGAAAAATTGAAGTTATTCCATCGAAACCACACTCTTCTCAAAGAGATCTGTCATTGGCATATTCTCCGGGAGTAGCTGTTCCCTGTATGGAAATTCATGACAAGCCGGAAACCGTTTATGATTACACAGGAAAAGGAAACCTGGTAGCCGTAATTTCTAACGGTACTGCCGTACTTGGATTGGGAGACATCGGGGCTGAAGCTTCAAAACCCGTAATGGAAGGAAAAGGTCTTCTTTTTAAAATCTTTGCAGATATCAACGTTTTTGATATTGAAATTGATGAAAAGGATCCTGATAAATTTATTGAAATTGTAAAAGGTATTGCCCCTACTTTCGGAGGAATCAACCTTGAAGATATCAAAGCTCCTGAAGCATTTTATATAGAACAAAGACTGAAAGAGGAATTGAATATTCCTTTGATGCATGATGACCAGCATGGTACAGCCATTATTTCTGCGGCAGCACTGATCAACTCACTGCAGATTGCCAATAAGAATATTGAAGACGTGAAAATGGTGGTGAACGGAGCAGGTGCTGCTGCTATCGCATGTACCAAACTTTATATCTCATTGGGACTGAAAAAAGAAAACGTCCTGATGTGTGACAGCAAAGGAGTGATCAACCATAAGAGAGAAAACCTTACCCCTGAAAAATTAGACTTCATTGTGCAGACCGATATTGAAACACTTGAAGATGCTGTAAAAGGATCTGATGTTTTCGTTGGATTGTCTAAAGGAAATGTGATGACGCCGGAAATGCTGCTGGGCATGAACGAAAATCCAATCGTATTCGCTTTGGCTAACCCGGATCCGGAAATTGCTTATGACCTTGCCCTTGAAACCCGTAAAGACGTAATCATGGCGACAGGAAGAAGTGATTATCCTAACCAGGTAAACAACGTGCTTGGGTTCCCGTATATCTTCCGTGGTGCTTTGGATGTGCAGGCTACAGGAATCAATGAAGCGATGAAGCTGGCTGCCGTGCATGCTATTGCTGACCTGGCCAAAGAGCCGGTGCCGGAAGCTGTAATTTTGGCTTATAACGTTCAGAACTTACAGTTTGGAAGAGAATATTTCATTCCGAAACCATTTGACAACAGACTGATCACAAAAGTATCAAGCGCTGTAGCTAAAGCCGCTATGGAAAGTGGTGTTGCCAGAAAAGAAATCACTGACTTCGAAGAATACGAGCACCAGCTTTTAGACAGAATGGGAAGGGATGAGAGATTGGTAAGAATGATGCAGAGCCGTGCCAAATCCAATCCGAAGAGAATCACCCTTGGAAATGCTGAAGAATATAATGTACTGAAGGCTGCCCAGATCCTGTATGAAGAAGGAATCGCTTATCCAAGCCTTTTAGGAGATAAAAAATACATCAAGGAGCAGATGGAACGTTACGGAATCAGTCTGGATGTTCCGATCATTGATCCAAGTGATGACGATCAGAAAGAAAACAGAAAAAAATACAGGGAAACCCTTTGGAAACTTCGTCAGAGAAAAGGAATGAATGAGTACAAGGCGAAGAGATATGTTCGTCAGAGAGACTATTTCGGACCTTTAATGCTGAAACATGGTGATACAGACGGGCTTATCGTAGGATTCTCTAAAAACTATACTTCAGTATTACGTCCTGTTCTGGAAGTTATTGAAAAAGATAAAGGAGTAGATAAAGTAGCGGCGATGATGATGATCCTGTCTGAAAAGAAACCTATTTTCTTCGCAGATACTTCCATCAATCAGAACCCTACGGCTGAAGACCTTGTGAATATTGCTAAAATGGCAGAATTTACCGTTAAATCTTTCGCTATTGAGCCGAGAATTGCAATGCTTGGATTCGAAAACTTTGCTGCGATCTCTGAAACGTCCAAGAAAGTGGCTAAAGCAGTAAGCATCCTTCACGAGAAATATCCTAAAATGGTTGTTGATGGTGAAATTCAGCCTGATTTTGCAATGAATGCAGATCACCTGAGCGATTATCCATTCTCAAAACTGGGAACTACACCGGCCAATACATTCATCTTCCCGAATCTGGAAAGTGCCAACCTTTCTTATAAAATCCTGAGAGGAATGAAAGTAGCACAGGTAATCGGACCGATCCTTATGGGACTGAAGCAGCCGGTACACGTACTTCAGATGCGTTCAAGTGTAGACGAGATCGTAAACCTTGCCACTATTGCAGTATTGGATGCCCAGAGAAGAGAAAAAAAAGCTTAAGATGATGAGGAAGAGCTGATAATCAGCGATCCCCGTTCATATCTTCCAGATTAAAAAAGACACTTTAATAGAGTGTTCACATAGTACAGAGACTCCATATTTTGGAGTCTTTTGTTTTTATGTTAATTCCTTGAATTCTCATTTAAAATTTAAGTTAAAAGGCATTCGTACATGAAATGAAAATATTAATTAGTTTAAATTGCTATATTTGGGAGTTTTAAAAATTAATAATGATATTTTCTTTACAAGGCACAGTTCAGGAACTTACGCCTACCTACGCCGTTATCAATGTACAGGGAGTTGGTTACTACGTGGGAATCAGTTTAATGACCTCACAGACGCTGGTTTTGAATCAGCAGACCTTTCTATTTATACAGCAGATCATCCGTGAAGATGCTCATCTTCTCTTTGGCTTTAACACTCGTTCAGAAAAAGAAATGTTCAACCTGTTAATAAGCGTTAACGGAGTAGGAGCTGTTTCTGCCCTTATTCTGCTGTCTACATTAAGTCTTGACGAGATAGCATCAGCAATACTTTCAGGCAACAGTGCTCTGATTCAGAAAGCCAAAGGAATCGGTGCCAAAACTGCCGAAAGAATTATTGTTGATCTTAAAGATAAAGTGCAGAAATTCAGCGATCCTGCTTTGAATATTTCTGCTCCGGCAGATAATAAAATCAAGGATGAAGCGTTATCTGCATTAGAAGTTTTAGGGATTCCTAAACGTACCAGCGAAAAGATTGCCGACAGAATATTAAAACAGAATCCAGGCGTCTCGGTAGAAGAATTGGTTAAACAAATTTTAAAAAACATTTAACATTTGGTGGCGAATAATAAGCATCTTAACATATTTTTGTTCCTGTCGTTCCTGTGTATGTCTGTAAGTGCCTTTGCACAGCAGAAAAATGACACACTGATCATCAGAAAAGAATATGAAGTGGCCGACCCTACGAGGTATGAAGCCTACTACGATATCAAAACCGGGATGTACTATGTATACCCCAAGATCGGAAATACCATCACAGGACCTCCCACTGCCATGTCTCCGGAAGAGTATAAAGAATATATGCTCGCCACCCAGACAAAAGCATATTATAAGGAGAAATCTGATAAATATAACCTTCTTTTCAGAAAAGACAGGTCAGATGCAAGAAAAAAAGGGCTGATCCCCTCACTGTTGATCAATAACAGGCTGTTCGAAACCATTTTCGGAGGCAATAAGATCGAAATTATTCCTTCAGGATATGCTTCTCTTGATTTTGCCGGACTTTACCAGAAAATAGACAACCCGATGATCCTGCCACAAAACAGGACCAGTTTTACCTTTGATATTGATCAGAGAATCCAGCTGGGATTATTGGGGAAAGTTGGGGAAAACCTTCAGTTAAAAGCCAATTATGATACCCAGAGTGGTTTTGCCTTTGAAAACAGGATGAATCTCGTCTGGCAGGCAAAAGGAAGCTGGAAAGATTTACAGCAGAAAGGCCTTGGAGACATAGATAAACCGAATGCAGGCGGTGAAGATAAAATCATCAAAAGAGTAGAATTCGGTAACGTTAATATGCCGCTTTCTACAAGTCTGATCCGTGGTTCACAATCCTTATTCGGGGTGAAGACAGAGTTCCAGCTGGGAAAAACCTTCGGAACCGTTGTCCTTTCCCAGCAACAGGGGGAAGCCCGTAATATTGTTGTACAGGGAGGAGGTGCAGTGAACAATTTCAAAGTCAATGCCATTGATTATGAGGAAAATCAGCACTTCTTCATAGGGCACTATTTCCTGAATAAATACGATGGCGCCTTAATTAATTATCCGCAGATCAATTCCACCATCAACATCACCAGAATGGAAGTTTGGGTGCTGGATCAGGGAAATAGTAACCTGGCTTATCAGAAGAGTATTATCGGGATCCGGGATCTGGGAGAAGGAGCCGGTGGTTCTGCTTTTCCGGATAACTCTGTGAACAACCTGTATGACAACATATCAGCTGCTGCAGGAACCAGAGAAGCAGGTAAAAACTATGGAACGATTTTCCAGGGGCAGACATTTGGTGGAGTAACTTATGATAACGGAGAAGAATTTATTTATAATACCAAAGCCAGAAAACTTAACGCCAGTGAATTTACATTCCAGCCACAGTTAGGATATATTTCCTTAAACCAGAAACTTAATGAAAATCAGCTTTTGGCGGTTTCGTACTCCTATACGATGAACGGAAGTAATAAAGTATATAAAGTAGGGGAGTTCTCTGAAGAAAGCCCGGTGCTGATTACCAAAGTACTGAGAGTAAATAACAGAGTGAATACGGAGTCTCCGATGTGGAAGCTGATGATGAAGAATATCTATTCTATAGATGCCGGTCAGGTATCTCAGGATGGTTTCATTCTTAACGTATACTACAGAGATCCGGCTTCAGGAGGTAAAATCAATTATATTCCGCCTAAAAAAGAACAGAACCTATTGAGATTGTTCAACTGGGACCGTCTGAACATGAACGGAGACATCCAGAATAACAAAGACGGCAGTAAAGGAGACGGTATTTTTGACTTTGTCAACGGAATTACCATCAGACCGGAAACCGGCAGGATTATTTTTACCAAAGTCGAACCTTTTGGGCAATATATGGAAGACGTACTGGGAAGCAATGACCCGCAGTATGTATTCCACGACCTTTACGATAAGCAGAAGCAGTATGCTGTATCCAGTAACCTTTCACAGCGATATACGATGGAAGGCCGTTATAAAGGAGTTCAGGGACAGGGGATCTCTTTAGGAGCAGTAAACGTTCCGCAGGGATCGGTGAAAGTTGCCGCAAATGGAGTACAGCTTACAGAAGGAGTAGACTATACTGTGGACTATATGCTCGGAACAGTTACTATCATCAACGAAAATGTAAAACAATCCGGGCAGGCCATCAATATTTCACTGGAAAACCAATTAACCTTCAATACCCAAAGAAAAAGGTTCTTGGGATTAAACCTTGAAAGAAGATTTAACGAAAACTTCGTTTTAGGGGGAACCGTAATTAATTATTCGGAATCTCCGCTGACCCAGAAAGTGAATTTCGGACAGGAAGCCGTGAATAATACCATGGCAGGGATCAACCTGATGTATAACAACCAGGCACCTTTCCTGACAAGGCTTACGAATAAACTCCCGATGGTAAAGACAGAAGCACCATCCAACTTAAACTTTAAGATGGAAGCTGCCTATCTGATGCCGGGATTAAATAAAGGAACCAATAACCAGTCTTATATAGATGACTTTGAGCAGACAACCTCAAAGATCTCTTTAAAAGAACCGGCTGCATGGAGCCTGGCTTCAAGACCGGAGAAAAACAAATTGCCGCCATTCAGCAGTGTCCCGAACAATGATGACATCACAACCGGTTATGGAAGAGGATTGTTGTCATGGTATAATATTGACCCTAGATTCTGGGGAGTGGGAGGAAGAGCTCCGGGAGGAATTACCCCGCAGTCCGTATCCAACCACGCATCAAGAAGAGTTCAGTATTCAGAGATCTATAACAACAGGGATTTCGTAGCGGGAGAGCAGACTTTCACCAATACATTTGATATCTCTTATTATCCTAAGGAAAGAGGTCCATACAACGTGAATACTGCAACAGAGCAGGCACAGAGCAGATGGGCAGGGATCATGAGACCGATCAGCGTACCGAACTTTGTAACTTCCAATATCGAATATGTTGAATTCTGGATGATGGATCCTTATGCAGACGGTAATACCCTGGGAAATGACCCGAAACTATTATTACATTTAGGAAACGTTTCCGAAGATGTACTGAAAGACGGAAAAATGCTGTATGAAAACGGACTTCCAACATCGGGATCACCATCCTCAACGACGAGTTCCAATTGGGGAACACAGCCAAAACAGCCACCTATTCTGTATGCATTCTCTACAGAAGGAGAAGACAGAAGAAGACAGGATGTAGGATATGATGGTCTGAGCTCAGATCAGGAAGCAATGAAATTCGGGAATACATTTGTAAACCCGGTAACCAATGTGTCTGACCCGGCACTAGATGACTTTGTATTCTATCTTTCGGATAAATTTACCGGAAGCCAGGCCAGCTCTGTTGTTGAGCGTTACAAATACTTTAGAAATCCGGACGGAAACTCAGAGGCCAATTCACTGAATGTGGCATCACAGACTCCGGATGCAGAAGATATCAACAAGGATTATAACCTTGACCAGACAGAAAACTACAACCAGTATGTTATTAAGCTTGATAAGAGCAATCTTGTATTAGGACCGGATAATCATATTGTTGATGTAAAAACCGTAAAAGCAAACTTCCAGAACGGGCAGTCTGCCGATGTGAAATGGTACCTTTTCAGAGTTCCTGTTGCCAACTTTGACAAAGCCGAAGGAACAGCAGATCCGTCTGTTTTAAATAACGTAAGATTTGCGAGATTGATGCTGACAGGGTTTGACCAGACTTCTACTTTGAGATTTGCAACCATGGATCTTGTAAGATCAGACTGGAGAAAATATCCTAATAAAATATTCAGTTTCAATGTTCCTGGTAGTGTGGAAGGAACAGGGCTTGTAGAAGATCCTGCTTTTGAAGTAGGAAGTGTAAACATTGAAGAAAATGCTTTGAATACACCTCCATATGTGTTGCCTCCGGGAATTGACAGACAGGTACTGAGTGGAAATGCAGGAGCTCAGAGACAGAACGAGGCATCTCTTTACATGAGAGTAAGGAATCTGAAAGGAGAAGCAAGAGGGGTATTCAAGAATACAACATTGGATATGAGAAGATACAAGAAACTGAAGCTTTTTGTACACGCTCATACTACCGAGAGAGATGCTGATGATGGTATCATGGATCCTAAAACCAAATTCTTTATCCGTTTTGGTTCCGATGCTACAGATAACTATTATGAATATGAAAGCTCTTTGCAGTTAACTAAAACTACAGCAACGGCTCCTATGGATATCTGGCCGATGGAAAATGAAGTGAACTTTAATGTTCAGGATTTTGTAGACGCCAAAATAAGAAGGGATAAATCCGGAGTTGCCATTACGGAGAGAACAACAGATCCGGTATTTAATGAAACCAATAAAAATATTTACATTAAAGGACGTCCGAGTTTAGGGAATATTACCACCATTATGATTGGGGTCAGAAATGCTGACCGTGAAAAAACGATAAGCAGGGTTCTTTGGGTAAATGAAATCCGTCTTTCTGAAATTGAAAACGATGGCGGATATGCAGGAAATGCAAGCTTGAATTTCAACCTGGGAGACTTTGCAACCGTTAATACCAGCGCTTCCTATACATCCGTCGGTTTCGGAAATATAGATTCAAAACCTGCAGAAAGAAATCAGTCTACACAATCGGCATTCAGTATCAATACTGCGATCAATGTAGATAAATTCCTTCCGGAAAAAACAGGGGTGAAAATTCCTGTGAACTATTCTTACTCACAGACCATTGAAGATCCGAAGTACAACCCTCTGGATACCGATGTGGAATTCAGTAAGGCTCCCAACAAAGACCAGCTGAAGAAAGTAGCAAGAACTTATACGCAGCAGAGAAGTATCGGGGTGGTCAATATGCATAAGGAAAGAGTAAACCCGAATAAGAAACCTAAATTCTACGATATTGAAAACGTTTCGGTAACTGCCGTTTACAACGATGATTACTTCAGGGATATTTATACCAAGAGAAACTACAGACAATATCTGAGAGGGTATATAGATTACAATTATACCTTCAAACCGTGGGTGCTGAAACCTTTCAACAAGATGATCAGCGATACGGCAAAATCAACAAAATACCTGAGATGGGTGAAAGAATTCAACATCAATCCAATTCCTACAAGATTATCTTTCAGAACGGAAATCGACAGGAATTACAACGAGCTTGAATTCAGAAATGTAGAAGCGATTCTAAATGGTAATGCAGGAGGCGATTTTGATGCGATCAGAAACAGAAACTTCTATTTTGGATGGCAGTACGGATTAGGATTCAATTTCACAAAATCATTAAAACTGGAAATCAATTCTGCAACCAGAACCCTTAATGATAACCTGGATGCGAACTTAATGGACAGTAAGTCGATCTTCGGAAATGTATTCAGAGCGGGTAGACCGGTATTGTATAATCACAGAGCACAGCTGAACTATAAACTTCCGTTCCAGTATCTGCCTTATTTAGACTTTATTGACGCTGAGGTAGGATATGGATTTACCTATAACTGGAATGCAAGATCTACATCCATGTTAGGATTTGTAGATCCGAACAACAGACCGGTAAGCTTAGGTTCCATAGGCCAGAACACCAATGTGATCCAGGTTACCGGATCTGCAGATCTGCCTAAGTTCTTCGGACAGTTTAATTATTTTAAAAATATCAATGCCAAACTTCAGAAACGTAAACAGGAAATGGATTCCCTGAACAACGTCTATACGAAGCAGTGGGATAAAAACAGATACAGATATAAGAAATACAAATTCAAAAACAGATTAACTATCCCTCAGAGTGCAGCATTCTTCCTGACTTCTTTCAAGCAGTTGAATGTTAGCTATAACGAAAATAACGGTACTGTACTTCCGGGATTGATTTCTGCACCTAACTGGTATGGTTATGGCCAGACATTAGGAGGACCTACAATAGGATTCCTTCTGGGATCACAGGCTGATATCAGAAGAACAGTAATGGAAAACGGATGGGTAAGTAATTCCGAATTTATGACAGATCCGTATGTAAGAATGTCTACCAAAGAATTAAGGGCAGACTTACAGATGATGCCGATCAATGATTTCAGAATTGACCTTAATGTGCTGCATACGTATAACAGTAACTTCTCACATACAGGATTCAATTATACCAATAACGGAGTTTCGGATCCTGACTTTACATTTGCCAATGAAATGGTGACGTACTCTAACTCTACCATGCTGCTGAAGACTTCATTTAAAGAAGGTCAGGCAGTCTACCAGGCGCTTAGAGATAATGCAAGAGCACTGTCACAGCAATTGGGAGGTCCGGGTGCTGTACTGGATAATAATGGCTTTGCCGAGCATTACAGTATTGGAAATGCCTACGTATTGATTCCGGCATTCAAAGCAGCGATGGAAGGGAAATCCGTAACACCGCTGGGTAATCCTAAAAAAGCAGGATTCCCGTTGCCAAACTGGAGAATTACCTATTCAGGATTGAAAAACATCCCGATCATCAGCGGACAGTTTACTAAGTTTGATGTATTACACAGTTATACCGCTACTTACACCGCAACAGGAATTCAGAGGAACGTAGACTATCATGGTAATCCTAACGGATACTATCAGTCGGTAGATCCTTCAGGAACTGTTATCAAAAATGGAGGAGATAAGATCAATCCTTATACATTTGCTCAGGTAGGATATGTAGAATCTTTCTCACCGCTTATCGGGATAGATGTTACCATGAGAAACAATATGCAGTTTGGGTTACAGTACAACAAAACCAGAATGATGGTATTGGGATTGGTGAACCAGACACTTACTGAAGATGCCAATACAGAATATGTGGTAAGACTTGGGTATATTGTCCGAAACTTCAGATTGGGAACGGCCAACATCAGAGGAAGAGGAACCAGAGGAAAAGGAAGCGACCTGAACATCAGGGGAGATATTTCACTGAGAGACAGTAAAACTTCCATTATGAATATCCTGTTAAATGATTCTCAGGTGACAGGAGGGCAGAAGCTCATGAACATTAAACTTTCTGCAGATTATAATGTTTCCGAAAATCTTAACCTGAGGGTATTCTACGAACAGATGACCTCCAAATATAAAATTTCGACAGCATTCCCATTATCTACCATCAGAGCGGGTATTTCTGCAACATTTACATTCGGAGAGTCCGGAGGCGGATTCTAAAACCATACAAACATAAAAGTCCTTCAGCTTTGAAGGACTTTTTTTATATCCAATATTTGAAGCTACTATATTTTTGAATACATTTGTACAAAATAAAAATTTAAAAATGAACACACCATCAGAATTAAAGTACACGAAAGATCACGAATGGATCAAGATTGAAGGGAATGTAGCTACAATCGGTATTACAGACTTCGCTCAGGGAGAACTTGGAGATATCGTATATGTAGATGTAGATACTGTAGATGATGACCTTAACGGAGGAGACGTTTTCGGAAGTGTAGAAGCGGTAAAGACTGTTTCTGATCTATTCTTACCTATTGCAGGAAAGGTTATTGAATTTAATTCAGACTTAGAAGATCAGCCTGAGCTGTTAAATACAGATCCTTATGGAGACGGATGGATCATTAAATTGGAAATTGCTGATGGAGCAGATCAGTCTGAGTTACTTTCTGCAGATGATTACAAAGCGATCATTGGATAAGATTTCAAAAATATTCAGTAAGATATTGCCCATTTATTGGGCATTTCTTACTTATATGCTTCTCAAGCCGGGAGAAGAAAACCATGAATATTGGTTCATGTTCAGCGGAATAGACAAAGTTCTGCACCTGTGCATTTTTGCTGCACTCGGATTCTGTTTTATCGCAGCATTCCCCAAAATAAAATTTTCGTACTTTTTCCAGATCATCCTTATATACGCTTTTCTTACCGAAATCCTGCAGGAAGAAATGGGACTCGGCAGATCCATGGAAACCCTGGATATTGTGGCAGACACTATAGGATGCCTTATCGGTTACTGGACGTATAAGTTTTTGATGAAACGGTTTTTCTGATTCTTTTCAGAATTAAACTTTATCCGGATGAGGTTTCTGATCTCTCTCAAACTATTTTACTCTCAGCTATTCAATTTCTCAGCTATTTTCAGGAGCTATTTCCCGCTATCCACTCATACTCCTCACGCCTTTCGCTTCCAGGCTGCAAGCCGGCGGCTCTCCGGTCTATGCTGCGGGGTAACCGTTCCTATCGGGGCTAGGGTAGAGGTCATATTAATAACCATTAAGATGCTTGCCACAATTGTAAGATCTAAACAGGATATTTTTATTTAACACAATATAATTCAGATAAGCCTTGTATTGATCCTAAAAATAACAGATTTTAAAATTCGCAATAATTCTTATAGTAAACTTATTCAAAGGAGTCCGCTATTTTCTCCGGATTAACTTTTTACTTTTTATTCTCTATTCTTTATTATTCTGAATTGATCATTCAACACAGATCTATTTCTTTATATCATTACTATTGTTATCCACGGTCTATTGTCATCCTGTAAGGATCTGAACAACATATTTCCTCTGATCATGATTATGAAACAAATATAAATTCAATAGGAGCGGGCTTTAGTCCGTTCAAATAAAATAAGCTCACAACAACTGGCTGTAACTAAAACCTAGAAAACTCTATACAATATAATATATATAGTATTGATATCTGAAAATCCCTGTCATATCACCCCGGAAACGACATCAGAACCCTTTTGAAAAATAATTCCACTATTGTGGATAAGTGTTAATAAGTATGTAAAAGTAATTCAATCAATTATTTATGTTGTGCAGTTACCAACAATTGAATAATGTATGTAAACTTTATGTTAAATAAACTTGTTTTGCTTTATTATAAGTTGTTATCTTTGCCCCACTGAAAAACGAAAGACATTCAGTAAGCGCAGAAGAGCTTTTAGATAAGCAGAAACGATATACTTTTCAAGAGAG
>NZ_MAYG01000031.1 GCF_001684965.1 Chryseobacterium arthrosphaerae | reverse complement strand
GCCTGCGGTATGACAAAGGGAGTGGATATACTTTGCGTGTGGTGATTTGTGTTTCTAAGTTTGGGCTAAAGCCAATGGAATTTATTCTTTTTGATGAGAACGGGCTAAAGCCCGTTCCTATTGAATACTGTATGTCCGTGTATTGATTTTCCCGGGAGGTCATATTATATTTACTATTTTCTTACAATAGCCTGAGTGCTGATAAATAATACTATAAAAAAGCTAGGAGCAGATTAGCAGATTTTTAATCAAAATAAAAATACCCGGGTACAATTATACCGGGTATTCGTTATTTATATAGTGTATCTATTACTTCTCTTCTTTATAAATCGAGCTTAAAAATTCTGCATAAGATTTTTCAAGTCCTATAATATCTCCTGATTTTAGATTTAAACCTCCTGTACCGGACGTATCTGATTTTACTTTTAAGGATGAAATTTGAAAATAAACTGTTTCGTCACCTGCTTTCGGCTGGATTTTGATGGTGGATCCTAAAAGTTTTCTGGTTGAAATGGTATACACTTCTCCAGGAACAGTCTTAAGTTTTAAAAATGATCTTGGAGAAACAGTATAGGTCTGTCTATTGATGCTTATTTTCTGGTCTTTATCTGAAGATGCAAATATATACATCTCACCACGCTGAGCATCCAGGTTTTCTTTCGGTGTATAATATAATGCAATCTTATAGTTAGCCGCATTGAATGGCAGTGGAGTTCCGTCAACATTTTCAAAAGGTTTCACAGTAAATGTATTGGCACCAATTTCTTTTGCTTTTTTATAGATCATGGAGAATACTGCTGCGTCATCTTTTGAAAAACCCTGAACTTCCACTTCTCCTAAATAAACAGCATCTGCAGCTGCATCTTCTTTTTTATAAAGGAATTTATCTTTATTGTCATTTGTTTTTTCAACCTTGGACAGATAAACATTCTGGGCATTCCAAAGCTGTACACACAATACGGAAAGGATAATGGCTATATTTTTCATATCAGTTTAGATTGTGCAAGTGTTTCAACACATTCTTCAAGGCTGTTCTCCCAATGTTTAGGTTCTATTTTATAAGTCTCTTCAATTTTATCCAGAGACATGGTACTTCTCACAGGCCTTTTTGCCGGTGTCGGGTACTGTTCTGTGGTTAAAGGATTCAGTTTTATAGAAGATTTTGAAAATTCTGCAATTTTTTGGGCAAATTCAAACCAGGTTGTTTCCGGATAGTTTGAAAAATGAAATATTCCATAGGTCTTTTCCGGGGTCTGAATGATTTCCATGATTGCTTCTGCAAGGTCATTGGCATTTGTAGGCTGCCCATACTGATCAGCCACAATTCCCAATTCGTTTTTCTGAGCGAAAAGGTTTAGCATCGTTTTCACAAAATTCTTATTGAACTCAGAGTATAGCCATGAGGTTCTCAGAATAATTGTGTGAGGGTTTATTTCCAGGGCAAGCTCCTCTCCTTTTCTCTTGGAAGCACCATATACTCCTATAGGATTGGTAAAATCGTCTTCTGAATAGGGAAGATTGGTATCTCCGTCAAATACATAATCTGTAGAAACATGGATCAAAACAGCTTTATAATCTGCACAGGCCTGGGCAAGGAAAGCCACTCCATCAGCATTTACTGCAAAAGCTTTATCTTTTTCAGTTTCGGCAAGATCAACTGCCGTATACGCTGAAGCATTGATACAGTAATCAGGTTTATTATTGTAAAAGAAATCATTGACCTGGCTTTCATCTGTAACATCTAATACAGACGAATCTGTGAATATGAATTCGTAATCAAGCTCAAAATCAGGGGCTATCTTTCGAATACAGTTTCCCAACTGTCCATTACTTCCTATTACTGCTATTTTTTTCATTTATTATATTATTAATTTTTAATTGATCAAGAGATTCTTTTGTGAAACGTCCTTAAGAGTTCTTTGCATTTTGAGATCTTAAAAACTTAACTCTTGACTGAAAATCTTTCTGTATTAAATCCACATAAAATTTATCAAATATTTCTTTTATTTCTTCAGGATGTACTTCGGATCTTCTTGTTTTTACATTAAAATAAATAACAGTTACCCAAAGCACGGCATGAATTGTTTTTTCATCCAGACTTTTCATTAAGATTTCCACTTTGGCAGTTCTGTCCTGTATATCGATGGTTTTACTGCTGATCACTACCTGCGTATTGTATCTTACTTCTTTTAAATAGGCAATTTCGTTTTGAATGGCGATCCATGTACAACCGGTTTTCTTGGTATACTCCTCATAGGTAAATCCATAAAAGGTTTCTACATGATCTTCTCTGGCATTAAACATATAATCCAGATATTTCACGTTATTCAAATGTCCGATCGGATCACAGTCACTAAATCTGACTTTTACCGTCGTTGATACTTCTTTTTCCATTCCGCAAAAATAAAAAAACCGCCTCTAATAGAGACGGTTGGTTTTATAAATCTTTGTTAATTTGCAGAAATTATTGAATTCCCAGCTCTTTCTTTACCGCTGCTGTTGCATCTGTTCCGGCTTTGTAAAGGAACGCAGGAGAGTTTGCATCCATAACGTACTCGTATCCGTTTGCTTTAGATACCTTTTCTACAGCATCATTTAATTTTTTCTCAATAGGACCGAACACTACTTCTTGCTTAGCCTGAAGATCTTTTTGAGCTTTTTCCTGCATTTGAGCTATTTCTTCCTGAATTTTTTGTAATTCTGCTTCTCTAGCTTTGTTTTCGTCTGCAGTTTTCTTAGGTGCTTCTTCTGTATATTGCTTTAATTTAGCTTGTCCTGCATCTGCTTTCTTCTTAATCTCAGCTTGTTTTGTATCTAAGAATGTCTTAAGGTCAGCATCTGCTTTTTTCTTTTCAGGCATAGCATTAAGAACTCCCAATACATCTAAAGTAGCAATTTTTTGAGCTTTCGCCATACCTACCGATACAACCATCATCACTGCTGCAAATAATACACTTAATTTTTTCATAATTGGTAAATAAATAATTTAATTTGTTTTTAGATTTTAAATTGAAGTAAAAGTTAATTTTAAAAATTACTTTTTACTTTTATTACTTGTTTTCTCCTTCTTATCCGTTCCTTTCAATAAAATAGTCAACACTTTTTCTGTGTAATCATATTTTCCCTGAAGAAAAATAACACTAATGTTATTGCTTTTATCAAGAACTATGCCCAATCCATTTTTTTCAGACATTGTTTTGATAGCTCCCCAGATCTGATCCTGAAACGGCTGAACAAGATTCGTTCTGAGCTTTGTGATTTCACCATTGGCTCCAAAACGTAAACTGGTCGTTGTTTTGATATTTTTATCCAGATCTACAACTTCTTTTTCTCTCAGTTTGAGCTGATCTCCAATCAACAATACTTTTTCACTTTCAAATGCTGCTTTTTTACGTTCGTATTCTGTCTGCAGATTCTGAAGTTCGGACTGCCAGGTATCAATCTGAGCATTGAGCCTCGCCTCAGCTTCTTTATACTGAGGTAATTTATTCAAAATCTCATTGGTATCCACTACTCCTATTTTCTGAGCATTGCCCAATCCGAAGGATAAGAGTAATACGAATGCGAAAATTATTTTAAAGTGCTTCATATTGTATCATTATAAAGTTTGGTTCATCAGGAAGTGGTTACGCCATCCTGATTTTTCTCCTGATATCGTTTTGTCTAATCCAAGTGCAAAGTCGAATCCGATTAATCCAAATGCACCCATATATACTCTTACCCCTATCCCTACTGATCTTTTCAGCTGGAACGGACTGTAAGAACTCCATGAATTCCATACGTTACCTCCTTCAGCAAATGTCAATGCATAGATTTTTGCTGTCTGATTCATTGAAATCGGATATCTTAATTCTAAAGTAAATCTGTTATAGATTGTTCCCCCACCTCTTTGGGTAATGTCTTCTGCAAGACCTCCTTCAGTTGAGGCATTTTCATATCCTCTTAACGGAATCAATTCTCTACCGTCATATCTACCTCCGAAAAGTCCTGTACCTCCCATATAGAATCTTTCAAATGGCGGTGCTCCCAGTTTACTGTTATATCCATCCATGAATCCCATTTCTGCAGAGGATCTCAATACAAGTTTACCGATGATTTCGTTATAAACATCTGCTTTGAACTTGATCTTATAGAATTCCATCCACTTATACTTATCAACAGGTTTCATCGCATCGTAATCTTTTTTACCAAACAATGAATATGGCGGAGTCAGTTTTGCGGAAAGCTCTACATTGGATCCCATAGTAGGGAAAATAGGGTCAATCCCGGCTGAGTTTCTGCTTAATCCCAAGTTGATACTAAAGTTGTTGGCAGAACCGTTATTTTCTGTAGTATCCCCAAACTGGAACGGATAGTTATTAAAGTCGTACTTCTGGAACTGAAGACCGGTGTATAATGAGAAATAATCATCCGGCCAGTTCAACAATCTGTTCAGACCTGCTGATGCAGAGAAAATATTCAGTTTCTGAGCATATCCGTACTGGTCTGAATATCTTACTCTTGAGTTATTCAAACTAACAGACAGGGATGTTTGTCTTGTACCAAATAGCCAAGGTTCTGTAAATGAAACTCCATAGTTCTGGAAATACTGCCCGGCCTGAACCTGAATGGAGAAAGTTTGCCCGTCTCCCTGAGGTACCGGTTTAAAGTCTTTAAACTTCAGGAAGTTCTTTAATGAGAAGTTATTGAACGTAAGTCCTAACGTCCCAATGAAGCTGTTCCCTCCATATCCGGCCTGTAACTGCACCTGGGAAGATCCTTTTTCTACGAGCTTCCAGTTGATATCTACAGTATTATCTGCCTGATTGGGCTGGATATCCTGTCCGATCTGCTGAGGGTCAAAGAAAGACATCCCCGCAAGATCGAAATATGTTCTTTTGATTTCGGTCTTCTTGAATAATTCACCCGGTTTTGTTCTCAGTGCTCTGAGAATTACGTGGTCATGAGTGGTTGTATTTCCCTGCCATGTCACTTTATTCCAGCTGGCCTGCTCTCCTTCATTAATTCTGATCTCCAGGTTTACCGCATCACCATTTACTGATTTTTCAACAGGTGTTACGTTGGAGAAAAGATAACCGTTGTTCATGTAAACGGATTTAATATCGGAATCATCTTCTTTACCACCGTCTTCACCAACTTTTTTGTTGAATCCTACCGCATCGTAAATATCTCCTTTTTTATATCCTAATAATCTCTGTAAATATTCTGTAGCATACACCGTATTCCCGGTGAATGTGATATCACCGATATAATACTTTTTACCTTCGTTCAGTTTTACATTGATCTCGTAGTTGTTTCTTTTATTTCTCCACACGGAATCTGAAACGATCTTGGCGTCTCTATACCCTAAGGAGTTGTAATAACTGATAAGACTCTGTTTATCTTCCTGATATTTATCTTCGATGAATTTTGAAGATTTAAGAATACCACCGATTCCGAAACGTTTTTGTTTGGTTTCTTTAAAGGCTTTGTTTCTAAGTTTGCTATCGGTCACATTTTCGTTTCCTTCGAATTCAATATGATCGATTTTGATTCTTTTCCCTTTATCTACATTGATCGTCCAGTCTACTAACGCCGGATCTCCTGCATTTACTTTATCCTGAATGGTGATTTTGGCATCTGCAAAACCTTTCTTGATATAGTCTTTCGGGATATTGGTCTTCAGACTTGATACCAGGTTTTGAGTGATCTTGGTTCCCGGCTTAAGGTTATTATCCTTAGCCAATTTTTCATTTTTAGATTTACCAATGCCTTTTCCTGTAAATTTCACTTCACCAAGTTCTTTCAGGTCTTCCAGGTAAAACCTTAAGACTACAGTCTGCCCTTCAATGCTTTGAACATAAACTTCCACTTCAGAAAAGGATTGGGTATCCCAAAGCTTTTTAACAGCATTACTGATTTTCTGTCCCGGAATGTCTACACTTTCACCTTTGGTCAATCCTGTAAATCTCAGAATCTGAGCTGGTGTGTATTTTTTTACCCCATCTACAACGATGTCTTTAAGCGTATAGGTGCCTGCCTCATTTTCTGCGTGTACAGCATTATTTACTTTTGTGCTGTCTTGTGGAGTTACTTGTCCATAAAAATGTGCAGAAGCAGCAAACATAATGATGGGTAATAGTCTAAACTTCATTTTATCGAGTCTTTCTTTTCTTTAAATTTATTGGCCTTGTATCTGCTCTCCGGTCATTCCGTATCTTCTTTCTTTGTTTTGATAATCAACAATACACTGGAAGAAGATATCTTTGGTGAAGTCCGGCCATAGAACGTTTAAAAACTGTAATTCCGCATAAGCGATCTGCCAAAGTAGGAAATTGCTGATTCTAATTTCCCCGCTGGTTCTGATCAACAGGTCTACAGGAGGAAAATCTTTGGTATAAAGGTAATTTTCGAATAATTGTTCGTCAATATTCTCTATGTCTACTTTTCCTTCTTTTACATCAGCACTTATATTCTTTACGGCGTTCAGGATTTCATTTTGTGAGCCATAGCTAATCGCTAATACAAGGTTTCCTTTTGTGTTTTCTTTTGTAAGATCTACCACACGCTGCAATTGTTCTCTTACCAGAGCAGGTAATTTTTCAAGATTTCCTATTACATGCATTCTCAATCCTTTGCTGAAGATCTCTTCTGCCTCAAGCAGCAGTGTTTCTACAAGCAGATTCATAAGTGTATTCACTTCTTCAGTAGGACGGCTCCAGTTTTCTGAAGAAAATGTATACAGTGTTAAATAGGGGATATTGATCTCATTACAGGCATTAATCGCATTTCTTACAGCATTAATGGCATTTTTGTGACCGAAGGTTCTTTCTTCGCCACGAGATTTTGCCCATCTTCCATTACCATCCATGATGATGGCTACGTGTTTTGGTAAATTCTCAGAATTTATTTTATCTTTAATCAACGACATATTATTCACAATAACATGGAGGTCTTCCGAATGAATACGTGAGTCCCAAACTGAATGTATTCATCCAGTCTTTGGACTTTCCATCTCCAATATTTCTCTTATTAATAAACTCCTGTTCTCTTTCTTTAGAAACTGCATAATAGCTTCCGGACTGCAATAATGAAGCTCCGGTAGCAGGGTCTAAGATATCTGTATTGTAAGAGGTTTTCACATCTTTTTCCAGTATCTTACTGTGATCCAGCTGATCTGTCAGGGTATATCTGAAAGTAGCTTCCGCAAATATAGCCCAGGTATGGTTGAATTTATATTTCAAACCTACCCCAAAAGGAAGATGCATGGTTACTTTTTTCCCTAAGGAATAATCAGCAGTGGTTTTATAGTCCAATTCATTGATCGGAGCCAGCGCTACCCCGTCAGCATCTCTTCTGAAATCATGAACAAGAGTTGCTTTAGGTGCATCAAACATTAAAGCACCGATACCTCCAAAGATATAAGGACTTACCATACTTATCTGCTCATTGTTTACCGGGAAAAAATTGTATTCGAACATTAAGCTTGCCTCATACACGTTGTTTTTCCCAAATGAGTTTCTAATTCTTCTATAATCTTCTTTTGCCGCTTTATCGCTAAACTGAATCTGGTTATATCCTAAATCCAATCTAACAGTCTGATGCGGGTTAAAATTAAATCTGTATAACACACCTCCATAAAAGGGGAATCCCCAATCTGATACTCTGTTTAAATCCAACGGCTTTTGTAAAATATAATTTGTCCTTCCTACATCTCCCACTAGGTTACTCATCCCTAGACGAACTCCCAATTCGTTTCTTTGTGCTTTTACACTTACCACTCCAAGGAAGGCAAGGAAGCTAAACAATAATTTTTTATTCATAAAAGAATATGGATTTATGGTTATTTTAAAATTTAATTTTTGCAAATATAAAACATTTTTATATTAATGATAATCTTAATGTTTAGTTAAAAATAAACAAAAAAACATAATTTGTTATAAAGTAAACGGCAAAGTGTCAAAAATATTCTTTTTTTCATACTATGAAAATAGACAGAGTATGAAAAAACCCCCATTAAATGGAGGTTTAATGCTTTATTTTTTGTTAAAGAATCTCTGTACTCTATTCCTGATTCTGATCAGTAACGGTTCTTTATAATTCTTATCTTCATCGAAATATCCGTAGCCGTAGCCATAGCCGTAACCATAACCGTACCCATAGCCATATCCCTGTTTTGTAGTATAATCATTATAAACAAGACCTAAATTGCTGATTTCATCATTATGATACTTCTCTGTAATAAGTTTCAGCATATACTTTTCTGTATATTCGTGGCGCACAACATAGACGTTGGCATCAGAATATTTCATCAGCTCATAGGAATCGGCTACCAGACCTACCGGTGGGGAATCTATAATAATGAAATCATAGATTTTTTTCAATTCCTCAATAAAGTTAATATTTCTCTGGCTCATCAACAGTTCTGAAGGGTTTGGCGGAATAGGTCCCGAAGTAGCCACATCCAGATTAGGAATTTTGGTTTTATTGACGATCTGATCAATGCTTACTTCCCCAGTCAGATAATTGGATATACCATATTTATTATCGATTTTGAAGTCTCCGAAAATTTTCGGCTTTCTAAGGTCCATCCCCAGGAGGATCGTTTTTTTATCACTCAATCCTATTACAGAAGCAAGGTTGATGGAAATATAAGTTTTTCCTTCTCCTCCGATAGATGATGTTATCAGGATTACTTTTCCTTTATCATCTTCGTTATTCATCAGGAATCTTATATTGGCTCTGATTCCCCTGAAGGCTTCAGATACGGATGATTTCGGCTGCTCAAGAACAGTAAGCATACTTTCATTACTGTTGTTGCCAATGACCCCAAGAAGTGGAATTTTTGTAGCTCCAAGCAGCTCTTTAATATTTCTAATCTTATTATCCAATAGCTCACCAATCAGAATAAACAGCAAAGGAAGGAGCAACATCCCTGAAATAATAGCTATTTTAGCCATTTTGATATTGGGAGCAATTGGTCCCTGCCCTAGGTTTTTGGCCGGGTCTATCACCGTAATATCAGATTTATTGGTTGCTACGTTCAGCTGCGTTTCATTCTGTCTTCCCAACAAGCTATTATAGGTAGCCTCAATGATATTATATCCTCTTTCTGCATCCAGATATTTTCTTTCTTTTTCAGGATAAGAGGCTAAATCTAAATTGGCATCGGCTACCGCACGGTCTATTTTGCTGATTTCATCATAATATTTTGTGTAATAATTTCTCAGACTGCCGGACGAGCCCATTTTTGCTTCGTTGATGAGCCTGTTGATCTCTTTCATAGGTTCTGACGAAGGCTTATAAATTGTTGCCATTTCCTGTCTTTTTGCATACAGCGCTTTAAGTTCTGCAATGGTAGCGGTAAACATTCCATCTTCAAAACCGGCGGCATTGGTGGCAATCATCTTCTCAAAATTCTGTGACTGAAGTGTATTTCTGATGTTATCCAGGGAATTGATCTTGCTTAGGATATCCGCTTTTTTCCCTTCAAGCTCTTTTATTTTTTCCAGAGATTTTTCGTCTCTGTCTTTAATGTTATAAAGCTTTTCCGTTGTTTTCAGATAATTCAGAACCGCAGCACTTGAATCTAATTTTTTACGAATATTATCCAGGTTACCCTGCAGATAAGTTTCTGTATTTTTATTGACAATGTTTTTGTCTTCAAGTCTTTTTTTCTGTAATTCATTGACAGATTTATTCAAAAAGTTTACAGTACTGTTAAGATTGTACCCTTTTTTAGTAATGATCATGATCGTGGAAATCTCCTTATCAAAATCCACACCTACGGTAGATACAATATCATTAACTCCCTGATTAACCGAGCTTAAACTTACAATAATGTTATCAAGTTTAATATTCGGAAGTACAGGGTTCTGAACCAACTTAAATCTCAGATTAGGGGAGGTATACCATTCATTTATTTTAATAATCTTATTCGCAGGTCTTGCGTAAGCATTAATATTCTGAAAGCCTTCGCTCTCATAGCTATACAGATTGGTAGATTGGCCTTCCTCCGGCAAAATCACTTCATAGGCGCCATTACCTTTTGGTATCAGCGTGATAGGATAATTGATCTGCTGAAGATGTTTCTTGTCAATTTCAAGAAAAATAGGGGAATCATTCTTATCCAGATAGGTAGATTTAATTACTCCTTTAGTAGAGTAATTGACAAAAAGCCCTAATTCTTTCACCAAAAATTCATTATGTGATCTGGAAAGAAGCATTTTCTTCAGATAAACTCCATCCTGATTTCCTCCCTGGCCCCAGATAAAGTTAATAGACTGGTTCGGGGTGAAATAACTTGAAGTATTATTGGAAATACTTAAAGACAGGTTGGAAGCATATATGTTCTGCGCATAATATTTACTGTACACCCAAGAAATGGCATACCCAATAAGCAGCATAAAAGCAAACCAATACCAGTTTTTAAGGATTCTTCTTAAAAAGTGTTCTATATCAAACAATGCAAACGACCCATACTTTTCTTTCAGGGCTTCGTTTTTTCCTACTTGTGTATCTTTTCCTGGAATCATAGGATTAAAGATTTTTTAGAAGTAAATAAATCGACAACGCAGTAGTAATTACCGAAACACCTGTAGTTAAAGTCTGAATAGGATCTTTTCCAAATCCGTTCAAGCTTTTCGCTCTTGTATTCAGATAGATTTCATCACCATTCTGTACGTAATAATAAGGAGAATTCATAAGATCCTCACGGGTAAGATCTATTTTGGCAATTTTAATTCCTTCCGGAAGTTTTCTGTGAATCACCACTTCTTTTTTATCAATGGTCCTGTTCAGTCCTCCATTGATTGCCAAAGCTTCAGTAATGGTAAGGGTATTTTTGTGTGCTACTTTTTCTCCGGAAAGTCCTGTTGTTTCTACATCTCCGAGAATATAATATGTAATTCCGTCAGTATTCAGTCTGACTTCGGATTTTCCTTCCTGGAAGTTTTCGTTGACTTTCTGCTGGATTTCTTTTGTAATATCATCAAGGGTTCTTCCTTCTGCTTTTACATATCCTATTCCAAAAATATTGATATCACCGTTGGAGTCAACTTTCAGGCCGTTAAAGTAGAAGTTCATATTTCCGCCCCGGGATCCGGCTCCACCGCCGTTTGCTCCGCCTCCTACTCCTCCGCCTCCAGATAAAGCAGAACTTATTCCAATTCCGGCGTTTAATCCTCCGGAAGTGTTGTAAGAAGAGTAGAACTGTGCAGCATCTCCTTTGGGAGTTGTTACAATATTCAGGTTGAGAATATCATTTTTTGTAATCCTGTACACAGGAATGTTGTAGGGAACAAGACCTTCTTCGTTGATGACAAGACTTTCGCTTGGCTGCAGATACCTCACATCTTTTGTTGTGATGCATGAGGTCACTAAAAAAGGTAATATTAAAAATAAATACTTAAAGTTCTTCATCATATTTGAATATTGTTTACAAAAGTAATATTTAATTGTTAATTTTTGTTATTTCTTAACCGATATAGCAAATCCGGGAGATAGGCCCCGAAAAAACCCAGTGCTACAACAATTAAAAGAAGCAAGTTTACATTAATGTGTCTGAAATAATAAGCAACTGCTACGATCATCAGATAATAGAGAATGATGTAAAAGGTAGATCTCCTGTGCGTAAGATCTAATTTCAGAAGTTTATGGTGAATATGGTTCTTATCCGCATCAAATGGTGATTTTTTATTATAAAGCCTCACCATAATCACGTTCAGGGTATCTACAATCGGAAGAATAAGAATGGCAACTGCTACCACAGGTGCAGACTGCAGATGGTATCTCGGCACGTCAATCAGTTTTTTATCAATAAAAATATCAATAAAACAAATAGAAGTAAAGGCCAGCAAGAAACCCAGCAGCATAGAGCCGGTGTCTCCCATAAATATTTTATTGGTCCTGTAATTTGAAAGATTGTAATACAAAAATGCCAGTACAGTTCCTATAATAATCACAGACAGCACTACCAAAGGATAATTGTACTCCCCCAACCTGTAATAACTTATCCCGAACAAGGCACTGCAGATCACCGAATATCCTCCGGCCAGCCCATCTATACCGTCAATAAGATTGAAAGCATTGATCAGGATAATAAAAGTAATGATGCTGAAAAGGACACTTACAAAATACCCCAGCTCATACACCCCGAATATCCCGAATAAGCTTCTGATCCTGATATCTGAACCGATCACCACCAATGAAGACACCACAATTTGTGCAACCAGCTTCTTATAAGCCCTCATCACAACAATATCATCCATTACTCCTACATACAGCAGGATAATAAACGAAGCAAACAGAAACTTATAGAGATCAAAAAGCTCGTACGCAAAGATAGATGCACAGATCCCGATGGAATAAAATATGGCAATACCTCCCAGATTGGGAATTTTTCTAAGGTGAGAACTTCTTATTCCCGGCTCATCCATAAGATTTTTTCTTCTGGAAATCTTTACGATAGTAGGAATAGAGAAAAAAGTAATTAAAAAGGAGAACACGAAACTCAATCCTACCTTCACATAGAAAATAGGTATCCCCGACCCGCTTAAGAACAATTCAAAATTTTTCATTCTTTTCTTATCCAGCACTTGTATCTCCCATGAAAATTAAAATGCTGTCTTATAAAAATAAGCTCCGGCATCCATTTTCTATTGATCGAAACAATAGTACTTACATTTGTGTTTATATTAATTTTCTTATCAGTTTTTTCTGTCCGGCAAAAAATAACAGATAAAAAATCTTTTTTTTCAATGGCAAAGATAAAAGATAATTTTTACCAAAACGACTATAGTTCAATATATCTTGAATTTTTATTTGTCTTTCTCTCATGAAAGCAGACAGCTCATCTGACATTTTGTAAAATAAGTCCTCTTTTTTCACAAACGCCAGATATGCCAGGAAAGAATAGACCCCTTCAAATATCTGAAAATTTTTCAGTTCTTCTTTTTTGTGGGAATATTTTGATTCGCCAAAAGCCTGTTCTACATCCATTACCGCCTTCAGCATATCAAGCCCTTTCTCTGTGTGAGTCCGGGTAATGGAATCTGAACGCTCCAGGTACTGATAATGGTAGTTCTGGGTCTGTGCAATGGCATCACACTCCAGCAATAGCTGAGGAATCAGCTGTATATCTTCAAAATGAACGCCTTTCTTGAATCTTTTCTGATCAAAAAGCTCTTTTTTAAACAGTTTATTACAGGCAAAATAACTGACATCGGCAAAAACCGAAAAATTATTTTCAAGGATAATACGCTCCGGCATATTGGGTAACTGGGTCAGTTTTTGGGTAACCTTTCCGTTTTCATCTACTTTCCGGATGTTGCAGATGACCATTTTAGCCTGATGTTTTTCAGCCAGAAGATGCATTTCTTCAAACATCGTCTCCGTCACATAATCGTCACTATCCACAAAACCTATATAATCTCCCGTTGCCTTGTCAATTCCGAAATTACGGGCATCACTTAAGCCCCCGTTCTCTTTATTGAAGGCTTTTATTTTCTCAGGATACTGCTGAGCATATTGTTGAATAATTTCTTCAGATTTATCTTTACTTCCATCATTCACCACAATGATTTCAATATCCTGCAGACTCTGCCCAATGAGAGAATCGAGGCATTTTGTCAGATAATTTTCGACATTATAAACGGGAACAATGATGGAAACTTTTGAGGGAACTTGTGTCATACATTAAATTTTCGTCAGTCGTGCATTCAGCCAGCCTTTTTTAGCTTCATCAAAGTCTTTTCTGGAACACGGAATACAGTTCTCTATATTTTCGTCATCACCAAAATACCACAGATTGCTGAAAGTATCACGCTTGAATGCGTATTGCCTGTCATCAATCAGGACATAAAACAATTCATAATGTCTTTCTTTCGGATGGGTATGCTGGATATTGATTCCTTCGATCAGATACCAGAGCATCTGTGCTAAAAGCTGATGGTTCAGCTGATTTTCCGAATAAATATTATAATTAAAGATCCCTACGGATTTCAGGTTTTCACTGAGGCCGATCTCTTTCATATAAGCACAGATTTCTCTTCTGTTTAAACCATTGACCTGCGGATTCATAGAAAAAGGTTCACTGAAGCTCTCAACAGCATCGCAATTTAGCGTC
Source organism: Chryseobacterium arthrosphaerae (assembly GCF_001684965.1). Lineage (NCBI taxonomy): Bacteria > Pseudomonadati > Bacteroidota > Flavobacteriia > Flavobacteriales > Weeksellaceae > Chryseobacterium > Chryseobacterium arthrosphaerae. The sequence continues at coordinate 256,728 of NZ_MAYG01000031.1, read as the reverse complement.
ACCAGATCTGCTTTTCTGAAGAAAGGCTCTGTTTTTTCAGTAGAATTCATCATTTCTGCAAGACGGATAATATCAAACTCCACTTCTTTGATCAATCTTACGGAATCCATCTCATTGAGGTGTTTCTGATAACCCAGATGATGATAATTTCTAATGGAGAAATTCTTGGCTCCGAAAATCTTGCTTAAAAAGGTATATTCATTGATCGTTTCTCCCTGTTGAAGAGAAATGATATTACTGATCTGGGTATAATTGATGCTTTTGTTGTGAAAATTCAGTGCAGAAAATAATGAAAAAGCAAAATCATTGGAACCTCCGATGATCACAGGAATTGCTCTTTTATAATGGCATGCCGACAGTACTTCCTGCAGGATATAATGGGTATCCTGAACAGATTTCCCCGATACCAGATCGCCAAGATCTACAACAGGAATTTCGAAGTCCATCTGCGAAAGTTTATAAAATTCCTTTCTTACTGCCGTGAAATCCTGCACTTCTGCGTCCCCGCCCGCTCCTCTGTAATCAGAAACAAATAACAGCACAATACTGTCTTCCCTGATAACTTTTGTAATCCGACTTCCTATCTGCCAGCTTTCTGTTTTGAAATTTCTTGGTGAAATGATAAAGTCTTCAAAATCCATATTTTAATTTGAAATATAATAATTGATAATTTGCTTGATGTAACAAACATACAAAAAAACACCGCAACTGAACAGGCTATGACTGGTTTTGTTCATAAAAAAGCCGTTAACAACGATCTGTTAACGGCTTTGTATTATTGTTTTAAGATTACTTCTTTTTAGCTGCCGGTTTCTTTGCGGCTGTTGTTTTTTTTGCAGTGGCTGCCTTTTTGGCGGCAGGCTTTTTCTTTTCTGCAAAGGCATTTTTATCCTGATCGGTGATCCATTTTTTCACCTCATCCAGAGAAACTTCTTTCAGCTCTTCTGCATCATATTTCGTATCATCTTTTTTCTTCGGAATTTTGAACATTGCTTTTCCGAATTTAATGAAAGGTCCCCATCTTCCGTTTTCAATGGAAATTTTTTCTTTTTCCCACTGCTGGATGTACCGGTTGGCTTCTTTTTCCAGTTTAGCATCAATCAGCTCGTTGATATCACTTTGAGAAAGATTGTCAAAGTTATATTTCTTCGGAACGTTTACAAAAATATCCCTGTATTTGATAAACGGCCCGAATCTTCCTGTTCCTTTTGTTACCGGCTCTCCTTTATAGGTTGCAATAGGTGCATCAGCAATTTTCTTTTCACTGATGATTTCCTCTGCACGTTTCTGATCTACGGAAAGCGGATCTTCCCCTTTCGGAATGCTGATATAAGTATCTCCCCATTTCACATAAGGTCCGAATCTGCCAACGCCAACAGATACCGGTTGCCCATCCACTTCACTCAGCTCAAAAGGTAATTTGAAAAGTTCCAGGGCTTCTTCAAAAGTGATGGTGGCAATATTCTGACCGGCCATTAAAGAGGCAAAAATCGGTTTTTCTTCATCATCAGTCTCACCAATCTGAATCATTGCTCCGAATCTTCCGATTCTTGCATGAACATTTTTACCGGTCTTCGGATCAACGCCCAACAGCCTGTCACCTGTTGCACGGTCTGCATTTTCTTCTACATCTTCAATTCTCGGGTGGAATTTTGAGTAGAAATCCGTCATCATTTCTTTCCATTTCTGGTCACCGTTGGCAATTTCGTCAAATCCTTCTTCCACTCTTGCTGTGAAGCCATAATCCAGAATTTCTCTGAAGTTATCGGTTAAGAAATCATTCACCACTTCCCCGATGTCCGTAGGAACGAATTTATTTTTATCACCTCCGAATTTCTCGTCAAGCACCACTTTTTTGATCTTATCTTTTGTTAAAGACATTTTGATCACCTCACGGGTCTGCGGTTCAATTTCACGCTTGTCCACATATTCCCTGTTCTGAATGGTCTGAATGGTTGGTGCATAAGTAGAAGGTCTACCAATCCCTAATTCTTCAAGTTTCCTTACCAGTCCCGCTTCGGTATATCTTGCACTTGGTCTCGTGAATTTCTCGGTAGCAGTAATGGTTTTATAATTTAAAATCTCACCAACTTTTACTTTTGGCAATAGTTTTTCGTTGTTTTCTTCATCATCATCTTCGGTTTTTACGATACCGTAAGCTTTCAGGAAACCATCAAAAATAATGACCTCTCCCTGGGCTTCAAAATGATGAGGCAGTGATGCATTCCCGATCTCAATGACCGTCTTCTCAATTTTGGCATTCGCCATCTGGGAGGCAAGGGTTCTTCTGTAGATCAGCTGGTACAGTTTATTCAGCTGTGCATCTCCTATACTTTTCACGGCAAAATCTGTAGGACGGATCGCTTCGTGGGCTTCCTGTGCCGATGCAGATTTTGTGGTATAATTTCTTGGAGAAGAATATTCTGCTCCGTATTCTGAAATAATTTGTTTTTTAGCTCCTTCAATTGCTTCCTGGGAAAGGTTTACCGAGTCTGTTCTCATATAAGTAATAAACCCTTCTTCATAAAGTCTCTGTGCCAGACGCATGGTACTGGTCACATTATATCCTAATCTTGAAGAAGCCTCCTGCTGTAATGTAGAAGTGGTAAAAGGGGCTGATGCTGAACGTGTACCAGGCTTTGTTTCAACGTTCAGAACTTTGAATTCCGTAGTCTTGGCCTGCTCAAGAAACTTTTCAGCCTGCTCTTCTTTCTCGAAATCTTTTTTTAGTTTGGCAGCAATTTCCTGCTCTGTATTATTTAAGAAGATCCCGTCAAGTTTAAAACTCGCTTTAGGAGTAAACTCACGGATTTCTTTTTCTCTTTCAACAATTAATCTTACGGCTACAGACTGCACTCTTCCTGCAGAAAGTCCTGGTTTTACTTTTTTCCATAAAACCGGAGACATTTCAAAACCTACAATTCTGTCTAACACCCTTCTTGCCTGCTGAGCATTCACCAGGTTCTGATCAATATCTCTTGGGTTTTCAATAGCTTTTAGAATGGCGTTTTTGGTAATCTCATGGAAAACAATTCTTTTTCTGTTTTCCGGCTTCAGTTTCAACTCATCTGCCAGGTGCCATGCAATAGCTTCTCCCTCACGGTCCTCATCGGAAGCAAGCCATACCATATCTGCTTTCTTTACTGCAGCCTTCAATTCGGTTACCAATTTCTTTTTGTCTGCTGAAACTTCGTAATCAGGACTGAATGTGGCAAGGTCTATACCCATTCCTTTTTTAGGAAGATCACGGATATGCCCGAAACTGGATTTCACTTCAAAATCCTTTCCTAAATATTTCTGAATAGTTTTTGCTTTTGCCGGGGACTCTACGATTACTAAATTTTTCGACATTCTAACTAAAAATTTTTGCAAAAGTAAAGCTTTTTTATTATATACTTTTTGTAAAAAGGGTTTAATTTAACAATTGAAGCTGTTTACCAACCGTTCCCGCAACCCTGTATAAAGGGACCAAGTCCTTTGTACTGTATGGTTTAGCCGCTTATTAACGTATAAATATTAATGATATAGAATTTTTCATCAGTTGCCATAGATGCAAAAAATATGCTTCATTACAGGAAGGCGAAACTGCCGGCAAAATCCGCTGTTGTCATTCCTTTTAAACACTTAGCGTTTGATAATTTTTTCAACCGCTTCAGAATTATTGATTCTGATTAAATACACACCTTCACTCAATGATGATACATCGGTTTGATTATTGACAAATTTCCCTGATTTCACAAGCTGACCCAATGCATTATAAATCTGATAATAATAATCTTTGTTTTGCGAGGCTTTTATGTAAAGCGTTCCCAGTACTGGATTAGGATAGAAAGAAATTTTGTCCCCCGTAGTTTTTGCTTCTGCATTCGCCGTGCCCAATGTCTGATTAACAGGTACAATGCCATTTCTTGACACGGGTCCTTCTTCATCCCCATTGGCATCATACTTTATTTTCACGCATCGGCACCCCATTCCAAAATACGGATCATTATTATCATGATAGGCTATAAACCTGTTCGTTGAAGAGGCTGCATGGAAAAGTATATTTACAGGTCTTCCGAGATAATTTGAAGCCAGAGCTCCGGTCCAGACACCAAAATACTGAAAATTGATACTACTGAACGTTCCCTGTGGAGACTGATTCGCAATCACGCTTCTAAATCCCCGTGCTCCGGAATCCGGATAATTACCTATCGGATACGCCGGGTTGCCGAACACATATCCCATGGTAGAAGCATTGGACGGATGTCTGACTCTGGTTCCTGAATAGTCTGCACTTATACTATAAGAAGTTGCTATATTTTTATCTTTTTTATACCAGGGGGTTTGACCGAAATCTGATCCCGAAACCAATGCCACATCCATTACATCCGGAATTCTCCATCCTTCCGGGCAAGGGTCAAACGGGGATTTCTCTCCCCCTCTTCCCCATCTGTCCAGTGCGAGGTTAGGCTCTGTTCCCAGCCAGTCTGTCCCGTTTGTATAGTTAGGTACCGCACTGTTAAAAGGGGCAAAAACACTCGGAATCATATATATCAAAGGATTTTTAACTGAATATGATAATATTTTAGAAATTCTGTCTGCCGATTTATCTGCATCCTGTACTCCGGATGATGCTGCATAGGTATTATAAGGAACAATATAGGTTCCTGACAAATTGTTGTAAACATCGGGAGTAAGCGTGGCATAAGAAACCGTTCCGTTAGCTGCCACTGTTCCTAAAAACAAATTAAAGAAGCTTTTATTATCAATGTTCTGAAATACCGGAAGAGGATCTTTCCTTCCCCATTGATAATGCATTCCTGCAGAAGCCCGTATTCTTGTCAGTTCTTCCGCAGTAGGAGAAAGAGGATTTACCACGTTGGGGAAAACATCCACTGCGCCCATATCACGATCCATAAATGTGGTCTGCAATACAACATCTGCCTTATTTACATAGTTTATATAGTTCACTGCTGTGGCTACCGGAGCTTCAGTTGTATAAGTATAACCGGTGACAGGAGTATCTGTCACCCAGATATGCCAGCTCCAGTATACAGGGGCAGAGATACTGCCGTTATGTAAGGTCACGACGGCATTTCCGCTCTGGTTGGGAGCTATTTCCACGGAGATTCTGGAATTTGCCAGATCCTGAAGTGAAGACGGGGATGCATTAACCATTGAAATTTTACTGATCAGACCGGAATTCGTAGTCCATAGTACATTTGCTTTTAAATTATTAAAATTTGAAGGGTTTAAAATTTCCGTATTATTAAGCAACTGGCTTTGAACCGAAAATGCTTTACTCACAGGTATTTCAATAATGGAAGATGAGCCGCTTTTTACAATCTGATAGGCATTGGGATTACTCAGACCTTCTCTGTATTCTGCTGCGGGAGGTAAATATTCTGTAGGGAAATCATAATCATTCACAACATACAACGGATCTTTGATACACCGGCATCCGTTGGCATCCGAAGTATACATTCCGGAAAGAGGGAAATAGTAATACCTTCCTTTGATATCAGGATAGTTGGGATCAGGAACATCCGGCTGGGTTTTATCCGGGATCATCGACAGCCCTCTCACACTTACCGCCGGTGACGTATCAAAATGCCGGGTCATTGTTGCCGTCCACAAAGCGATATGGTGCTGATCACTATACTGCCCTAAGTGTGCTCCCCTGATCAACTGCCCGGTTCCCGGAAAAATCCCCATATCAGTTCCACCGGCAGCAGAGAGATCGAACCCGATATTGGGATATACTTTAAATCCTGTCATAAACCCGGGAACTCCGGCATCCGTAGGTTTTATAATATGATATTTATTGGTTTCGAAAATATTTTTAGCCATATTTGTTTTGACCCCGAAAGGTGAAAAGTCTATCCGGATATCATCAGTATAGGAAGGAGATGCCAGGTTGGCTACCAATACGGAAGGAATCCGCCAGCCATTCGGACAGGGATCATAAGGAGATTTATCCCGGTAAGGTTTGGCTTTGTCGTCTGTATTATAAGCCGTTTCAATTTTGCCCTGTGCATTATCAGACCAAAGATTAAGTTCAGGAAGTCTGTTATTCGGCAGGCTTGTGGATCTTCCGAACCAATTGACAGGAAGATTGACATTATTATTGTAATAGGCCTGACCTGAATTGTCATCTTTATTCACATAAATAAGGCTCAACGGGTTTTTCACTGCAAGTCTTATATTGCTACTTACTTCAGCGCCGGAAAGTAAAACAAACTTCCTGAGATCATCAATACTTATTGCATTGGTCATATTTTTTGCTCCCCGATGCCTGATGCGGCCTGCCGATCCGGAAACTTCATAGAAGTCATTTCCTCTTGTCACTAAAGGCGGAATGGGATCTTTTCTTCCCCACTGATACAGCAGTCCGATATTTCTGTTCCAGTCTGATGAAGTCATAGAACCCGTTAATGCACCCAAATTTCTGTCCATCCATTTCCAGTCAGAATCCGGGATAGGCTCAACCGTTCCGTCGGCCTTCATTCTTTTAATATTGTTAAAACTTTTGTAAGTGGAGCCATTTGTAGGATCGTCTGTCACCCAGATATGCCAGCTCCAGTAAATCTCACCATTTACCTTCAGGGCTACTACAGCATTTCCTTTTTTCGCTTTATTTATGGGCACTTTTATTTTTGCACTCTGCCCGGAACCCACAATCTCCAAAGTATAATTAGTCCCTGACTTTATCAGCCCATGAGCATCTTCCCATAATACATCTGCCGTCACAGGTCCCGCAGGAATCCCATTGCCATTAAGGTATCCTCCTCCTTCCCACATTGCATATGCTTTTTTTACCGGGATCAACAACCCTTCACTGTTCTGAGCAATATCGAAAATGTAGCTATTGGGAGCTTTTTTCCAATCCGGAATCAGTACTTTAGTTCTATACTTATTGCCCGGTACTACAAGTGAGTCTGCTTTTTTTATGGTTGACACATCATTGAAAGTCCTACCTGAAAGAAAACTCCGTTTTGAAATTATATTTCCTTTAAAACCAACTGCCATTCCTACCAGGCAAATGACTGCCGCCAATTTTTCAGCTAACCGTTTCATACTTATGGATTTGTGTGTCTTTAGCGAAATACAATTTTTAAGCCTTAATCAACAAAAAGAGATTTATTTTATAAATAAATTTAAAATATTTTAATTATGATATTAATATTTCAACATAAAACCCAATAGCATTCATAAAGCAAAACACCTGTATAAAAGAAAAAGACAGCTTAACAGCTGTCTTTATGAGTATTAAATCAGGAAAACATTAAGGAAGTATATGGTTTTTATATCGCTCTATAGAGAAACGTCCTGCTTTAATATTATTGAAGATCGAGAAAACCACAAAATTGAATACAACAAGTGAGATGATAAATGTATAGATCAGAGCTTTGGTTCTTGCTGTAACAACATACATGGCATTCGGGATGATGATATACGAGAATCCGATGAAAGCACCGGCAAGCCGTGATGAAAAGATCGGGTTATTTCTAAAGATAAAATATAAACAAATCCCAATCACGGCATAGTTTCTATGGTATTCATAATACGGAAACTTTTCTTTCATCTTATTGTCAAAGGCAAAGAGGAAAAAGGTAAGGATTGCCATCATGACCTCGGGGATCCCGATACCACCGTTCAAACGCTGTATACTTTCATTCATATATCCGTTAAACCCTTCAATCAGCTCAATATCAGACGTCATACCATCCAGAAAGCCTCCAAAGGATCTATAGATTTCAAACGGAGACAAGAAAACCGAGCCAATGATCATAATCAGCATGACAGCCTTGTTTAAAGGAACACGCGCCAGCCAGTACATCGGCAGGAACAGATAACATACACTGTGTATACCGGACCCTATGAATATGAAAAATAAATAATGCCAGAGTTTTCTTTCCTTGATATACCTGATGGCAAAATAAACAATGAATGTTCCGAGGTTTTGCCTGATCTGCCCGCTTTCCCCGATAAAGAAATTGGGGATAAACATAAACAGGGTAAAGGTAAAGGGATAAAAAGTATTATCTTCCGTATATTCCACCTTGAATATCATGGCAAAAATAGCAATCACAAAGGTCACCATATAAAACGGCGCATCAAAAATATTCAGGAGAATCTTATTGATCAGCGTATACAGCCATTCCACATCCAGCGTCTCCGGACCTTTCATATGGAGCATCTTCAGGAAAATACTGTAATAGCTTTTGGTATCGGAATAAATGTAAATCCCTTTGTAACTTCCATAATCCGGACCAACATCATCCCGAAGGCCTACAATAATTATAAAGTAAACTGCCAGGAACCAGAACCATTTTTTATCTACTTTTTTGCCAAAAACTTCCTGAATACTGAAGAACAGCATATAGACAATCGCAACTAGATAATATGGGTGTAATAAACTCATGCTTTAATCTCTGATGTTTTTTTAAACTGATGATAGGCTGTTATGATTCCGGTCAGAATCAAAGGCAAAAAAAGCCTTACTTCCCAAAAAAGCCCCACTAAGGTAATCATAAGAAGATACGGAACGGAAAAAAAAAGATATTTTCTGAAAACGCTTCTGTTTTCTTCACCTGTACAGAGCCTGTATATAAAATACAAAACAACTGCTGCAAAAAGGAGCCCTGCAAGGTTAAAAGGGCTTGAAAAATTTCTGTTGATATAAAAACCTTCTACAAAAGTAGTTTCTTCCTGCACCAATATTGCCCTCAGCCCCAGATACGGAACAAGAAAAGCAATAACAAGAGGAATGACTCTCCAGACCATTTGATAGTTTCCCTTTTTCAGGTCATCAATACTGAAGAATACTGCTGCGAAAAAAGCAATGTTAATACACGCCGTTTCCCTTACGAATGTAGATATTGCTATCAGAACAGTCAGAAGATAAAGGAAGATATTCTTGCGGGTATGCAGATACTTCAGTGTGAACAGCACTCCTGTCAGATAGCAGAAAAGAGCAATGGTATCACAGTTGGTAGGGGCATACTGCGTAATAACAATAAAGAAGACCGATACAAGATGGATGATTCTCCTTGCATTCAGATTCAAAAGAAGACCTGCCGCCTTAAGTCTGAATATGGAATTTAAAACCAATGAACATCCTATAAAAAACACGCTGTTCATCACGAAGAGCCCATGATAAAAAGGGGTTCCGTTCTTGGATAAAAAATCTTTAAAAAAAGCCAGGGGTCCGTTGATCAGACCGTACATCAGATCTGTCATCTGTACACTGAGGTAGTTGGGAATCACTCTGTAAGCATATACGGACGAAAACAGGAAGTCCGGTGTTTTCTCTGAGGTTTTTAATCTTGTATAGGAGGATTCGAACCCGTAATAGGACATGGCAAACAGGAGAAACGGAAGCACTATTACAAATAGAAATCCGTTTATTTTTTCATCATTTCTTTTCAACATATCTAAAACAGATTCTTATTTTCTTAATAATAATTGTGGTTTAAAATACATTTTATTAAAGGGGAACTTTTGCAAAAGTAGAATTTTTTTTCATTCTTCCTAGAATATTTTATTGATTTTCAGCCAAAACTTATGGTCTAAGTATTTTGCACTAATTCTTAAAAATTTAAATTTGCAGACTTGATCCAAATGCAATGCATCGCTTTTTTATATTTTTATATTATCTGATTTCCAAAAATAAAGTTCTCTCTGTGTTTACAGCACTGGGAATTGCCACATTATGTGTTTTCTTTGCTTCCAAAATCAATTTTGAGGAAGATATCAATCAGATCATTCCTAAAAATGAAAAATCAGATCTTACGGCGAAAGTTCTTAAGCAGCTTAATTTTTCAGACAAGATCATTGTCATTATAGAAAACAAATCTAATGAAGACAGCTTCCAGCTCTCTGAAACAGCCGATACTTTTTTACAGAAAACAGAACCTTTACAAAAATATATAAGTTCTGTTCAGGGAAAGGTAAATGATGATGAGATCTCGGAAACATTTGATTTTGTCAGCCAGAACTTACCCCTGTTTCTAAATACCGAAGATTACAGAGAGATAGACCGGAAGATCCGGAAAGACAGCATTGCCCGCCAGGTGGAGAACAATTATATCTCACTGGCCTCCCCTACAAGTCTTGTCACCAAGGAATTCATCAAAAAAGATCCTTTGGGACTTACTTTTCTCGGCATCAGGAAGTTGAATGCATTAAATATCAGCAAGGATTTTAAACTGGAAGACAGCTACATTGTAACCAAAGACGGAAAAAATCTTCTGCTTTTCATTGATCCGAAAAACAAAAGCAATGATACAAAGGCCAACGAGTTTTTTGTAGATCAGCTCAACATTATCAAAGACAGTCTCAACAAACAGTTTAAAGGAAAAACGGAAATCAGCTATTTTGGTTCTCCGGTCATTGCAGTAGCCAATGCCCAGCAAATCAAGAAGGACATCCAGAATACCGTTGTAATTTCCATGACGGTGCTTCTGGTGCTTCTGATTTATTATTTCAGAAACTTTTTTACCCCAATCATTGTTTTCTTACCTACAGTATTTTCCGTATTGCTTGCCCTGCTGGTCTTATATTTCATTAAAGATAAAATTTCTGCCATCTCTTTAAGTGTGGGCGCCATTCTGATCGGGATTACGATAGATTATGCCCTGCATATTCTGACGCATTATAAGCACAATAACAATATTGAAGAACTTTACAAAGAAATTACCCAGCCTATCATCCTGAGTAGCGCAACCACTGCAGTTTCTTTTCTTTGTCTTGTCTTTGTACGCTCTGAAGCTTTGAAAGATCTGGGACTTTTTGCAGCAATCACAGTAATTCTATCTTCCTTTACCGCCCTGATTATTGTTCCTCAATTGTATAAGCCTAAAGAAAAAGGAGAAAATCTCAATACCAACTTCATCGATAAAATCGGATCGTATCCGTATGAAAAAAACAAACCGCTGATTATCGGCTGTTCTGTTATCATTCTGGCTTGTCTTTTTGGGTTCAGGCATGTGGGATTCAATGAAGATATCGGTGATCTGAACTATATTCCGAAAGAATTAAAGATCAGTGAAGCGAAACTTCAGAAGCTTTCGGACATCACCTCAAAGTCTATTTATACTATCTCTTACGGAAATTCGGAAGAGGAAGCATTAGCCCGTAATTCTGAGCTGAGCAGCTTTCTTGAAAAAGAGAAAAAGCAAGGTAAGATCTTAAGTTATAATTCTATCGGAAGCGTTGTTCTGTCTGAAAAGGATCAGCAAAAGAAAATTGAAGAATGGAACAACTTCTGGAACGGCAACAAAAAGAACGAAACCATTTCCGAACTGATTGGCAATGGAAATAAATTGGGCTTCAACAGTTCTGCTTTTGACAATTTTAATCAGGTTTTAAATAAAAACTATACTACTTTAAGCCTGAAAGATTACGAAAAGGTAAAAGCTCTTCAGATCTCTGAGTTTATGAGCAACGAAAACGGATTCTATACCGTTTCGAATGTGGTAAAGGTAGATGAAACCAAAAGAGATGCCTTCATTAAAGATATTGAGAAGAAACATGATGCCCTGGCTATTGACCGCCAGCAGATGAATGAGAACTTCCTTGGCCTATTGAAAAGAGACTTCAATACACTGATCAATTATTCTCTTTTAGCTATTATCTTAACGATTATTGTCTTCTTCAGAAATTTTGAACTGACAATATTGACCATGTTCCCTATCGTTCTGACGGGCGTGGTGACTGCCGGAATTCTTTATTTCCTGGGACTGGAGCTCAATATCTTCAGTACGGTAGTATGTACCTTGGTTTTTGGCGTGGGAGATGATTTCAGTATTTTCCTGACTCAGGCAATGCAGAAAGAGCATACTACCGGGAAAAATGAGCTTCCTACTTACAGGATTTCAATCATTCTTGCCGTTTTCACCACCATTCTTTCCATCGGATCATTGATTTTTGCCAAACACCCAGCTTTACATTCCCTGGCTTTGGTAGCCCTGATCGGGATGTTCTCCGTGATCGTTATTACTTCTACCCTTTACCCGTTCTGGTTCAGATTTTTCATTACCAACCGGGCAAAAAAAGGGCTATCCCCGATTACGTTGAGACTTTTTTTAAGCGCCGTATTCTCATTTCTGTATTACGGACTGGGCGGGATGATATTTTCCGCATTCGGAAGCCTATTCATTAAAAATACCAAAGGAAGAACCTTAGATATTATAAAATTGATTCTCGCCAGGTTTTTAACATCCGTATTGTATTCAAATCCTTTTGTCAGAAAAAGGGTGATCAGAAATACGGCTGAAGATTTCAGCAAGCCTGCCGTTATTATCGCCAATCATACTTCTTTTCTGGATACACTTGCCATTGCAATGGCTACCCATAAGATCATTTACCTGGTCAATGACTGGGTGTACCAGTCCCCTGTCTTCGGAAAACTGGTAAGGGCACTTGGTTTTTATCCGGTTTCTCAGGGAATTGAAAACGGGATGGAGAAATTGAAAGAAAAAATTGACCAGGGCTATTCTCTTGTTGTATTCCCTGAAGCAGAGCGTTCTTATACCAATGATGTCAAAAGATTTCATAAAGGAGCATTTTATCTTGCCGAGCAATTTAATCTGGACGTTCTGCCACTTTATATTCACGGGAACTCTGAGGTATTGCCGAAAGGGGATTTCATTATCTATGACGGAAGCATTACTGTAAAAGTAGGGAACAGAATCAGCAGGGAGGATATGAGCTTCGGTAAAAACTATTCTGAGAGAACGAAGAAGATCAACGCATATTATAGGGAGGAATTTGCTCAGCTGAGAAAAGAAATTGAGGATGAGAATTATTTTAAGAAAATGTTATTCCTGAGCTTTCTGTATAAAGACACAGACGTGGTGAAAGAAGTAAAGAAAGACTTCAACGCTAACAAATCGGTCTATTTTGAACTGAATAAACATATTTCAAATGACGCCACTATTCTTCACATTGCAGATGACTATGGCCAGAAAGATGTTTTACTGACTTTATATCAGGCAGGCAGAAGAATTTTTTCTCTGATTAAAAATGATGACAAACGGGTAACGGCAGCACACAATTATCTTGTTAAAAGAAGAAAGATACATTATATAGAAGAACTGTCTGAAATCAACAAGAATATTGATGTACTTCTGGTTTCGGATGATACATTTACGGTCAGTACAATTCAGGAACTTCCGGAAACCATCATTTTTGTAAATACCACAAACACCTTGTCTGAAAGTGAAAATTATACATTAGAATTTAGTTCTGAATCTATAAAAGTATTTAAAACTAAATAATAAATATGAAAAACATATTTTTGTAAACGCTAAAGAAAACTAATGAAGAAAAATATACTTGTCATATATTATTCACAAACCGGGCAACTTGAGGATATCGTGAGAAATATTGCCGGTCCTTTTGAAGCCCAGAAGGAGGCATATGACGTTACCTATTATAATATTAAGCTGAAAGAAGATTTTCCTTATCCGTGGCCGGAGGATGTCTTTTTCAATACCTTCCCGGAATCTTATCTTCAGATCCCGAAAGAGATCTTCCCTCCTTCGGACGGGATACTGAATAAAAAATACGATCTCATCCTGTTCGGATATCAGGTGTGGTACCTTACCCCATCAATCCCGATCATTTCATTCCTGAAAAGTGGCTATGCAGAGAGCATCCTTAAAGACACTCCTGTAGTTACCATCTCCGGAACCCGTAATATGTGGATGCTTTCCCAGGAGAAACTGAAAATATACCTAAGAGACCTGAAAGCTCAACTTGTAGGAAATATTGCATTGGTAGACAGACATGACAATTATACCAGTGTACTGACCATTCTACGCTGGCTGACCACAGGACAGAAAGAAAAATCCGGCTTACTTCCTGCTGCAGGAGTTTCGGATGAAGAAATTGCAGGTTCGGTAAAGTACGGCAAGATTATTGAGAGTCATTTAAAAAACAACACCCTGGAAAGTTTACAGCCGGAGCTTGTAAAAAACGGAGCCATTGAAATCCGGCCGTTTTTAGTACGTGTAGAAAAGGTAGGAAACAAGATTTTTACGGTATGGTCTAATCTGATTATCAAGAAAAAAGAGAAACGTCCATTGCTGATAAAATTCTTTAAGGTATATTTGATGGCTGCGATATGGATCATCTCACCTGTCGTGTTAGTATTACACCTTCTCACAACCCCTATATTTTGGTTTAAAAGACAAAAACAAAAAAGATATTTACAAGGAATTAATTTAAAATAGAATGTACGACGTATTTATAACAAAGGCTTCAAAATATTTACCCAATGAGCCGGTATCTAATGATGAAATGGAGACTTATCTTGGGCTTATCAATGACGCACCTTCTAAAGCAAAATCGCTTATTTTAAGAAACAATAAAATTACTACAAGATATTACGCTTTAGATAAAGAAGGAAACCCTACGCATACCAATGCACAGCTTACAGCAAAAGCGATCGAAGGACTTTTTGATGAGAATTTCAAAAAGGAAGATATGAAATTATTATCCGTAGGAACTACTTCTCCGGACCAGATACAGCCGTCACACGCTTCTATGGTTCACGGGGAACTGAATATAGGTAAATCTATTGAAATCAATACTGCTACAGGTCTCTGCAACTCCGGAATGAATGCATTGAACTACGGTTTCCTTTCTGTAAAAGCAGGAGTACAGGAAAATGCAGTATGCGCCGGTTCTGAAAGAATGTCTGCATGGATGACTGCAGATAAATTCAACCATGAAGCTGAAAATTTAATACTATTGGAAGAAAGGCCCATCATTGCATTCAAAAGAGAATTCCTGAGATGGATGCTTTCTGATGGAGCAGGTTCTTTTTTACTGGAAAATAAACCAAGGGAAAACAGTACCTCTCTGAAAATAGAATTTATTGATTTCTATTCTTATGCACACGAAATCGAGGCATGTATGTATGCAGGATGTGACAAGCAGGAAGACGGAAGCCTTAAATCATGGGCAGATTACCCTTCAGACGAGTGGCTGAAGCAATCTATCTTTGCCATTAAACAGGATACCAAAATCCTGGACAAATATATCTTAGTAAAAGGAGCCGAGAGTTTAAGAGCTTCTTTTGACAAACATCATTTAGATCCTGAAAAAATTGACCATGTATTGGCTCATATCTCTTCAGGTTATTTTAAGGAAGGTCTGAAAGACGAATTTGCTAAAAAGGGAATGGATTTCCCTGCAGAAAAATGGTTCTACAACCTTTCTGATGTCGGAAATATCGGGGCAGGTTCCATCTTTATCGCATTGGAAGAATTAATGAATTCAGGAACTCTGAAAAAAGGAGAAAAAGTACTTCTTTGCGTACCTGAAAGTGGAAGATTCGCTTATTCCTGTGCTTTATTAACAGTGTGCTAATGGAAAACAGACTGCCGACATCCGATCCGGATTTTGTACAAAGCCTCATTCCGCAAAGGGCACCTTTTGTAATGGTACACGAATTGTCTGAGTATTCAGAGAATCATCTCGTTTCAGGATTTGAGATCAGAGAAGACAACCTGTTTGTTCAGGATGGAGTTTTTCAGGCTTCAGGATTAATCGAACATCAGGCACAGAGCGTGGCACTTCATACCGGATATAAATACTATCTGCTGGGAAAAGATGCCCCTACAGGATACATCGGGGCCATCAAATCTTTTGAAGCTGAAATATTGCCGGAAACAGGTGATCAGCTAAAATCCGAGGTCACGATCCTTAATGAAGTAATGGGCGTAACACTGGTAGACATTGTTACCAGACTGAATGACAAAGTGATTGCAAAATCACAAATGAAAACTGCCGTAAAATAACTGGAAGAAATGGAAATCAGGGAAGAAAACATCATCAATATACATAACTTTTTACCTCATCGTGAACCGATGCTCATGGCAGACTACATCCTGGAGCTGACCAAGGAAAAAGTAGTTACTTCCTTTGAAATAAAAGAAGATAATATCTTTGTACACAACAATGAATTTGTTGAAGCCGGCCTAATTGAGAACCTGGCTCAAACCTGTTCATCCATCCTCGGACAAAGTTTCTTTGAAAACCCTGAAGCTGATACGAAAGTGATCGGTTTTATTACCAATATCAAGAAAATTGAAGTTTTCGCCCTTCCCAAAGTGAATGACAAGATCATATCAAAGGCATCACTCATTTCCCAGTTTGAAAACATCTGCCATATATTCTGTGAAACCTTCAATGAGGATGAATTGTTGATCAGGGCAGAAATCAACCTGTTTATTCAGGAAGTACAATCATAATAAAACATATACAAAACACCATAAGACTGTCTCTTATATTTGAATATCAAATGCAGGAGACAGTCTTTTATTTTGACACGCATTCTTTCCTATCCTACAAATCTGCCCCACAACGCATCTGCCCGTTCGAAAACTTTCGGTGAGGTTTCCTGAATGGCATCCCTGAATGAAGCATAGTTTCCGGAGCTGCAATGAATCACTTTTTTCATTTTTCCATTTTCAACTTCCGAAACGATTCCTACATGCCCGATTTTTTTGCCGGCGCCATACACCACAATACATCCCACTTCAGGAACTGTAAGCCTGTCGAAAATACCCGCATTGCGATTGATATCTTCCACCATAGAATCTGTATAGATCCACCCGCCCGGCTGATAAAAAGGAATTTTCGTTTTTCTGGATAATCCAAGTACCCAACAGACAAAGCCGCTGCAGTCACAAGCTCCATCCCTTGTAGGAAGAGCGTATTTTTCATCCATTCCGCCTGCTCCCAATTTATAGACAATTCTTTTTCCTATTACGGATCTCGCTTTATTCACAATATCCTGAGGAGTAAGCTGTCTGGCAAACTGGAATTTCTTCACCGGAATATCTTCAATATTCGGAATATTAATTAACTGGCCTTCAAAAATTACATCAGGATTAATAATGGTCTGGTTATGTGCAAGAATCAATTCTACCGGTACTTTATGTGCCTTGGCAATTTTGCCGAGCGTATCGCCCTTTTTTACTTTGTAATACATGATTTCTAGTTTTTAATGATTAATTGTTTTTCGGTTGATCAGATATTTTGAGACCCCTTAGATCTCATAATGCTTTAGTTTATAACAAATTTACACTGTCAACGCATGCAGGAAAATTACCCGAAATAGTGATTTTACAGGTTTGTTATGCTAAAGCCTTGCTCCTACTGAATAAACTATTATATTTGTTTTATAAAACCGGATATCCTCCATCATTTCTCATAATTAAAATCTTACAAACGACTGAAATACAGAACTATAAATACACACCAATTTCATTAATGAATGATTTATTTCACGTGAAACATTTTCCGATTCCGTGGAACAACTGTATTTAAAGAAAAATGTTTTAAACAAAAAAAGTGGAACATTGCTGCTCCACTTTTATAAGTATCTGAACTAAAAAATTAGAATCCGAAAATCTCTTCAAGAGACACTTCCTGGAATTCGCCCATTTTATTGATAGATTCCATTTTCAGGTTTTCTTTCTTACCGATGATTGCCGTATTGTATTGTACCGGTTTCACTTCTGTATTGTAGAATCCTGTTAGCTGTGGTAATGTCAGCCCCTGGATTTCAGCATAGATATCCTTTCTGATGTCATAATCTACCCCAAGTTTTTTCAATCCCAGCTGGCTGAAGAAAATATTCGTTCTGTTGATCCTGTTGGAAGCGATCTGCTTCAGTGCAGACCCTTTTGCATTTTCAAACTGGGCAGGAATCTGTGGTAATGATACCATAAGGTCATTCATTGCGTTAACCGCCAGAGGAAGTTTGTTTGCCTGCGTTCCGATGTAGTTGGTGATATAATTCGCATGTCCCTTTTCTGAAGCATTGGCATAAGAAACATAAGCTGTATAAGCTAATGATTTACTTTCTCTGATCTCCTGGAAAACAATTGAAGATAATCCTCTACCGAAATACTCGTTGAATACATTGGCTTTTCCAAAGTTACCAAGATTTACAGTACTTCCTTTGGCTACTTTGGCCATTTCTGTCTGTACCATATCATAGTTGGTAAAATAGACCTTACCTGTGGTAGCCGGTTCCGGATATTCCTTCGCTTTTGCAGGATGAAGACTTGTATTGGCAATATAAGGTTTCACCGCTTTTTCCAGTCCGGACTGATCCTGACCGTAAAGGAATACCTGATAAGGATACTGGTTCAGCGTTTTCATCTTTTTAATCAGTTCGTTCACATCAATGCTCTCAAGACGTTCTTTGGAAACAATATCTGTCATTCTCGAATCTTTACCGTATTTGGCATAATTCGAAAGGGCAGCCATGATTCTCACTTTGTCTTTCTTCATTGCAGCTCTTGATTCCAGAATGGTCTTCACTGTCTGTGCGTAAATTGCCTTATCAGCTTTTACATTGGTCATCCAGTGATTCATAAGCTCTACTCCTTTCTTCATATTGCTTTCAAGGCCGCTTAATGTGATCACCATCTGATCATTGGAGGTTCTTACACTATAAGTAATTCCTAGCTTATAAAACTCTTCTTTCAACTGTTCAGGAGTGTACTTATCTGTTCCAAGATATTCAAAGACTGTTCCTGCTACAGAAAGCTCTTTATCATTATCTGTTCCGAAAGGGAAAATATAGCTTACCTGGGCAATTTCGTTGTATTTATTTTTTACAAAACTTACGGTCTTGTCTTTGATCTGTGAAGTCTGAATCGCCGTTTTATAATCAATAAACTCAGGCTTACTTTCTGCTACCTTAGTATTTAAGATATCCTTAAGGAAAGGAGACTGAGCTTCTCTGTTCAGTTTGATCGGAGTGATTCCCGGGTTTTCCACACGCACCAGCTTGTCATTCACTCCTTTTTCTTTATAAACTACTACATAATTATCTTTAAAGAAATTATTGGCAAACTTTACAACATCAGCTTTCGTGATTTTTTCGTACTGGTTGATCTCATCAAGCTCCTGTTCCCATGTTCTTCCTTTGATGTAAGAATCATAAAGCTCCGTTGCAAGCCCGTCAGCAGTTTCATAGCCTTTCATGCGCTGAACCTTTTTATCATTAACGATCGCTTTCAGCATCCAGTCCGGGAATTGTCCTTTTTTCACAAGGTCTATCTGATCCATCAGGAGCTTTTTAGCGTCATCAAAGCTTTGTCCTTCTTTAGGAGTTACTACCAAAGAAAATGAACCGTACATTTTGAATGGCGATTCATAAGCTCCTGCGCCAAGCGTCTTCTGCTTCTGATTAATATTAAGGTCAATTAATCCCGCATCACCTCTGTTACTAAGAATTTCAGCCACTACATCTGCCAGTCTTGCTTCCTGGGTTCCATAAGAATCTGTTCTCCATGCAATGGTCATCCTCGGAGTAGACGGGCTTTTTACCGTTCTGGAAACAATACCTGTCATGGGCTCTTCCGTCACCATTTTTTTCATTGGAAGTTCTTTATATTTAAATCCTCCGAAATACTGATCAACTAATTTTATAGTTTTATCAAAATCCAGGTCACCCACCAAAACTACCGCCATGTTATTAGGCACATAATAAGTATCAAAATATTTGTGGATCGCCACCATTGAAGGGCTCTTCAGGTGCTCGGAAGTACCGATTGTGGTTTGCTGGCCATTAGGATGTTTTGGGAAAAGAGCTTCCATCAAAGCATAGTTGACAAGACGTCCGTCATTATCCTGAGCCCTGTTGTATTCTTCATATACCGCTTCCAGCTCCGTATGGAAAAGACGCAGTACCAATTCTGAAAAACGTTCCTTTTCTACTCTAAGCCATTTTTCAAGCTCATTGGAAGGGATGTTATTTTTATATACCGTTTCATCCAGCCATGTGTGGGCATTTGTTCCGGTAGCTCCCAATGAGGAAATCGCTTTGTCATATTCATTGGCGATCGCATATTTGGAAGCTTCCTGAGAAACCTCATCGATCTTTTTGTAAAGTTCTTTCTTTTTTGCCGGGTCTTTTTCTGCTTTATGCTGTTCGTAAAGATCAGATATCTGCTGCAACAGAACTTTTTCTTTAGCCCAGTCCTGAGTTCCCAGATGGGAAGTTCCTTTGAACACCATATGTTCAAGGTAGTGTGCTAACCCCGTATTGTCACTTGGGTCATTATTTGATCCTGTTCTTACGGGAATATACGTCTGAATTCTCGGAGCATCTTCATTCTTCGCAAGATAAACCTTTAATCCGTTCTTCAGCGTGTATACTCTTACACCCGCCAGATCATTCTTTACCGTTTCATAAGTATAGCCCTGGGCATCGGTCAGCTTTTGGGTCTCGAATTTCTGTGCCATTGCGCTTAGCATACAGAAAAGCGAAACAGAAATAAAAAACTTCTTCATAGTTGTTATTTGTTAGTTATTGTATCAAATTTCCTGCACCATTAGTCTTATCATACCCTTTACTTGTTACAGCATACCGCATGACAAGTATCAACAGTAAACCTGGAGTGCATTTCTTAAGATACTTTCCATTCAAATTAGTTAAACAGGAAAAAGGAATTCAATAAATAATATTCGCCTTAAAAGAATATATTGAAAACAAAATTTCATCCCACCATCACTTTTCCGGACTTTCAGAATGATAAAACAAGATATTGTACCCGAACCAAAAACCCTGAATAAATCTTTTATACAGCCTCTTTCTCACCGCAATAGCCACTTCACATACCCTATGATTTACATATAATGTATTTTCACTATTTTAGCCACCTGATTATAAATCAAAACAGGTGAACTATTTTTCATCTGGAATCTAAAAAAATTAAACATTATTTAGATGAAAAAACAAGACCTTCCTCAAGACGAAAGCAATCTGAAATCCGCCAACATAACTGAAGTTTTGTATGTAACGGACGAAAACGACAACTATACAACAGCCAACAGCACTGGCTGGGATGCTAAGAAAGCAGCGTTGGATGAATCTATGGAACTCATTCATGAAAGAATTGAGGAAGCGAAACAAAACGTTGCCCGGAATAAGGTAAGCCCTATCGCTTATTTTATGGAAGTGAATAAAATGGACCTGGGGGTCCTGGCCTCTTATGTAGGAATGTGGCAATGGAGGGTAAAGAGACACTTTAAACCCAAAGTATTTAAAACACTAAGCGAAACTGCACTGAAAAAATATGCCGATGCATTCGGTATTTCAGTGGATGAATTGAAGAACTTCGACGGAAAATAAATGAAGAAGGCATACCCGCTATGCTGAACCCATTTGACCGGTGAAAAAGATAAAGCTGCAAATGAAATTAAACTTTGAACACCATCAGACTGCGCATTGCGAAAACGGTGTTGCTTCTAATCTACTGCTTAATAAAGGACTGAAACTGAGTGAACCTATGATCTTCGGGATCGGCTCCGGACTGTTTTTCGTCTACCTTCCTTTTTTGAAGGTGAATTTCGCTCCGGGCTTTAGCTACCGACCGATGCCGGGAGCTATCTTCAGTAAGGCAGCCAAAAGATTAGGAATTAAAATTAAAAGAGAAAAATTCTCCAATCCTCAGGAGGCGCAGAAAGCCCTCGAAAGAAATCTGGAACAAAATATCCCTACAGGACTTCAGGTGGGAGTTTTCAACCTTACCTATTTTCCTGAAGAATATAAATTCCACTTCAATGCCCATAACCTTGTAGTATATGGAAAAGAAGACGGAAAATTCCTGATCAGTGATCCGGTGATGGATTATACCACTTCCCTTACTGAGGCTGAACTGGAAAAAGTAAGATATGCCAAAGGGGCTCTACCACCTAAAGGACATATGTACTATCCTGTATATATTCCTGAACACATTCATCTGGAAGAAGCCATTAAAAAAGGAATTAAAGATACCTGTAAAAATATGCTGGCTCCGGTACCGCTTATCGGGGTAAAAGCAATGCGATGGGTAGCGAAGAGTATTCCGAAATGGGCTGAAAAAAAAGGAACAAAAGTTACCAATCACTATCTGGGACAGCTGATCAGAATGCAGGAGGAAA
This sequence comes from Chryseobacterium arthrosphaerae, assembly GCF_001684965.1. NCBI lineage: Bacteria > Pseudomonadati > Bacteroidota > Flavobacteriia > Flavobacteriales > Weeksellaceae > Chryseobacterium > Chryseobacterium arthrosphaerae. The sequence goes on along the minus strand of NZ_MAYG01000031.1, from coordinate 234,786 downwards.
TCGGAACAGGCGGTGGCGGTTTCAGGTTTATCTATGGTGCCTTTCTTCAGGAAGCATCAGTGATCCTTAAAAATGACGAATTAAAAGAATTGTCAAAAGAAATTACCTCTATTGGTGATCTTTGGAGAGATTTTGCCGTAGATATAGCCCGTGTTTACAAAAACAGGAATTCCAAGAGCAATATCTATAACGAACTTTCAAAAACGATGCTGCATATTGCAGATCTTGAAGAAGCTTTCTATAAAAAACTGAGAAAAGCGATCTGATATGGCGGAGAATATGATTGAGATCAAAAATCTATATAAGAAATACAAAAACGCTGAAGATTTTTCGGTAAACGATATCTCTTTGAATATCGGAAAAAATGAGATCTATGGGATTCTTGGTCCTAACGGAGCCGGGAAAACTACTTTGATCTCTATGCTTTCGGGATTAATAAAGCCTACTTCGGGGCAGTTTACCATCAATGGTTTATCTCCGCAGAAAGATGGCTTTAAGATAAGACAGATCATCGGTATTGTTCCACAGGAATATGCCCTTTATCCTACGCTTACGGCAAAGGAGAACTTAATGTTCTTCGGAAGCCTGTATGGCCTGAAGCATAACCGGCTTAAAAAAGCGATCGACGAATCTCTGGAGATCATGGGATTGTCAAAGTTTGCCGACAAGCAGGTAGGCCAGTTTTCAGGAGGAATGAAGCGCCGTTGCAACCTTATTGCCGGAACCCTTCACAATCCTAAAGTTCTGTTTCTGGATGAGCCAACTGTGGGAGTTGACGTACAGTCCAAAAAAGCAATTATAGACTATTTATTGGATTTGAATAAGCAAGGAACCTGCATCATTTATACTTCCCATCACCTTTCGGAAGCAGAAGAGTTCTGTACGAAAATCGCCATCATTGATCATGGAAAAATTCATGCTGTAGGAACTCCCGAAGAGCTTGTTGCACAAATTGCCAATGCGGAAAACCTTGAAGATGTTTTCATTTCATTAACCGGAAAAGAATTAAGAGATGTTGTTGTATAAACTGTGGAGAAGTTTTATTAAAGAAATTCTTCTTCTGAAGAGGGATATCGGCGGAATTGTGATCATCTTCGTTATGCCGCTGCTTCTGATCGTTACCATTACCCTGATCCAGGATTCTACCTTCAAAAATCTTGAAGGATCAAAAATCCCGATCATTTTTATTGATAATGATAAATCTGAGGTTTCAAAAAATATAAAAGGAGAGCTGGAAAACAGCAAGACCTTCCAGCTGCTGACCAATTACAATGAGAAGTCAGCCCAGGATGCAGTATTTTCCGGAGATTATCAGATGGCCATCGTGATTCCCGAAAATTTAACCAGGGATTTAAATGCCAATATCGATTCCAAAGTTCAGACGATTGTCAGTTCATTCGGGTTGGAAGGTGATTCTGCCAAAACAAAAATACAGCCTCCAAAAGCCAGGGAGATCCATTTATACTTTGACCCGGCTACCAATGCAGGATTCAAAAACTCTGTGATGAACTCGGTCAACAAAATGGTCTTTGAGATCGAAAATAAAAAGATCTACAAGGCATTCCAGGATCAGCTGGGGACAACAGAAAATCTTGATGAAAATAAAAACCTGATCAGCTTTAAAGAGATCACTCCCAAAAAAGGAGAAATGGATACCATGCCGAATTCCGTTCAGCATAATGTTCCTGCATGGACGCTTTTTGCGATCTTCTTCATCGTAGTGCCGTTGTCCATTAATCTTGTTAAAGAAAAAAGCCAGGGTACCAGTGTAAGGGCAAGAATCAGCCCTACCCCTTATTTTGTGCACATTTTAGGAAAAACATTTACCTATCTTATCATCTGCATCATTCAGTTTTTACTGATGGTAGCCGTAGGGATTTACCTTTTCCCTTATATGGATCTTCCGGCATTTGACGTATCCGGAAAAATGGTTCAGCTCATCACAGTAACTTTATTTGCGGGTCTTGCAGCCATCGGATTTGGGGTATTGCTGGGGACTATTGCAGATACCCAGGAACAGTCGGCACCATTCGGAGCTACTTCCGTAGTGGTTTTGGCTGCTATCGGGGGAATCTGGGTTCCGGTATTCTTAATGCCTGAATTCATGCAGACCATAGCAAAGTTCTCTCCCATGAACTGGGGACTGAATGCCTATTACGATATTATTTTAAGAAACAGCGGGATTGGAGGTATCGCTAAAGAACTGGTATTCCTGTTTTTATTTTATATAGCTACCGTAGCCATTTCTATTTTTTACGAAAAGAAACAAAATGCAGTCTAACGAAAATATATTATTAACCTGTACCGAGGAAGTAAGAGTACGTTTCAATGAAACAGATCCATTGGGAATTGTATGGCATGGCCATTACATCGTTTATTTTGAAGACGGCAGAGAGGCTTTCGGACGTCAGCATGGTCTTACTTATCTCGATATTCAGAATGCAGGATATGTAACTCCGATCGTGAAGAGCACCTGTGAACATTTTCTTCCTTTAAAGTACGGTGAAACCTTCAGGATCGTTACTACTTTCGTGAACTCCGTTTCAGCCAAGCTTATCTATAAATACGAGCTTTTCAACAAAGAAGATCAATTGGTGTGCAGCGGGGAAACCATTCAGGTATTTCTGGACAGCAACGGAAGCTTATGCCTGTACAATCCGGAATTTTTTCAAACCTGGAAAGATAAAATGGGATTATCATGAAAAAGCAAATCTACATCACAGACTACAATTGTGTAACACCCCTGGGATTCAATGTAGAGACAAACTGGAAGGCCCTGTTAGAAGGACATTCAGGAGTTGCTTTACATCAGATCATAGATAATCAGGATCCTTTTTATGCGTCTATGATCAGCACTGAAAAACTTGATCAGGAATTCAACAGCTTGTTTGGGGCTCATACCGGTCCAAACACCACAAGGCTTGAAAAGATGCTTTTTGTAAGCTTAAAACCGCTGATTGAAAAACATGCTATAAAAGAAGACACAGCTTTAATCCTTTCCACAACAAAAGGAAATATCAGCTTGTTAAAAAACCAGACCGGATTACCGGACGGGGTTTATCTTTCAGCATTAGCACAGAAAACAGCTGATTTTTTCGGATTTAAAACAAAACCTATCGTGATTTCCAATGCCTGTGTATCCGGCGTTATGGCTATTGCTGTTGCCAAGAATATGATCCAGGCAGGAAGATATAAGGATGCCTTTGTGATTGCCGGCGATGAGCTTTCTGAATTTGTCATCTCAGGATTCAATTCATTCCAGGCTATAGGTTCAGGGCCCTGCCAACCTTACGATAAAAACAGGGATGGAATTAATATCGGGGAAGCTGCCGCAGCAGTTTACGTGACTGCTGAAGAAAGTACCTCACAAAACGGGAAATTCAGATTCAAGGTACTGGGAGATTCTGCAATCAATGATGCTAACCATATCTCAGGCCCTTCAAGAACCGGAGACGGCTTATACGGAAGCATCAGAAATGCCATGACAGAGGCTCAGGTTTCTCCGGAACAGATTGATTTTATCTCAGCCCACGGAACGGCTACTTTATATAATGACGAAATGGAAGCCATTGCTTTCAACAGAATGGAGCTGCAACATGTCCCTCTGAACAGTATGAAAGGTTATTACGGACATTGCCTTGGCGCTTCAGGTCTGCTGGAAAGCATTATCTCCATGGAAAGTGCACTTCATGGAACCTTAATTCCATCAAAGAACTTTGAGGAAAACGGCGTATCCCAGCCTTTGAATATCATTAAAGAAAATCAGCCTGCCACCATCAGATATATTTTGAAAACGGCATCAGGTTTTGGAGGGTGTAATGCGGCAATAGTGCTGGAAAAATGTTAAAAATGAGCATGATGAAGAAAACGAAAACCTGCACCATAGAACATTCAAAAATAACCGTCAACGGTAATGTTGTTTTTGAAAGCCAGAGCGAAACCTTCCAGGAGTTTGCGAAAGAAGCCTATAAACATTTGGAGCTCAGCTATCCGAAATTCCACAAGATGGATGCTTTGAGTAAACTGGCCTTTCTTGCAGCAGAGCCCCTTCTGAATAATGAAGATCACAGCAGGACAGCAGTGGTTTTTGCCAACAGGTCATCAAGTCTAGATACTGATTTTAAATACCAGGAAAGCATCAATGATCAGGAAAATTATTTTCCAAGTCCGGCCGTGTTTGTTTACACTTTACCCAATATCTGTGTAGGGGAAATCAGCATCAGACACAAAATGCAGACGGAAAATGCTTTTTTCGTTCTGGACGAATTTGATGAAAAATTTTTAAACGATTATTCCGGGCAGCTCCTTCAGTCCGGGAAAGCAGATAAAGTATTGTGTGGCTGGGTTGAATTATATCAGGAAAATTATAAAGCTTTTGTATATTTGCTAACCTTATAAAAATAGAGCAATCTGGAAATGTAACAATGAAAATCATTAACACATTGGCAAACTGTCAGATTGGTACATTGTTAAATTAAAACTTTTTATGGAAAACTTAAAAACAGAATTGAAACACAAAATTATTGAAGTACTTAATCTTGAAGATGTTTCTGTAGAAGAGATCAAAGATACTGACCCATTATTTGGTGGTGGATTAGGACTTGATTCTATCGATGCATTGGAGCTTATCGTTCTTCTTGATAAAGACTACGGAATAAAATTAGCCGATCCTAAAAAAGGAAAGGAAATCTTCCAGTCTATCGACACTATGGCTAAATTCATCGAAGACAACAGAACAAAATAAAATTAAACGATCCAACGGCGTATCAACATATTGATAATAAATCAATTGCCAGACTGACACCCTGTTGGATTACCGAATACCATGAGTCAGAAAATTGCCATAACAGGAATGGGCATCATTTCCTCCATCGGAAACAATGTGGAGGAAAATTTTATTTCATTACAATCCGGTAAGCACGGAATTTCAGATATTCAGATGTTTGAAACCCGCCATGCCGGAGCCATTAAAACGGGTGAAATAAAGCTAACCAATGAAGAGCTTGTGCAAAAGCTTCAGCTTGCTGAAGACAATAATGTGACGAGAACATCTCTATTGGGAATGGTTGCCGCAAAAGAAGCTGTAGAAAGTGCCGGAATTTCAGATATCAACAGGTACAGAACCGGCCTGATCTCTTCTACCAGCGTGGGAGGAATGGATATTACTGAAAAATATTTCTATTCCTACGAAAACTTTCCTGAAAAGCAAAAATATATTGACGCTCATGATGCCGGTAATTCCTCTTTGGAAATTGCCGCCCATCTGGGATTGAGAGGAATGGTTTCTACCATCAGCACAGCCTGCTCGTCTGCAGCCAATGCAATTATGATGGGAGCCAAACTGATCAAAAACGGTATTCTTGACCGTGTGATTGTGGGAGGAACAGATTCTCTTTCAAAGTTTACCCTGAACGGATTCAATACCCTGATGATCCTTACAGACTCTTACAATACCCCTTTTGATAATGACAGAAAAGGATTGAACCTGGGCGAAGCTGCTGCTTTTTTAGTTCTTGAATCTGAAGAAGTGGTAAAAAAGGAAAACAAACCTGTTCTGGCTTATCTTGCAGGCTATGGAAATGCCAATGATGCCCATCATCAGACAGCATCCTCAGAAAACGGACAGGGCGCTTTTCTAGCCATGCAGCAAGCTTTGAAGATCTCCGGTCTGGCAAAGGAAGATATAGACTATATCAACGTTCATGGTACGGCTACTCCTAATAATGATTTATCCGAAGGAATTGCCATGATCAGGATTTTCGGAGAAAACAATGTCCCTGAATTCAGCTCTACAAAGGCATTTACAGGACACACATTAGCAGCAGCGGCCGGCATTGAAGCTGTATTTTCCATTTTGGCCATGCAGCATGGGCTTATTTTCCCGAACCTGAATTTCAAAACGAAAATGGCAGAGTTTGACCTCACGCCTGTTACCGGATTGAAGAAAAAGGATATCAGCCATGTCCTTTCCAATTCATTTGGATTCGGAGGGAACTGTTCAACCTTAATTTTCTCAAAATTATGAGTGCAGTATACATCAACAGTGCATCCTGTATCTCTGTACAGGATACTTTAAACGAAAATATCCTTCAGAATCTCAGTCCTGAAACTTCAGTACAGATCATCAAAGCCATAGAGCCCAATTATAAAGAATTTATTCCGCCGGCCATGATCCGGAGGATGTCTAAGACCGTAAAAATGAGCTCCGTAGCTTCCCACAATGCATTGAAGGAAGCCGGAATAGAAAAGCCGGACGCCATCATTGTAGGAACGGGAATGGGCTGCTCTCAGGATTCTGAAAAGTTTCTGAAAAATGTGATTGATAATCATGAAGAATTTCTGACGCCTACATTCTTTATTCAGTCTACCCATAATACTGTGGCAGGACAGATTGCACTGGGGCTGCAATGTCATGCTTATAATTTCACCTATGTGAATACCTCTTCATCGCTTGAGTTTTCTTTTCTGGATGCAAAACTCCAGATCAATGACGGGGAAGCCGGAAATGTTCTTGTAGGTTCTACCGATGAGCAGACAGACAGGACCATGGAACTTTATCAACTCAATAATACCATCAAAAAGGAGGAAAATCTTCCTGTAAATTACCTGAACTCTGATACAAAAGGGGTCATTTGGGGGGAAGGAGCCAGTTTCTTTGTTGTAGGAAAGGAAAAAACAGAAAGCTCTTACGCCAAACTTACGGACATTAAGATAACCAATCAATTGGATCTGAATGAAACTCCAGGATTTATTCAGGATTTTTTAACGCAAAACAACCTGTCTGCACAGGATATTGATGCTGTGATTCTTGGTTTCAGCGGAGATGCAGATTCCGATGTATATTATAAGAAAGCTACGTATCTGTTTTCAGATTCATCGTTGTTGTACTATAAGCACCTGAGCGGAGAGTTTAATACAGCCAGTGGTTTTTCAACGTTTATGGCCTGCCATATCCTCAAAGAACAGCATATTCCTGAAGTGATGATGATCAACGCTGAGAAAAAAGAAGAAGTGAAAAATATACTTCTTTACAATCATCTGGCAGGTCATGATCATAGTCTGGTATTATTGGAAAGAGCTTAATCTTTGCAAATTCGCTCAATAAGGCAAATCACAGCGTCTTTTTGTCATTCAGAGCACTGATAAGGTCTGCGAACAAGGTTCTGAAGTGAAGCCTGGAATCTAAACAAAATAAGTTAAATTAACTGTATTTATCCAGACTCCTGCGGATTGATAATGGTATACAGTAAATATTACGACCATGAAACTTATACTGACCAGTTCAAAATAAAAAAAGTAATCAGCAATGAAACACTATTCATTCATACTATTTTATCTTTTCTGTAACGTATTTATCTATGCGTTTCATGGAAGTTTCTGGGTGTACCTGGCTTGTTTTGTGGCTTTTTCTGCAGTCGTAGTCTGGGGATCTTTTGCCATTGAACTGGGGTATTTTGTCAACAGTATTACTCATAAACGAACCAGGACCAAAGAGGTGGCCTTAACGTTTGATGACGGTCCTACAGAATTCACACCGAGGTTTTTAGACCTGCTTAAAGAACACCAGATAAAAGCAACCTTTTTCTGTATCGGAAAACAGATTGAAAAATACCCGGAAACTTTTCAGAGGATTATAGATGAAGGCCATACCATTGGAAATCATACGTTCTCCCATTCTAACTCAACAGGTTTTTTATCCGCTTCTTCAATGCTCAAAGAGATTGAAAGCTGTGACGAAGTGATGAAAAACGTTGGAAATATCAAAACCGATCTGTACAGGCCTCCTTTCGGGGTGACCAATCCGAATATTGCAAAAGCGATCAAAAGAACCCGTAAGATAAGCATCGGATGGAACGTCCGCTCCCTGGATACCATCACTGACGACGAAAATAAAATCTACAAAAGAATTACCAGAACCCTGAAAAAAGGGAGCATTATTCTTCTTCACGACACCTCCGAAAAAACATATCGTGTGCTGGTAGATTTATTAGTATTTTTGGAGGATAAAAAGTATTCGACTTTTACGGTTGATTCAATTACAAATTCAAAGAAAAAATGATTAAAAATATTGCTTTCGGAGCATTTTTACTGGTTTCCGGTTTCTTTTCTGCCCAGAATACCGCCATGTCGGGAGCGGAAGCTAAAGCATTCGTAGCTAAGGTTTCATCGGATACCCGGGAGATCAAAACATTACAGAGCGATTTTACCCAGACTAAAAAAATGGACTTTCTGGATAAGAGTATTGTTACCTACGGAAAAATGTCATTACAGACGCCTAATCTGCTGAGCTGGAAATATACCAAGCCTTACCAGTACAGTATTGTTTTCAAAAGCAACAAGATCTACATCAATGATCAGGGGAAAAAATCTTCTGTAGATGCCAAAAGCAAGACTTTTGAGAAGATCAATAAACTCATTGTGGGAAGTTCCAACGGAACGATGTTCAATGATCCTGAGTTTACGGTAACCTATTTCAAAAACGGAAATTATAACGGGGCTAAGTTCATTCCGAAGACTTCTCAGCTATTGAAATACATCAGACAGATCGAATTGTATTTCCCAAAGAACCAATCTACGGTTTCCCAGGTGAATATGACAGAAGCTTCCGGAGATACCACTACTATTGTTTTCAAAAACACCAAAATCAATGCTTCGATTCCTGCGTCAGAATTTACTTTGTAGCCTGATCCTGGTTCTGGCGGTGTCATGCAAAAGCTTTCAGCTTACAGGTGCAAAACCTGTTTCAACAACAGAAAAAAAAGTTGAAAACCTCTATTTTTCCTCTTCTGAAGACTATGTCTATAAATGTCAGATGGATATTTATACCAATCATGTAAGCGGAATTCTGATCATTAAAAAAATAAGTGAAACAACTCACCGTGTGGCTTTAACCTCCGATTTCGGGAATAAGCTGATTGATTTTGAAGTTTCAGACCATGATTTTAAACTCAACTACGTTCTTCCGGATTTGGATAAAAAAATTGTCATCAATTTTCTGAAAAATGATTTTCAGCAACTTTTAAAAAGACAGTATCCCGTCACTGAAAGTTTTGAGAATGAAAACTCAAAAATATATCTTTCCAAAATTGATAACAAAGGGTATTATCTGTTTTTCAACAAAGAAAACAACCTGCTGAAACAGATCATTTACACGAAAAACAGCAAAGAAAAGATCGATTTTACTTTTGATGCAAAAAAGTCTATCTTCGCAGACAGTTTAAACCTGCAGCACAAGGATTTTAAGATCAATATAAAACTATTTCAAATAACCGAAACGGAATAATCTCCTACAGGGAACAATATATTGCTTACTTTTTGCTACACTTTTAATCTTAAAAAAATAAGATATGCAGACTATTCTTACAGATTTTTATACACTTACATCATACGAAAAGGCAGAAGACGGAAAGTTTACTGCTCATATCCACCTGAACAAAGACCACGATATCTTCAAAGGGCACTTCCCGGGAAATCCTGTGACACCAGGGGTTTGCATGATGCAGATCATCAAAGAACTTACTGAAGAATTTACAGGCTCAAAATTATTTTTAAAAACAGCTTCAAATGTAAAATTCATGGCAATCATCAATCCTTTTGAGACACCTGATCTGGTGCTTCAGCTTGATATCAATGAAGACGGAGAAGATGTTAAAGTAAAAAATACCACTTCTTTTGGCGAGACTATTGCATTGAAACTGTCAGTAAGCTATAAAAAAATATCATCATGAAACTTATTCTATCCTTCGTAGCAGCATTTATTTTTTTCTTTCAGTCTGATTTAGAAACACTGAGAAACAGCTATGCCAAAGCCAATGAGTCTAATGCCAATACGCAGAGTTTCATAGAAGCAGCAGAAAAGCAATCCGGATCCGATGCCGTTACCTCAGGTTACAAAGCAGCAGCAAAGATCATGGAAGCAAAGGTTACTAAGAACAACAGGAAAGCATTGGTAAAATCAGGTGCTACAAGCCTGGAGAGCATCATCAAAAGCAATCCGAATAATGCGGAGCTTCGTCTGATCAGATTAAGCGTTCAGGAAAATATTCCGAAAATCGTAGGATACCGTGGCAGTATGAAAGATGATAAAGCATTTTTGCTGAACAATTACAGCAAGCAGAATGCAGCGTTAAAAAACTATATCAAAAGGTTTGCTATGCAATCCAAAACCATTACAGAAGCCGAAAGAGCTACTTTAAAATAAAACCATGTCCCTTGCTGAAGTACAGAATGCCATTTCTGAAAAGAAGATCTGCATTCTTATACCTACCTACAATAATGAGAAAACCCTGAAAAGGGTTATTGACGGTGTGCTGGATTATACCGGAAGTATTATTGTGGTCAACGACGGTTCCACCGATTCCACACCGCAAATTCTCGCCCAATATCCGCTGATCAAGGTAATCACCCTGTCTGAGAATCAGGGAAAAGGAAACGCGCTGAAAACGGGCTTCAGAAAGGCAAAAGAAATGGGGTATGATTATGCCATCACCATTGATTCTGACGGACAACATTATCCAGACGATATTCCGGTATTTGTAGAGGCGCTTCTTCAGGAAAAAGAAGACATGCTTCTGATCGGAAACAGAAATATGTCTCAGGATGGCATACCAAAGAAAAGCAGTTTCGGGAACAGGTTTTCCAATTTCTGGTTCTGGTTTGAAACCGGGATCAGACTGGAAGATACCCAATCCGGTTACAGACTTTATCCTCTGCATAAAATTCCAAAGAAATACTTTACTCCAAAATTTGAGTTTGAAATTGAGATCATTGTAAGAACTGCTTGGAAGCACGTTCCGGTAAAGAATGTCCCGATAAAGGTACTTTATGATCCGGCAGAACGGGTTTCACATTTCAGACCCTTCAAGGATTTCACAAGGATCAGTATTCTGAACACAATCCTGGTAACGATCACCTTATTATACATTATTCCGAGAAACTTTGTGAATAATTTCAAAAAAAAAAGCTTTAAAAGGTTCATAAAGGAGGATGTGCTGGAAAGTGACGGGAGCAACCGTACAAAAGCATTTTCCATCGCATTGGGAGTCTTCATCGGGCTGTCTCCTTTCTGGGGTTTTCAAACTCTTCTTGTTATCAGCCTGTCTGTTCTTTTCAAGCTGAATAAAGTTCTGTCTTTTGTTGCATCAAACGTAAGTCTTCCACCTTTCATCCCTTTTATCATTGCCGCCTCTTTATTTTTAGGTGCTCCATTTGTGCAGGGTGACAGTAATATCCTGAGCCAGGACCTCAACTTTGAGCTCATCAAGAACAATCTCCTACAATATGTCATCGGGAGTTTTATTTTGAGTACCACAGTATCTGCTCTTTCAGGAGTGGCTACATTTCTGTTTCTGAATAAACTAAGTCCGGAAAACGACTGAATCAAAGATTTATATAAAGAAAACCCCGGGAAATGTATTATTTCCCGGGATTTTTATACTCATGATCTTTACTTTTTATTTAGAAACAATAATTTTCTGTGTATAATCGATCGAATTATTGTTAACCTTTACAACATAGGCTCCATTGATCAGCTTTTCAGCATTGATCGTATTCTGCTTATTAAGGTTAATGCTTTCTTTAGATATAAGCTTACCTGTAAAATCAAAGATAGAAACAGTTGTAATTCCGGACAGATTTATATCTGAAGGAGTCTGTATAGTAAACTCGTTTCTTACAGGATTCGGATAGATGGCGATTCCTTTAGAGTTTTTCACTTCATTTACAGCCAATACTCCACATTCCTCAGGAACAGTAAAGTCTTCAACCTGGTCACTCATTTCCGGTAAAGGCTGGTTGGCCCCGAATGCAAGACCATTAAGCTGCCCTGCTGAAGCATTCACCCCTAACCCTCTTTTAGCAAAAGTTTTCCAGATCATACATTTATTTTCTCCGTTTGTAGAGGCCTGATCAGCAGCAAGGATCGCATTTCTTCCGTCTATGAAGCTTGGGTTACATGGCTGTAATTTCAGTGCATCCATTACCAATTGTAATACTCTTGCGCTACCACTGTTAGGATCTGCTAAAACATTACTGTTATAACCGTATTTTTCTACATATTTCCAGTTAAGATCCCAAAGCATTGAAGCCCAGATAAAGCCAATACTGTGAGAATCAGGCACTGTGATAGGACCTAGTACAGAATTGGTACTAATCTTCATTCCGTTGGTTCTTCCATAAGTATAGTTATTGATCAGGAAATCCGGCGTGTATTTAGCCGGTCTGATTCCTCCGCCTGTCGTTGGCTCGCCTGATGCAAAAGTACCTATTCCCCTGGCAACAGAAGCATTGTCTCCAGGTTTGGTAGTGATCATCAATGCAAAGAAATCAGACCACCCTTCACCCATTTGCTCATTGGATGAAATGAAAGACAGGCAATTACTTCCTGTTCCGGTAAGACGGTTGGAAATTCCATGGCCGTATTCATGGCTTATGATTCCGTTATCCAAACTGGCATCTTTAAAGACTGCATCAGTTCTTAGTGTAGCATTTCCAACAATCCCGTTATTCAGATCATTTACCAGAAACTGACCTTCTGATAAACCTACCATAATCGTAGGAATGGTAATGGTATTGTCTGCCCCTCCCATTCCGACAGGGGTATTCAGAGTTGGGTGATATTGGATCACTCCTACAGCTCCTGCATTCTGAAGATTTTTTGTTTTAACAGCAAAGCCACATCCTGCAGCACTTACTACCGCAATTTTTCCTGTAAGGCTTCCTGCAGCAACTGCAGTACAGGCATCCGCCGGTGTTGAAAGAGCCAGATCACCTGTTACAGCAGGCCCACCTATAAGCTGGGGTCCGAAACTGGCTGTAGTGGCTGCCGGTGTTCTCGCTGTATAATTGGACGGCGCATTATAGTATAGGTATCTTACATTACCGGTAGGTGAAAAAAGGAACATCTGCATTCTTCCGCTGGTTCCATCAGCTCCGGGGTTGAAATTAGCATTACTAAGACCGCTTCCATCTCGGGATTCTGCCAGAACAGGATCATTCTCTACTCCACCATGTCCAAAGTTATTGGTCTGGTAGTTCCTTGCAGACTCCGTAAACCCGAATTTATAGAATACATCATGCATTTTATTGGTTGTATAGAATAAATTGGTCACCGCAGCAGAAGTATAAGTCGTATGCTGTGCTGTTACATCCAAAGGGAAATCAAATGTTCTGCTGGCACCGCCATCAGGAGAAAACTGGGGTAAATCAGTCTTATTCTCATCGGTATAAGCAAATGCGTTATTACCTCGTGTTATGGTATAATGATTGGTTCCGTCAGAATGCCAGCCTTCAGGAGAAGCTGTTAAATCCCATGGATTGGTTAGCAGTGTTCTGCTTCCAAAAGTAGGAGCCTCTACAGGAAATGCAAATACGTTATAAGAAGCGTTGTCCGGAGCTAAAAGAAAATTTGTATTCTTTTTCAGTTCCGAAGCGCCAATAGCAGTTGGTAATGCAGATGGCAGTGCAGTTGTTTCTGATAAAGACTCACCCAAAGAATAATGGTGATCATACGCATCAGAGTGGAAACTGCAGGATAGTGTTGTATTTTCCTGATACAGGATAGAACCATTATCTGCGCTCACAATGACACTCCATACATTGCTTGTTTCTTTTTCTTTTGTATTGAACTGATATCCCAGTATCAGCTCGCCTCCTTTTGCAAAATAAACAAGGTTTGTGGTTATGGGCTCTTCTTTTCCTTCAATATTTTTTACGGTAAGAGACCCGTTTAATTTCTGAACGGCCTCCGCAACAAATGTATCTTTTCTGTTATTTTCCTTTCCCGTTACTGTTGCAGGATAGGCCTTGATAAAGGTATCTGCGAAGCTCAATACTTTCCCCTCCCTGATCAGAACATTGGCAGAACTTCCAAAAACAGGAATTCCATTAATGGTTTGCTGTATTCCTACAACATCACCTTTCAAACTTTTTGAAGCATCTACATTAATGATCTTAAATGACTTCAATTCCGGATTCACTCTTTGAAATCCCTGGCTGGAATTTACATAGTCTTTGATTGTTTGTTCGTATTTCTGAGCTGAGATTACCCCAACGCTGAAAAGTGAACAAAACAACAACAGCTTAACACTGAGTCGAATTTTTTTCATGAATTTACTTTTTAACAAAATTTAATAACTGTCAGTTAGTAGAGAAACAATTAATATTGTTACACATTTTCACAAAAAAAATCTAAAAAAAATCAAATCAGGCAAAAAATACTCCAGTTTAAAGAGAATTATCAAAAATTATTCACTTTCTTTAAATTCTTATTTCACAATGAATTGCAGTAAATCTTTCAGAAACTGATCATCAACATTTCCTTTTACTTCATAATCTTCAGGCGATGGTTTTCCAGAACCTGAAATGAATAAATGGCTTAAAGAAGGATAGAACTTAAATTCTGCTGCCTTATTGTTTTTCAAGGCATCTTTCCAGAGATTAAAATCCTTTTCGGTGACCTGATAGTCTCTACCGCCCTGGGCAAAAAACAGAGGAGCTTTGATTTTTTTTACCTCATTAAGCTGATTGTAATTTTTCAGGTAGCTCCAATAGGCCGCAGACTGTCCCAAAGGGAGTTCCGCAGCCGGTGTATTCAGATTAAATTTTGATGAATTGAGCAGAGCAACCTGTTTTTTCAGATCCTCTACAGCTTCTGCGGGAACTTTAGCAGGATCAAGATTATGAAGATATTCGTATTGCTCAACTAAAAGATTCTGTAATGGCCTGGCATTTCCAGCCATAAATATATATTTTGATACCTGTGCCTTCGCTGCAATTTCCGGCATCATATAAGCCCCCTGGCTGTGTCCCAGGATAATAATCTGATAGCCGGTATAATCTTTATTGTTTTTAAAATAATTGGCCGCATTCACTGCATCTTTTACAGTTTCATCTTCTACAGTAGACTGCCCGGTAAATGTTTCAGGATTGGAATAGGTCCTTTTATCATATCGGTAAGAAGCGATCCCATTACTGAAAAGGTATTCTGCAATGTCTCTGAAAGGTTTATTTTCTCCAATGGCCTCATCCCTGTTGCTTGCTCCCGAGCCATGAACAAAGATGACCAGTTTCTTTTTATTGCCGGAAGTGGGAATCAGTAATGTACCGTTCAGCTCTATGTCATCACTTTTTATTTTCAGTGAAGTTTTTTCATCCCATGTTTCAAAGGTCTTATGAGGTACTAAAAAGAAACCAAGCAGTTTATTGTTTTCATTAAAAGTAAGCTGTACATCCAGCTTAGATTTTCCAAATTCAGAATAATAATAGTAAATATTGCTTTCGTTATTTACTTCAAGGATATTTTTAAGCCCTCCCAGCTGTTCCTGAAGTTGTTCCGTAACAGCTTTAAGCTGTTCGACAGGGATTTGGGAAGCTACTGAAGGATCAAAAAAGGCATGGGCTTTTTCTATATTTTTATCAACAAATAATGTTTTGATAAATGTATTACCGATTTCTTTTTTGTCCTGGGAAAATGACAATAGTGAGCAGATAATACAAAAAACGGTTATAATTTTTTTCATGGTAATGCTATTGATAAACAACGTCTGCAAAAGATAACGGCCCCATAAGGATCGTAACAAATATAGCAAGAATGACCATCACCAACTGCGTAGTATAATAGGTCTTTTCCCTGTCTTCTTCCCTGATTTCAAAAGTAAAATTGATTTTATCAGGTCTGCTGATGATCCGCCAGATAAAAAAAAGAATGATCAGATTGAGGAGTATGGGCAAAAAGAGGAATATTTTATTCCCGTAACTTTCTTTACTATTTCCGAAACTGCGAACCGGTATGGTATCAGGAATTGAGCTGTATACCGTACACAGATACACTGAATAGCCGATGATGATTACAAAAGGAATAATGAACAGCAGTTTAACAGATTTCGGGATCATTTCAGTTTGTTTAAGGTTTTCTTCAGGTATTTCTGAATTTCTTTTCTGTCCGGAACTGTAGTAATTTCTTTCGTCATGGCCGTTTCAAATTCTGTTTTTGCCTTTGAATATTCTTTTTTGCAGAAATAATACTTCCCTGTCGTATAATATACTTTCCAGAAATCAGGATTCAGAGATTTATAATGAATCAGAAAGTCATCTGTAAGATTCTCTTTATTATCAGCAGCATTATTGACCTGCATACTTACCTTTCTGTATTCCTCATAGTTCATGAATTCTTTTGAATCAGCGAAAGGGTCTCTGGCAATATTCAGTTCCTGTTTTGAAAAATCATCGGGTTGTAATCCTTTGTCAGAAAATATCTCATTCAGGTCATAACATACGAATTCGCCCAGCTGGTAAGGATTTGAAGAAACCCAGACTAATCTTTTCTGTGGTGAAAATATTACACCATGATGAGCCAGCAGCTGATTTAATGCTTTTTCGTTACCGTAGCCAATCTTCTCATCCTGCAAACCGGATGTATTTCTTAAAATGGAAGCCATTTTTTCAGGATTCAGCTTTTCTTCTTCCTGCAGAAGTTCCTGAAGCTTCTCATAACGGTATTCCGAATGGCTTTCTTCAATATGTTTCAGGTTTCTTTTATCGTCTTTATAAGCATCAGACTGGAAATGGTTGGTACAAAGTACCCTGCTGCTGTTCTGCACCCTGTAAACTCCGAAGTTTTTAGGTGAAACCTCAATGATCACAGCATTTTTATCTGCAGCACTACCGACCAGAATAGATTCTGAAACGAACACTTTTCTTTTTTTAGCAATCGCAATGGCTTCTTCTATATTTTTAGCATACTGCAGAATTTCTCTTGTAACAAGCGAAATAGGCGTCTTTGCGGTAAGAGGAATCTTTGATTTTCCGGCATTGATTGTCACTGTAATTCCTTCTTTATTCATTCCGGAAACTACTCCTATCATTCCCGGCCAGCTCACCGACATGTAAGGGATCCCGTCTTCGGGGTCTACAAATTCTACCAGCTTATTTTGAGCAAAATCATCACCTACATAAAAATCGAAGTTTCTTCCTATGAGAAGGTCTCCGTCTTCCGTGTTCTCATTCCATACGGCAAGAGAACTGCATCCTACCATGGCAAGATCCTGCATGGCATGCCCAATATCGTGAGCTCCGTGCAGGTAAAGGTTTCTCAGATATTTTGGGGCTATAAAATCGTAACGGTCAGACGAGTACTGTGAGAGTCCGTACAGCTCGGCCTGATAATCTTCTCTTACGTTCAGGTACATTTTTCTGTTGTACCATTTCAAAAAGCCTCTCAAAAGTTTCTGCTTGAATTTTGACGGGACGAATCCCTCTACTTTTGAAAAGAAAATTCCTTCCTGCTTCTGCATAAGGTTCTGTGTCAGTGCTCCGTTATTATATCCAAGCTGCAGAGGATTTCCTTTGATATAAAGTTCCCAGAGCTGCTGTCTGTTTTTGGTAAGATAGTTCTGATTATAGCGGAACGTTGAATCGTTGATACGGGTAATTTTCGGAATCTCCAATGGATATTGACTGACTTGAGGAATATGATGAACAGATTTTGAAATTCCACAAGAAACAAGGTTGATGATAAGGAATAAACAAAACAGTGCTTTAATGGTCCGGAGCCTGTTATTCTGACAACAGAAAGAGCTATTGCTTATATGGCCTGCTTCATTCAAAATGGCAAACTTCCTGCTATTTCCCTTCATTATTAATCATTTGTATTAATCTTCCATCAATAATATCTTTTCCTAACATTTCAGCGCAGGTATTAAACGCACCGATGGTTACGCCCAAAATGCCATGCATGTTCACAGACTGGCCTGTCAGAAACAGGTTATCAATTTTTGTACGGGGAGAAACCATTGTTTTAAGAGGGTTTTCCGAGCTTTTCATATACCCGTACATATTGCCTTCAAAGTTCCCGATATAGTCTCTGTAAGACAACGGAGAGGAAGTGTATATTCTCCTGATCGCATGTCTCAATCCCGGAATTTTCTTTTCCAGGGCTTCAATCATTTTCTCCGTTTTTTCCAATTTAAATTTTTCGTAGGCCTCACCTCTTTCATGCTCATCAGCCACTGTATTGAATGTATTTTCCCATTCTTTCACTTCCTCAAAATCCATATAGGAAATAGCCGTAAGACTTTCTGCAAATTCCGGATGATGTTTTGAAGCCGTGGATGAAAGCATATAGGTTTCCGGCCATGTTTCTTTTCTGTATCGGAATGCATTCCACACCTGTTCTTCTGATGAGTAGTGGTAGATATTGTAATTGAAATTGGGAAGGCTTTGGGATTTTAAAACAATATACACGCTAAAGCATGATGAAACCGGCTTCCAGCTTAAAACCCTGTTCATAAAGGATTTCTTCAGCCTTTCTTCTCCAATCAGCTTCATGGTGGCCCGAATCTCGATATTTGAAATAAACTGTCTGGCACTATATTCCTTTCCTGCTTTTGTCTGTACCGATTTTAAAATATTATTCTCATCAAAAACAAATCCGGAAACTTCGGAATGTTTATGAACTTCAGCTCCGTATTCTCTCAGTTTTCGGATCAGCAGTTTAGAGATCTGGCTTCCGCCTTTCACACATTTATAAGCACTCTGAATATAGGAGTTTACCGTAAGGGCATGTACATAAAAAGGGACATTTTCGGAATCTCCTGCATATAAAAAGTTGGAACCCAGTAAAACCGACTGCAGTTTTTTGTTCTGGGTAACGGATTCTATAAATCTTTTGGTATTGAGATGCAGAATTTCCTCATTGTAATGATCTTTCCCAATCACATGATATCTGGGAAACTGGCTGCATACATACTGGATCTCCTCACAGTAATTTTCAAGATTTTCTTTTTCCTCCGGAAAATATCTGGAAAGCTGTTCAACAAAGTTCTGATAGCCCTGGGCATGAGGATACTGAACAGATTCATTGCCAAAGCTTATTCTGTCATAGCCATCTTCATCCATTTTCTGAAGCTCAAGCCCGTCCATAATTTCCAGATAGGAAAAAAAGCGGTTTAAATTCTGCCCTTCCGACAGCCCGCCGAGATAATGAACCCCGGTATCAAAGATAAGCTTATCTCTTGAAAAAGTCTGCAGGTTGCCTCCATACTGATTGTTTTTCTCCAGCACACAAACCTTCAGGCCTTCTTTCGCCAAAACAAGAGCCGAAACAAGACCTCCCAATCCGCTGCCGATTACAAGTATGTCATATTCTTTTTTCAAAAGTGAATGTGCTTTTAAATTAAGAGTCTGAGAAATTAAGAAATTCAGTTATTACTTTGGTATGTAATGCAAAGAAATACTATTTGGACAATGCTATTGAGTGATCTTAAATTCTCTGCAAATCTTAATGGTTTTGAGTTTTTTATTAGTTTTTAGGAGGTAAAAATAGAAAAATTAATCAACATCATCCCAAAAATCAAAATAATTAAACCATTGAAGCGGATATTTTTTCACCATGGTTTCAAGATTGTGAACATAAGACTGTAAAAGTCCCTGTGAATCACGATTTTTAATATTCTGTGCTACTCTTGCATACAGATGGTAATGAAGATTATTTTCTTTCATTACGTACACATATACAACCGGAACGCCCAGTCTTGAAGCAATAAGAAACGGGCCGGCAGGAAATTTTGCAGTTTTGCCTAACAGATCAGCCTCAAGGTACTTGGATCCTTCAAAATAACGGTCTCCCGTAAAGCAGATGAGCTCATTATTGGATAAGGCCTGATTGATCTCAAAAATATGAGACATATCGTCTTTTACGTAGATAAACTTGATGTTGCTCTTTTTCACGGCAACTGTTTCCAGATATTCCTTGATCACGGTTACTTCCTGGTCTGTAGTCACCAGATTGATCTGACAGTCGAAATCAATATCTGCAAAGAAATGTTCTGCAATTTCAAAATTTCCGATATGGGCACTGATCAGCACTCCTCCTTTTTTTGCAGCCAGAAGGTTTCTGAGGTTTTCAATACCATCAAATTCATAGGTATATTTTTCCCGAAGTCCTGCAGAAATAGCAGTTTTGTCGATAAGCACCTTTCCGAAAGTGAAATAGCTTTTAAATATAGAAGCTTTGGCTTTCCGGTATCCGTAGCCTAATCTTTCCCGGAAATAGTAGAGAATATATTGGTTGCTTTTCTTCTGAAACAGAGCGTAATAAGCGGCTACAAAGTAAAGCACACCGTATGAACTTCTGATCCCGATATTTCTAATACACCAGACGAATATCCTGTACCCCAGTACCGTCCCTTTAGATTTACCTTTCCATTTGTTCATAGCTATAATTTACCAATATAATAAGACTATACCAATGTAACAATATCTTTAGTGCAGCCGGGGCACCGTTACATTATTACATTGGTACTTTTTTATAGAATAAAGATTAACTCAGTAACTAAGCGTTTTTCTCAGCGATCTTATTTTCAATTGTTGTGTAGAAATCATCAAATGTCACCATTTTCTTGAAGTCGGCCTCTCCTAATTTCACTCCGAAATTAGATTCGATCACCACTACCATATCAATATAATCCAGACTGTCTAAGCCCAGTGTATTTTTAAGGTTGGCATCATTACTGATTTCATCTCCGTCTACCTCAAATTCATTTACCAGAAAATCATTAACGATGGCAACAATCTTTTCCCTTTCCATGTTTTTAATCAAATTTTTTAACTATTAGTGCAGAATTGGTTCCCCCAAACCCAAAAGAATTCGACAAAAATACATCAATTTTTTGATTTTTTGTTTTGGAGATTAAATTTATCTTCTGAGCTTCATTATCAGGGTTTTCCAGATTAATATTAGGCGCTACGAAATCATTCTGCATCATCAGAATAGAGTAAATAACTTCACTTGCACCCGCCATCCAGCACTCATGACCTGTCATGGATTTGGTAGAACTTACCGGAACTTCACTTCCGAAGATCTCATAAATAGCTTTGGCTTCATTAGCATCTCCTATAGGGGTAGAAGTAGCGTGAGCATTGATATAATCGATATCTGAAGCTTGTAAGCCCGATTGTTTTAAAGCCCTGTCCATCGCCAGAGCCGGTCCGTCTACATTAGGGGTAGAAATATGTCCTCCGTTGGAAGAAAAACCATAGCCTATGATCTCTGCAATGATCGGTACTCCTCTTCTCTGTGCCGATTCCAGGCTTTCAACGATCAATGTGGCAGCACCTCCGCTTGGGATCAAACCGTCTCTTCCGGCATCGAAAGGTCTTGAAGCCTTGGCAGGCTCCTCTTCTCTTGCTGAAAACACGCCTAGACCATCAAAGCTGGCCATAGAATATTTGTTTGTTTCCTGGGCTCCGCCACAGATAATCATATCCTGAAATCCGTTTTTGATCATCATATAAGCAAGTCCCAGAGAATGCGATCCGCTTGCGCACGCCGCACTGATGGTAAGATTGATTCCTTTCAGTTTAAAAATTGTGGAAAGGTTCATCGTTACTGTTGAATTCATTGATTTGAAGATCGCACCCGATCCCATCAATGTAGTATCTTTCTTTTCCCTTGCGATGTCTATAGATTCCACGACCGCCTGGGAAACACTGTCGTTTCCGTATAAGATCCCGACTTCATGGGAGTCCATAAACGTTTCATCCAGGTTGGCCTGCTTCAATGCATCAAGGGTAGCCAGATACGCATATTCGCTTTCTTCGCCCATACTGATACGCTGGCGTCTGTTCAGAAGGTTTTTAAGATCTGGTTTGGGAACAACGCCTGTAAGGCCTGATCTGAAACCGAACTCTTTTCTTTCCTGGTCTAAAACAATACCGGATTTTCCTTGATATAGGGATTCCCTGACCTCTTCTAAAGACGTCCCGATGCAGGAATAAATTCCCATTCCGGTAATCACAACCCTATTTTCCATGTTATGAATAAATTCCTCCGTTAATATTAATCACTTCTCCTGTGATGTATGAAGCTTTTCTGGATGCTAAAAATGCAACAAGATCAGCCACTTCTTCTGCTTCCCCGAATCTGTTGGCAGGAATCATCGCCTTCAGCTCATCTTCATTAAATTCCTGGGTCATATCTGTTCTGATAAAGCCCGGTGCGACTGCATTTACGGTAACGTTTCTCTTGGCAACTTCCTGGGCAAGGGCTTTTGTAGCGCCTACCAATGCTCCTTTCGCAGCGGAATAGTTGGTCTGCCCGGCAGTTCCTTTTACCCCTGAGACAGACACCATATTGATAATTCTCCCGTATTTGTTACGAAGCAGTTTCTGGATAAAGAAATTCGTCACATTGAAGAACCCGTCAAGACTGGTGTTGATCACATTATTCCAGTCTTCTTTCTGCATCCACATAAAAAGACCGTCTCTTGTGATACCGGCATTATTAACAATCACTTCTACCACAGCCTCAGGATTTTTCTCCTGCCACGCTGTCAAAACCTGCTGTGTTTCTTCGGTATTTCCTACATCAAATTTAAGAATTTCTCCTGTTGATCCCAATTCTTCCACTTTAGCCAGAGTTTCTTTAGCTGCTGCTTCATTGGAAGCATAGTTGATGAGGATGTGATAGCTTTTCTCTTCAGCCAGTTTTATACAGATAGCCCTCCCGATTCCTCTGGAGCCTCCTGTTACAATTGCACATTTCATGCGTTAGTGTTTATTTCGTTTTTAGTTTTTTTTAGTTAGCTTTTATACCTGCGTATATTTACAGACAATTCATGACAGCTAATAATTACATGTCCTTTAAATATTTCTTTACTTCCTCCAGATACGGATACATGACCATATCGTCTGAGAATGCAGGAATAATTTTTCTGATTTCATCATACAGCTCTTTGGTAGATGATGAAATTTTATCCTGGAAACCAAGATATTCAATCGCCTGAATAATGGTAATCGCTTCAATCGCCAGTACTTCAAAGGCATTTTCAATCACTTTTCTGCAGATTACCGCTGCATTGGTTCCCATGCTTACGATATCCTGATTGTCATTATTGTTGGGAATACTGTGTACATACATTGAATTCGACAGCATCTGGCTTTCTGCCGTAGTAGAAGTTGCCGTAAACTGCACACCCTGCATCCCGAAATTGAAACCTAATTTACCTAAATTTACAAAAGGAGGCAAAATTTCATTGATTTTAGCATTCAAAAGATAGTTCAGCTGTCGTTCTGCAAGCATCGTAAGTTTCGTTACAACGATCTTCAGCTTATCCATTTCAAGAGAGATATAATCCCCGTGGAAGTTTCCTCCGTGATAAACATGCTGATCTTCAACATTGATGATCGGGTTATCATTGGCAGAATTGATCTCATTTTCAAGAACCTTTTCCGTATATTCCAAGGTGTCCAGAACAGGGCCTAAAATCTGTGGAACACATCGTAAAGAATAGTATTCCTGTACTTTCTCCTTAAAGACTTTTTCCTGTTCTTCGAAATGGGTATAAAGGTGATCTTCTCTTTTTCTGATCAGTTTACTGTCTGCCAGGTGTGCCCGCATTCTTTTCGCCACTTCCTGCTGGCCGTAGTGTTTTTTGGTTCCGTTCAAAGCTTCTGATAAATGATCATCATACGCCTGAACAATCTCGTTGATGGCACAGGAAAGCCTGATCGAAATATCGGTAAGCTGATTGGCTTTATAAGCATTTACAATACCGATTCCTGACATTACGGAAGTTCCGTTCATCAAAGCAAGACCTTCACGGATCTCTACTTGTATCGGCTCCAGTCCTTCAGCGGCAAAAACTTCTTTTGTAGACTTTCTTTCTCCTTTATAAAAGACTTCTCCTTCTCCTATCAATACCAGAGCGAGATGTGCCAGCTGTACAAGGTCGCCACTTGCGCCTACTCCTCCGTGTTCAAAGATCAATGGAATAATATCTCTGTTAATCAGCTCCTGAAGAAGGTAAATAACAGACTGGTGTACTCCTGAATTTCCTAACGATAAGGTATTCAGCCTTGCCAGCATACAGGCTTTCACTTCCTGAGCAGGCAAAGGATTTCCGATTCCTGAAGAATGGCTTCTGATCAGGTTATACTGAAGCTGATGCGTATCTTCATCACTGATCTTGAACTGGGCCATGGGACCAAAACCGGTATTGACACCGTATATTACTTTATTTTTTGAAAACTCCTTTAAAAACTGAAAACTCGTATCTACTCTTGATAAAAGTGATTCATCCAGTTCTATTTTTTCATTCCCAATGATAATTTTTTGAAAGTCTTTCAGTTCTAAAAAGTTATTTATTTTCATCAATTAAAAGTAATAGTTGATAATTTTATAAAATATTAATTATTTGTCACTAATTTTGCGGCAAAGATAAAAGTTATTATTAAAATAAAAAATCAAAGATGAGCAAAGAATTTGTTGACGTTCTTGTAATCGGGGCTGGACCTTCCGGATGCGTGTCTTCTTCATACTTAAAGAAGAACAACGTCAACGTAAAAGTTGTCGAAAAGACAAAATTCCCCAGACTGGTAGTGGGTGAAAGCTTAATTCCGAGGGTAATGGACCACTTTGACGAGGCGGGTCTTTTCCCTGCATTAGACAAAATGGGCTTTGAAAAAAAGCTGGGAGCCCGTTTCCTTCGTGGAGATGAAGTCTGCATTTTTGATTTCAGCAACAAGTTTGGGGAAGGCTGGGACTGGACCTGGCAGGTTCCAAGGGCTGATTTTGATAATACCCTTGCTCAGGAAGTCATCAATAAAGGGATTGACCTTGAATTTGAAACTGAAGTGACAGCTATCAGGTTTGACGGAACAGATTCTGTGACTACGGTAAGAAATAAAGATGGAGAAACCAAAGAGATCCATGCTAAATTTGTTATTGATTCCAGCGGTTACGGAAGAGTACTGCCCCGTCTGCTGGATCTGGAAAAACCTTCGAGACTTTCTCCTCACTCTGCTATTTTCTCTCACGTCAACGATATCAACAGGGAACCGGGAGAGGAAGGCACTTTAATTTCTTTTGACATTATTGAGACGGAAGTATGGCTATGGGTGATTCCTTTTTCCAACGGAAATACAAGTTTGGGAATTGTAGGCCCTACCGAATATATTGACAGATTATCTGAAAACGGAGATGCAACAGAAGCGTTGAGAAAAGCCATTTCCCTTTCTGATTATTACGTAAAACGTTTTGGGGATGTAGAATTCCTTTTTGAACCAAGACATCTGAAAGACTATTCCTGTTCTGTAAAAAGTCTGTTCGGGGACGGATTTGCTTTAACAGGAAACGCTTCTGAATTCCTTGATCCTGTTTTCTCATCAGGAATGGCTTTTGCTACAGAGTCCGGAATGCTTGCAGCCAAACTGGCTTTAAGACAGCTCAACGGAGAGAAAATTGACTGGCAGACGGAATATTCAGATTATATTTTATACGGTGTAGATGTTTTCACCACGTATGTCAAAGAATGGTATACGGGAAATCTTCAGGAGTTATTTTTCCACCAGCCGGAAAATCCGGACGTAAAGAAAAAGATCTGCGCCGTTCTTGCAGGATATGTATGGAACAAAGACAATCCTTTTGTGAAGAAGCATGATACGGTAATAAAGAATCTTGCGAACCTCATCAAACTGGAAAAACAGGAACAGCAAAATCAACAATAAAAAAACGGTCTGAATATTCAGACCGTTTTTCGTTTTATTTTTTCAAAGCGTCTTTGATTTCTTTTCCCAGCTTCTTTCCTGTTACTTCATAGGCTGCAGCAATTCTGCCATATTCCCAGCCGAATTCCTTATTTCCCTTGTTTCCTTCTACTTTATCTGCATGTAGTTTCATCACTACTTTTGAAGGGTTATCTGTTTCTACAAATGTAAGATCTGCCGTTAATTTTCCAGGCTGAGATCCTATCATTCCGCCATACCATCCTGCATAGATCCATTTTGCATCAACAATCAGGGTATATTTTGTCTGAACATCTGTTTTGAAAGCCACTTTTTTTGATTTTTCATTCAGGCCTTTAAGGAAAAAGTCAGCATATCTCGAAGATTTGAATATCCCCCACTGAGAACTCCACTCAGCCCAGGTAGATGCTCCTTTTTTATTGGTAATGTCTTTTTGTCTGTTTTCCAGATACTGAGCTTCTGTAAGGTTTTTTTCGTGAAACGTGGCATTCTCAAATATGAACTGAACATTCACTTCGGTCTGATCTTTCAGAAAATCAAAATTTCCGGATTCAAAGTTAATTTGATTCTGTGCAAACGTTGCTGTTGCCATGGCCATAAACAACAACAGGAATAATTTTTTCATGGTTTGTTTTATTTAAATTTTACGGGGCAAATATAAACTAAAAGCAATTCAGCAGAAATAGTAAATATTATTTTATTTCATCGTTTAATAGAGGATTATTTTTTATGATAAAAGCAGGGAGTTCCTGCTTATCTTTTTAATTTTATCTTAAATCAATAAATGTAACCGGCTTTCTGCTGTTGGGATTGAAAACCGTTTTAGACAAAATATCAAAATCTATGATCTCAATTTTAGGACTTACTCTCAATTTTGCACGGAAGTGGTCTCTGACTTCGTTTACAAAACTTTCCTGTTCTGCTTCTGTACTCAATTTGATGATAATCTCGTCAAGACCTATCTCATTCGCCTGGATTACGATCTGATAGCATAAAATATTATTGAAATCATTCAGAATATCGTTCATAGCCGGAGGGTACAATGTTGTCCCTTTGTATTTGATCATCTGCTGCTTTCTTCCGACCACCGGTCCTAACCTCATGGTATTTCTTCCGCACTGGCATGGCTCATAATGGGCTTTTACAAGGTCTCCTGTCTTAAATCTCAATAAAGGAATGGCTTCCACTCCCAGTGTAGTAATGGTGAGTTCCCCGCTTTCTCCTTCCTTCACAGGGTTTCCGTCATCATCAAGGATCTCTGTAATGATCAGCTCAGGATGATGGTGCCCTCCAATCTGGAATTCACATTCTGTAAAGGCAGTGCTCATTTCGGTAGAAGCATAGGTGGAAAATAGTTTTATGTCCCATTTTTCTTTGATTTTCTGTGACAGGATATTATCTGTAAAATCCTGGTTTTTTATGCTTTCCCCGATACAAACGGCACCATACACACTCGCATTTTTATAATCCAGGCCATGTTTTTCAGCATAATCGATCATCTTCAGTAAAAATGACGGAACGGTAATGAGGTATTTGGGTTTGTACCTGAAGATTGAGTCCCACTGCAGCTCAGGAATTCCCGGCCCCATCCTCACAACGCTTGCGCCCATCTTTCTAAGTCCTAAAAAGTAAGCAAGTCCTGCCATAAAGCGTTTATCTATGGTGGTGATCATCTGGACGACATCTCCTTTCCGAATGCCTGCACAGGCAAAAGATATGGCTTCGTTGTAAGCCAGCCTTTCAAGATCGCTATCTGACAAACCAAAAGTGACAGGATCTCCTAAAGTTCCGGAAGTAGTACTGTAGTCTACGATTTTATCTGGTGTGATGCAGAAAAAATCATGGTTATGCTGCTGAAGATCATTCTTTGTAGTGGTTGGGATCTTATTAAGATCTTCCAAGGTACGGATATCCCCGATGCTGATATGATGTTCTCTGAACAACTTCTGATAAAAAGGGGAATGGTTTTCAAGATAGGTCAAAAGCTCACGAAGTTTTTCTTCCTGAAATAATTTGATTTCCTGAATCCCTGCTTTCTCGATTGACGGATGAAATTCCAATGATTTTAATTTTTAAAAGGCAAATTTATTTAATTAAAATGAAAAGATTTCAAGATGACCCAAGTATTAAAAGATTATTTACCTATTGAATGTAAAAGTTTGAGTATTCGCATTTCCTGCTGTATTGACTGTCGTTACTTTTAAAGTATGTGAACCGGAACCTTTCGGGCATTTTTCGTCAAAAATATAAACAAAATCATTTTTCACACGGGCAAATCTCAGCCATTTCCCATCAAGTTCAGCCCGGAAGGAAACAATATCACCTACTTTCGTACTACCTTTTAGCCGTAAAGAACTCCCGTTTACCATTGCCCCTTCTTTCCATCCTGAAGAAACGGATGGCCCATTGTTATCCACTATCAATTCTGCGGTTCCCAGCCTGTTGAACTGTGCTTCTGCCTGATCGCCGTTCCATTTTGTTTTTACGGCATCTTTATCACTTCCGTAATTAAATACAACTACTGCCCTCTCTTTCTCTTCTTTGGAAAGCTTTCTGTTGGGTTTTATCTTCAAAGTATAATAATCATGAACGGGAAGGTATGGATTCTGTAAAACAATGGTATTGGAAGCGGCATTTCCATCCGTGCTGGCTTTTTCATCCATATTAAAATTCATGGCATCATACACTGCATTTTTACTGAAGCTGATTTCTGCATTTTCAGTGGTAAGGGTTTTTCCTTCATCAGGTAAAATAGTCTTTCCTGAAGATGTTATCCCACTTCCCGTATTACTCAGCTGAACTTTAGTGGTTAGCCTGCTGGTGTTTCCTTTTACATCTTTTAAGACAATTTCGATATTGTGGATCTCTTCATCCTGAAGGTTGATGATTCCTGACAGATCAGGTACACTGTAGTTTTGCAGTTTCATCCCCGGTAATGAAGACAAGTGCTGAATTCCTGCTTTGTCCCTGATAAACCTGGTATAATCTATACAGCCATTCAGATAACGGGTATCATCATAGCTCACCTTATCTATACTGAAACCATATATCAGTTTTCCATCCATCAATATTTCAGCTTTATAAATACCCAGGTTAAATCCCTGATTGGCTTTGTCTGCGGCTTTAATTCCAAAGCTGATCATGGGAGAATGTACTCTGACCACATCAGCTGTGTAAGCATTTCCAGTTTTTTTAACTGCAATTCCGTTTGCTCCGGGCTCATAGGTACTGAATCTCCGGTCGTACCAATACAGTCCACTGATTATAGGCGCTACAGAATCCGGAATATTAAATCCAAATAGCAGAGGATTGAGACATTCTTCCGTTTTAGTATCCCGAATCTCAAAATGCAGATGGGGTCCTGCTGAACCTCCTGTATTTCCGCTCAAAGCAATCAGCTGTCCTTTTGTTACAGGAAATTGCCCTGGCTGAAAGGTGATATCCTGTTCCCATTTTTCGTCTTTATATTGCTTTTCTTTTACGTATTCATCCAGTGTATCAAAATATTTGTTCAGATGGGCATAAACAGTGGTATATCCATTGGGATGGGTAATATACACTGCATTTCCGAAACCGTACCGTTCCACTTTAATCCGGCTCACATAGCCATCTGCTGCTGCAACCACAGATAAGTTTTCCTTACTGTTGGTTCTCAGATCGAGTCCCATATGAAAGTGATTGGTTCTTACCGCTCCAAAATTGGCAGCAAGCTGCATGGGAATGTTCAAGGGGTTGCGGAAATAATTTTGTGGATAATTATTTTGAGCTTTTGTGATGGTACTATTGATAAAACAAATAATGATCATCAGTTGGGAAAAAACTTTCATACAGCATTTGGGTTTTAGTTCTACCTTAAGGATATAAGATTTCAAGCAATGATCGTGCTATATTACTCTTGTTGATGGAGAGTTTTTTATTTTTAACCCGCAGCTGACAAAAATTTTCACAGATGATTATGATGATCAGTCTGCGAAATCTGCATGAGAAATCAATTAGGTTTTGGCTAAAGCCTATGGAAGGATTTCTTATCATTTAAGCGGGCTAAAGCCCGCTTCTATTGAATAAATGAAAGGGAAAAATCACATTTTATCCATCGTTGTGATTCACTTCCCGGTCTTCTTTTCATTTATATTTCTGAAATTGAACTTTTTAATAGAAATTACCTAAATAAAACATATCTTATAAACCGACAAAATTCACTAAATTTGCAGACTTAATTAATCAACGAATATTGAGATATTTACAATGAGCCAATTTAAAGAATACAAAAACCTCAACCTTATTGACGTAGCAGAGAATGTAGCGGAATTTTGGAAACAAAATAAAACTTTCAATAAGAGTGTTGAGATTCGTCAGGGAAATCCTGAGTTTGTTTTTTATGAAGGTCCGCCTTCAGCAAACGGTATGCCTGGAATTCACCACGTAATGGCAAGAGCATTGAAGGATATTTTCTGCCGTTACCAGACTCAGAACGGGAAACAGGTTTTCCGTAAAGCAGGCTGGGATACGCATGGTCTTCCTGTGGAACTGGGTGTAGAAAAAGAATTAGGAATTACCAAAGAAGATATTGGCAAAAAAATCTCTATTGAAGATTATAATAAAGCTTGTCGTGAAGCTGTAATGCGTTATACCGATGTATGGAATAACCTTACAGAGAAAATCGGATATTGGGTAGACCTTGATGATCCGTACATTACGTACAAGTCAAAATATATGGAAACCGTTTGGTGGTTATTGAAGCAGTTATATGACAAAAGCTTGCTGTATAAAGGCTACACGATCCAGCCTTACTCTCCGAAAGCAGGAACAGGACTTTCTTCTCACGAGCTGAATCAGCCCGGGACATATCGTGATGTTTCAGATACTACGGTTGTGGCTCAGTTTAAGGTGAAAAAAGATTCTTCAGCGTTATTCAATGATGTTGACGGAGATGTACATATCCTTGCATGGACGACAACTCCATGGACGCTGCCTTCCAATACTGCTCTTACAGTAGGCAGAGATATCGAGTATGTTGTAGTTAAAACTTTCAATCAATATACTTTTGAGCCTGTAACGGTTGTTTTGTCAAGTGTTCTTTTACCTAAAGTTTTCGGTAAAAAATATGCAGAATGTTCTGATGAGGATTTTGCCAACTATACTCCTGAAACGAAAGTAATTCCTTTCAGAATTTTAAAAGAATTTACCGGGGAAAAACTTGTTGATACAAGATATGAGCAATTGGTACCATGGTTTACTCCAAATGATCATCCTGAGAATGCTTTCAGGGTAATCTTAGGGGATTTCGTAACCACTGAGGATGGTACAGGTATCGTACACACGGCTCCTACTTTCGGTGCTGATGATGCGAGAGTGGCTAAAATGGCTCAGCCTGAAATTCCACCGATGTTGGTAAAAGATGAGAACGACAACCTTGTACCATTGGTAGATTTACAGGGTAGATTTATCAAAGGAGAAAATGTTCCTGAGGTATTCTCCGGAAAATATATCAAGAATGAATATTATGATGAAGGAACTGCTCCTGAAAAATCATGGGATGTAGAACTTGCCATCCTGCTGAAAACAGAGAACAAAGCCTTCAAAGTAGAAAAATATGTCCACTCGTATCCACACTGCTGGAGAACAGACAAACCGGTATTGTATTATCCGCTGGATTCATGGTTTGTAAAGATGACGGCTGTGAAAGACAGACTGGTTAACCTGAACAAAGAAATCAACTGGAAGCCGAAAGCTACCGGAGAAGGACGTTTTGCCAACTGGTTAGAGAATGTGAACGACTGGAACCTTTCCCGCTCAAGATATTGGGGAATTCCATTGCCGATCTGGAGAACCGATGATCTGAAAGAAGAAAAGATCATCGGTTCCGTAGAAGAGCTTTACAACGAAATCGAGAAATCGATTGCTGCAGGATTGATGACTGAGAACCCGTTCAAAGGATTCATCATCGGAAATATGTCTGAGTCTAATTATGAGCTTGTGGATCTTCATAAGAATGTAGTGGATAAAGTAATTTTAGTTTCTGATTCAGGAAAAGCAATGAAGCGTGAAAGCGATCTGATCGACGTTTGGTTCGACTCTGGATCTATGCCTTATGCCCAGTTGCATTATCCTTTTGAAAACAAAGAATTAATTGACAATAATAAAGCGTTCCCTGCTGATTTCATTGCAGAAGGTGTAGACCAGACCCGTGGATGGTTCTATACGCTTCACGCAATCGGAACTGCTGTGTTTGACTCTGTAGCTTATAAAAATGTAATGAGTAACGGTCTTGTTCTGGATAAGAACGGGCAGAAGATGTCAAAACGTTTGGGAAATGCTGTAGATCCGTTCGAAACGCTTTCAGTATACGGACCGGACGCTACCCGTTGGTATATGATCTCCAATGCCAATCCTTGGGAAAACCTGAAGTTTGATATTGAAGGAATCGACGAAGTAAGAAGAAAGTTCTTCGGAACACTTTATAACACATATTCATTCTTTGCTTTATATGCGAATGTTGACGGATTCAGTTATTCGGAAAAAGAAGTGGAAAACCGTCCTGAAATCGACAGATGGATCCTTTCTGAACTGAACTTACTGATCAAGGACGTCAAAGCGTTCTACGAAGATTATGAACCGACAAGAGTGGCAAGAGCGATCAATACTTTCGTGAATGACAACCTGAGTAACTGGTATGTAAGATTATGCAGGAGACGTTTCTGGAAAGGAGATTATTCTGATGATAAAATCTCTGCTTACCAGACTTTATATACCTGTCTTGAAGTAGTGGCTAAATTATCTGCTCCTATTGCTCCGTTCTTTATGGATCAGTTGTATCAGGACCTGAATAAAGTAACAGGTAAGGAAAACTGTGAATCTGTACACCTTACAGACTTCCCGGTTGCTGATGAAAGTTTAATTGATCAGGATCTGGTTGAGAAAACCCATTTAGCTCAAACCATCACGAGTCTGGTATTGTCTATCAGACGTGCAGAAAGCTTAAAAGTAAGACAGCCGCTTCAAAGAGTATTGATTCCTATTTTAGATAAGAAGACTGAAGAGCAGATTCTTGCTGTGGCAGATCTGATCAAGCAGGAAGTAAACGTGAAAGAGCTGCAGCTGATCAATGCTGAAGAAGCTTCTCACTTAATTATAAAACAGATAAAGCCTAACTTCAAAGCTCTTGGTCCTAAACTGGGAAAAGACATGAAAGTAGTGGGTGCTGAAATCAGCAATCTTACCACAGAACAGATTGCCGCTCTTGAAAAAGAAGGAAAACTTGACGTTCAGGGCTATGAGATCACGGTGGATGATGTGGAAATTTCCACAAAAGATATCCCTGGATGGACGGTAACTTCTGATGGAAAAACAACTGTGGCATTAGATTTGACGTTAACCGATGAGTTAAAGTCTGAAGGTATCGCAAGAGAGTTCATCAACAGAATTCAAAACCTGCGAAAAGAGAAGAATTTTGAACTGACTGACAGGATCAATATCTCCATTGAAGAGAATTCTCCATTTATTGAAGATATTAAGAAAAATGAGGAATATATTTCTTCTGAAGTCTTGTCAAATAAAATAGAAATTGTATCTTCACTTTCAAATTTTAACGAAATCGAAATTGATGAGGTTAATTTTAAGATAAATATTGAAAAAAATTAACATGTAGTTATTGTATTTCAAATTCCATTTCATAATTTTATTAAAAAAGAGAAAGAATATGTCAGACGAAAGAGTTAGATACAGCGATGCTGATTTACAGGAATTTAGAG
The DNA here is from genome assembly GCF_001684965.1 of Chryseobacterium arthrosphaerae. Classification (NCBI taxonomy): domain Bacteria; kingdom Pseudomonadati; phylum Bacteroidota; class Flavobacteriia; order Flavobacteriales; family Weeksellaceae; genus Chryseobacterium; species Chryseobacterium arthrosphaerae. The sequence goes on along the minus strand of NZ_MAYG01000031.1, from coordinate 201,514 downwards.
CGATCATTAAAGAAAAAATAGAAAAAGCAGAAAAAGATCTTCAGCTGATCAGAGAAAGTTTCATCAATGACCAGAATAACGGAACGGATGATACTTCACCTACCTTCAAAGCATTTGAAGAAGGAGCAGAAACGCTGAGCAAAGAGCAGAACTCTATTTTGGCAGGAAGACAGGAAAAATTCGTGCGTGATCTTAAGAATGCCTTAATCAGAATCGAAAACAAAACGTATGGTGTTTGCAGGGTAACAGGGAAGCTGATTCCTAAGGAAAGACTTTTAGCCGTTCCTCACGCTACGCTGAGCATCGAAGCGAAAAATATGCAGAAATAGCCGTAAGGTTTATTCAAATAATATTGGGTTTATATCGTATTCACGGATACTTTATAAACCTAATTTTTAATGTATACCCATGAGCGAAGTATTCATTTTAATCATCATTGTTGCAATAGCTTTGGCATTCTTCAACAGGGAATGGATCAGGAACAGGTTCTTTCCCAGGAAACATACCAACTACACCATCGATGATCAGTTTAATTCTGATAAACGTGAACGGGAGAAAGAAATAGACAGACTTTTGAGTAAGATGGGCAAAAACGGAATCAATGATCTGTCTGCAAAAGACAGAAAGCGACTTGACGAATTGTCCAAAATGTAATTATTAAATATAAGAAATGGAATCTATCATAGTACATCCTAAAAATTCTATGGAGCTTAGTGCACTGAAAAGTGTATTGAAAGAAATGAACATTAAATTTGAAAAGGCTCACGTTAAAAGTTCATACAACGGGCAGAAAGTAGTCAAGAAAGCCAGTGACACCAGAAATGTAAAGCCGGCTTCAAAACCGTCAAAACCTAAAGGACAGTAATGAAAAAGATCTTAGCTATAACCTTTTTGGTATTGTTGATAGACCAGGCTTCAAAAATTTATATTAAAACGCATTTTAACCTGGACGACAGTGTTTCTGTTTTTCCCGGTTTCAAACTTACTTTTGTAGAAAATCCGGGAATGGCCTACGGGTTCCACTTCGGGGGAATCATTGGAAAATATTTCCTTGTCATTCTAAGAATTTTCCTGATCGGAGGAATGGTCTACATGTTTAGAAAATGGTTAAAAGAGGGAGCTTCCAACTATCTTCTGATTCCGATGGCAGTTATTTTTGCCGGAGCAATCGGAAACCTGATAGACGGAATGTTCTATGGGATGATCTTCGACAGCGGAACCATTTATGATCCAAGTATTGACAGGTGGCTTGGTTACGGAGGAACTTCAAAGCTTGTGCCTTTCGGACACGGCTACTCTACCTTCATGAAGGGTTGCGTAGTAGATATGCTTCACTTCCCGCTGGTAGACTGGTATGTTCCTGAAAGCTGGCCTTTAATCGGTGGAAAGCATCTTGAATTCTTCAAGTATATTTTCAACGTTGCCGATTCTGCAATCACTGTAGGGGCTGCATTCTTATTAATATTCAGAAAAAAAGCTTTCCCTAACGGACTGGAGTTTTAAAAGATCTCTTTTCAGATGAAAAAAATAATTAAAAATATTTTTAAATTTTTCCTGCTTCTTCTGGTTGCAGGAATTATTTTTATTGCCTGGACCAACTACAGCATTAAAAAAGAAAGTGCTCCATTTGTATCCTATCATATTGCTGATATTCCGGAAGCCAAAACAGCTTTACTGCTCGGAACCGGCAAAGTACTGAGCAACGGTATGCCCAATGCTTATTTCGACAACAGGATCAGGGCCGCTACAGATTTATACAAAAGCGGAAAAATACAGTACATCATCGTAAGTGGTGACAACAGTACCAAAGACTATAATGAACCTGAAGATATGCAGACAGCATTAGTACAGCAGGGAATCCCAAAGGATAAGATCATTCTGGATCATGCCGGTTTCCGTACACTGGATTCTGTGATACGGGCAAAGGAGATTTTCGGGCAGACCCAGCTGGTTATTATCTCCCAGAAGTTCCATAATGAAAGAGCTGTATTTCTGGCCAGAAAAAAAGGAATGCAGGCCTTTGGCTATAATGCAGAAGATGTAAATAAATATGCAGGTTTAAAGACCAATATGAGAGAGTATCTGGCAAAAGCTAAGGTATATTGGGATCTTCTTTTTGGAGTAGAGCCAAAGTTCGGAGGAGAGAAAATTGTAATTCCATAATTGTTCGAGCTACAGATTTCACAGATTTGCACGAATGATCATGCTGGGAAATGGAACTGCAGCTACTGAATTTTAAATAGAGGGCATTTAATCTTTTGATCTTTTTCATTCATTATTCCCGTTAAACCTCGTAAATTTGCAATTCATTAATTTTTTAAAATAAATTTTAAACCAATGTCAAGAATTCTTACCGGCATTCAAGCCACCGGAACCCCCCATCTTGGAAATTTACTTGGGGCGATTATTCCTGCTATCGAACTATCCAAGCAGGAAGGAAATGAATCATTTTTATTTATTGCGAATCTTCATACGCTTACCCAGATCAAAGATGCGCAGACCTTAAGACAAAATACCTACGAGATTGCTGCGGCTTGGCTTGCTTGTGGGTTAGATACCGAAAAAACATTCTTCTACAGACAAAGTGATATCGCTGAAACCTGTGAACTATCTTGGCATTTATCATGTTTTTTCCCTTATCAAAGATTAACATTAGCGCACTCATTTAAGGATAAAGCTGACCGTCTTCAGGATGTGAATGCAGGGCTGTTTACTTATCCTATTCTGATGGCTGCAGATATTTTATTATACGATGCAGAGATTGTTCCTGTAGGAAAAGACCAGCTTCAGCACCTGGAGTTTGCCAGAGATGTCGCTTCAAGGTTCAATAACCAGATGGGTGAAATTCTGGTATTGCCTCAGTCTGAACTTCAGGAAGACACTAAATATGTTCCCGGAACAGACGGTCAGAAAATGTCAAAATCAAGAGGAAATATCATCAACATTTTCTTACCTGAAAAGGAACTGAAAAAACAGGTGATGAGCATTGAAACAGATTCCAAATCGCTGGAAGAACCTAAAGATCCTGAAACAGATAAAGTTTTTGCCATCTACCAACTGATCGCTACGCCAGAACAGACAGAAGAATTAAGAGCAAAATACCTTGCCGGAAACTTCGGATACGGACATGCTAAAAAGGAACTTCTGGATCTTATTTTGGTACGTTTTGAGAAAGAAAGAGAGATTTTCAATTATTATATGAATAATCTTGAAGAGTTGGAGGCGAAACTACAGCAGGGAGCTGAGAAAACAAGACCAATTGCTCTGGAAACACTTAAAAGAGTAAGAACAAGCTTAGGATTTTAATGCCGGGCTTTATACATAATAGGCGGCTATCTCATTTGAGGTAGCCGTTATTTTTTTGTTACAGATTTAGAATAGAAAATAATTCATGTATTTGGATTGTTTCCATTATACATTATATACGAATTTCTTTACTGATGCGCGTTCTTAGTAAGAATAAAATAATGCATCTGATCTTCAAATTCATAGCTGATTTCCCAGCCAGGATATTGTTTGATGATCGTTTGGATGATAGACAGTCCCAGGCCGGTAGAAGTATGATCCGAACCCTGTTTGTAGAAACGGTTAAAGATCCGGGCTTTATCTAAGGCCACAGACGTCCCGCTGTTCTGAAATGTAAGTCTGTCATTTTCAATCATAATATTTAAAATTCCAGCTTCATTGTTATATTTTACTGCATTTTTCAGAAGGTTAGAAAGCAGAATATCCGCAAGGTCCTGATTAAAATCCGCTATAAAATATCCTTTTTCTATGATGTTGACCTGTATTTTTTTAAACTCTATAAAGTCTTCAAAGTCCTGAACCAGCTTAGTAATCATCACATTGAAATCTACCCCGGAAGTTTTATTAAACTGACTGTTTTCTATTTTGGAAAGCATTAATAAAGACTTGTTCAGTCCTACCATTCTTCGCAGGTCATTTTTGATTTCAGAAAGTAAGTTCATATTCTTTTCATCAGGTTCTTCGTTTTGAATCTGCAGGTCTATCTTATTGATGACGATCGCCAGCGGAGTCTGAAGCTCGTGGGACGCATTTTCAATAAACTGTTTCTGCTGATAGAATACAAGCTCATTACGCTCAATCATTTCATTAATCTCCACGTTCAGTTCATCAAATTCTTTAATCAGATAATTCTGTTCCTGCTCACTGGCAGGGATTCCGAACTGATATTTTTTAAGCTTATCAAGAATTTTATAAAACGGACGCATCGCTTTGTTGAGAAGGTATCCGTTCACCACCACAATACTGATTACCAAAAGAAGATAAAGAACAATGAGTGCTGTGGTAAGGTCATAGATCAACTCATCTTCTTCTACGGTGGAAGTTCTGATGACAAGGCGCTGATGGTTTTTATACTGATCGATAAAATCGGCTTCAAGCACTCTGTAAGGCTGATCCTTATCATCATACTCCATATAATACATCTTATTGTAGAGCCTGCTTTTGTTTTGATATTCTGCAGCCCTGATCGGAATGATCTTAAATTCATTAAATCCGAATTCATTATTCTTCAGCAGCTGAGGATTGAGGTAAACTGCTTTAATGATCTGTATTTTCCGATCCCGTAAGCCGTCATCCACATTATCATGCACCTCATCCAGAATGTAGGCATAAAAGAGACCTGCCCATACTGCAATAATCAGCAGAAGGATCATGATCAGGTATTTGATGGTATAATATTTTAACGAAACTTTCATCAGACAAATTTATATCCTATTCCGTATACTGCCTGAAAGTCAGCTTCAGAATTCAGTGCTTTTAACTTTTTACGGAGGTTTTTGATCTGTGAATAAATAAAATCCAGGCTGTCGGCCTGATCAATATAATCACCCCAGATGGCCTCTGCCAGAGTTGTTTTCTGCAGTGTTTTTTCCGGATGGATCACGAAGTAGTACAGAAGATCATATTCTTTCCGGTTCAGGATCAGTTCTTCCTGTCCTACTTTCACGGTTCTGTTATCCGGATCAATGCTTATGTTTTTATAGGTAAGAATATTTTCCCCGTCCTGTTGATTTCTTCTGATCACAGATTTAATCCTGGCCATAAGCTCTGCGAGGTGAAAAGGTTTTGCAAGATAATCATCTGCTCCTATTTCCAGCCCTTCTACTTTATCATCCACCGAATCTTTGGCAGAAAGGATGATAACAGGATCTTTTTTATGCATTTTTTTGATCTCTTTCAGAAGATCGATACCGTTTCCGTCGGGCAGCATGATATCCAGAAGAATACAGTCATATTCATAGGAAATAATCTTGTCCAGTCCGGAACTGTAATCGGGGGCATATTCTACAATAAAATGCTCACCTTCCAGAAACTTCTGTACAGTATCCTTTAATTCCGGCTCATCTTCTACTATTAAAATCTTCATATCTGCTGTTTATAAGTCTGCCAAGTGAAATTGCGTATATCAAATATATAAAATTACGGAGGAATGCGGAAAGGAAGCCAAGCCGAAGACTTAAGAGAACATGAGCAACAATAAGACGGTATGATACAAAACACACAAAATATCGACTATGCGCAGGTAGCCTTCAGCTTCACTCTTCCAGGTTTCTTTCATAACAATTTATCTGTTTTCACATACCGTCCTTCAGCATCGAAAATAAGGCTTAAGCCATTCATCAGCTGTATCCTGTAAGCGTTATATTTCTTTTCAATAGAGTTGACGATACTGCATGGATGGTGCTTTGTCATAAAAGACACAATACTTTTTCTGATATCGCGGGAAGAAATATTTCCTCCGTTGCTTCTTATTAAATTCCAGTTAACCATAATGCTGATTTTTGTTGTTAAACGATGATGGATTAATCATCAATTCTTTTAAAGTTTCCGTTTCTGTCAAACTCAAGTTCCAGCCCGTTGGAAAGCTCAGCTTTATAAGACCATCTCTTTTTTTCGATCTTGGTGATATACGTATTCGGGAAGTTTCTGGCTGTATAGTTTCTGATCGATGCAGGAATAAAGCCGTAAGGTACTTTCTGATGCTTTCCATCCACTTCTTTCCAGCTTCCGTTACTGTCAAATTCCATTTTCATCCCGTTATTCAGATAGACTTTATATTCATCTATTCCGTAGATTTCCCTGTCTTCTATCGCGGAACTTACAGGGATTCCTTTAAAATGGGCTGCCAGGAAATTTTTAGCTGTTTTAGGCAGTTGATTGGGATGTATAGCCCTGTCCTGAGCGAAGATCAACCCTCCTGCTAACAAGAAAATTAAAATAAATACACCTGTGATTTTCTTTACCTTTTTCATAATATTAAATTTTTCTGTTATGATTATGACGCAAAGTTCAGGATCAATTTGGGAAAGAATTGGGAAAAGCTTAATAGATAGAAAATGAAAAATACAATTGAATGGTGAAGGATAGTATATTGATGATGAACACAGATAATTTTTTAAACAAAAAAGCCATTGAGATAAACTTAATGGCTTTTTGTCAGACTTGGTCTTATATTTTATAAATATTCCTTGATTTGCTGAAGATGAGTAATGGCCTTTAATCCGGCTTCTTTTTTATCTTCTTTATAAACATCAAAAAAGATGGTATCCATTCCGAAATCCCTTCCTCCAAGAGCATCAGCGATCCAGTCATCACCGATCATGATGCTTTCCTCTTTCTTAGCTTCTGATAATCCCAGTGAATATTCAAAAATCCTGGGATCAGGCTTTCTTACCCCTACCGCATCTGCACTGGTAATGGTTTTAAAATAAGGAGCAATGCCGGACAATGTGCATTTTCTCTCCGTTACTTCCTGAAATCCGTTGGAAATAATATGAAGGGTATAGTTTTTGGCTTTTAAATATTCCAGAACGTCTTCAGCTCCTTCTACCAGCTCATTATAACTTACAATATTATCCAGAAAATTCTCTTCAAAATAAAGAGACAGCTCTTTATCATCTACACCGAAATGCATGAACGTATCATAAAAACGGTGTTCCCTCAAATACTCTTTGCCTATAATCCCATCTCTGATCTTTTCCCATAACTCTTCATTGATATCATGGTAAACAGCGTGAAACTCTTCAAAGTCTATATTGTACTTTGAATTGATTTCCTGTTTTTCAAAAAGGTCTTTGATAGTAAGATAGGCATTTCTGCGATGATCCCATAATGTATTATCGAGATCAAAAAAAACATGCTGCATTTTCATACAGCACAAAGTTAGTCATTTTAATTTTTTGAAATAGGATAATTCTTGCTCTTGCTTTTCACAATTTCAAGGCTTTTGGAAAAATTCAGCAAAAAATCAATTGTTTGTTTCTTAGGTTTCAAAGTTTTCACTTTTAAGGAGTCATTTTTTTTCATAAGCGAAGTATGTTTTCCTTAAAACGTGAAATTTCACTAAATATTATTTATCTGGTTAATATTATGTTATTTTCATCCATGATTTTTCTCAGGTTGATGAGCGCATATCTTACCCTTCCTAACGTAGTGTTGATACTCATATCCGTATGATCTGCAATTTCCTTGAAACTTAATCCGTCAAAAAAACGCAGTTTGATCACCTCCTGCTGATTGAGCGGAAGAAACTGAAGCATCTTCAGCAGATCTTCCTGAATCTGATTGGTTACCAGCTGATCTTCAATATTTTCGGAAGGCTCTCTGATCAGATCAAAAATAGAATATTCATCGGTTTCAAATGTTGTTTCTGAAACTTTGATGTTTTTAGCTTTCGATCTGAAATGGTCAATGATTAAATTGTGAGAAATTCTTTTTGCCCAAAGAATAAATTTTCCTTCTTCGTTATAGCGGCCTTCTTTCAGCATTACAATGATTTTCATGAAAGTATCCTGAAAAATATCGTTGGCTAAATCTTCATCATTAATTTTGTAAAAAATGAATGTAAACAGTTCTCTCTGATGGCGGTGAATAAGGGTTGATAACGCTCCCTCGTCACCTTTCTGGTAAAGCGAAATTAGTAAACTATCCGATTTTGATTTCATAACTCTTCTCAATATAAATATTTGCAGACAGGTATTCCTCCAGATATTTCATCTGGCTTTTGCTGTATATACAAAACAGTTCTTCAGAGTAGAGTCTCATCAATAGGCGGTACACTTATATTATGGTGTAAATATAATAATTTTTTAATAACTGTTAACCTATTATTAAATTTTCGCAAGAAAAATTTAAAAAAAATCACTTAAACATATCATGAATGAACACTGTAGGGATATTTAATGTAAAATTAATATTCAGCCCTTTCATTTCTTTTCCGTTCAGACGGGTGTCTCCGATAGGAAAAGCATAGCCTCCTGTAAGGTCAAGCATCCCAAATAAGGTAACCCCTATCTTGGGAGCGATATATTTATTCGTTCCTTCTACCCCTGCTAAGAAATAATAAGAGTGGTAGAAATCTACATTTTTTTGAAAATTAAGAAGCACATCCGCCTGCAGTTTCGGCATAATGGCAAATTTGGAATCCACAGAACCCATCATGGCGGATCCTCCCAATCTGTAAATCACATCATCATTTTTAAGAAAAAGCAATTTACCTCCAACTTCACCAAAACTCTGATTCTGGTAAGTATACCCTACACTGATCATTTTGTGCATTGTATATTGAGCTTTCACCCATGTGCTTAGTAAAAATAGTGACAGGACAGCAACTACAGTTCTAAAATTCATCATCTTTATATATTATTAAGGTGTAAAATTAAAAAAAACTGCCTTACCGGAAGATAAAGCAGTTCATAATATTTATTTGAAGAAAAAATTAAATACCGAAAGCGGCCTTAATTTCGTCTACTTTGTCTAGTTTTTCCCAGGTAAAGAACTCAAGACCCTGTAATGTAATCTCGTTTTTCTGACCTTTGTTGAAGGTTTTATCAGCAACATAATGCTCTTTCCCCATATGTCCGTAAGATGCGGTTTCCTGATAAATAGGGTTTCTCAATTTCAGATTCTGTTCAATAGCATAAGGTCTAAGATCAAAAATTTCAGAAACTTTTTTAGCAATATCGCCATCGTGAAGATCTACTTTAGCCGTTCCGTATGTATTGATATATAAACCACAAGGTTCAGCAACCCCGATAGCATAAGAAACCTGTACCAGAACTTCATCAGCAACACCCGCTGCTACAAGGTTTTTAGCAATGTGTCTTGTTGCGTACGCTGCACTTCTGTCTACTTTAGACGGATCTTTTCCGGAGAATGCACCACCACCGTGAGCTCCTTTTCCTCCGTACGTATCAACGATGATCTTTCTTCCTGTAAGACCGGTATCTCCGTGAGGACCTCCGATTACAAATTTACCCGTTGGATTGATATGGTATTTGATCTGATCATTAAATAAAGCTTTGATCTCTTCAGTCTGCTGTGCAACAACTCTTGGAACCAGGATATTTTTGATATCCTCACGGATCTTGTTCAGCATTTCTTCTTCTGATCCGAAGTCATCATGCTGAGTAGATACTACGATAGAATCAATTCTGATAGGTTTGTGGTCATCGGAGTATTCAATTGTCACCTGGCTTTTTGCATCAGGACGAAGGTAAGTGATCTCTTTATTTTCTCTTCTGATTGCAGAAAGTTCTTTAAGGATCGTGTGGGCAAGATCCAAAGCAAGAGGCATGTAGTTAGCTGTTTCATTGGTTGCGTACCCAAACATCATTCCCTGGTCACCTGCTCCCTGTGCATTAGCTTTTGCTTCAAAAGACTCATCATTCACGGCTCTGTCAACTCCCTGGTTGATATCAGGAGACTGCTCATGAATTGCAGAGATCACTCCACATGAATCTCCATTGAACATATATTCTCCTTTTGTATACCCTATCCCATTGATTACTTCTCTGGCAATCGTCTGTACATCAAGATAAGCATCAGACTTTACTTCTCCTGCCAATACTACCTGTCCTGTAGTTACAAGAGTTTCACATGCTACTTTTGAATCTTTATCATATGCTAAAAAATGGTCAATTAACGCATCTGAGATTTGATCGGCGATTTTATCCGGATGTCCTTCTGAAACTGATTCAGATGTAAATAAATAAGACATATTATTCTTTGTTTGTTAAATTAAAAAAATAGTGATAAGAAAAAATAAGAATAAAATTGCCCAGAAAAAAGAATACTGTTTTAGCATTTTTTTATAGAGGTTGCAATCAGGTCAAATTTTTCCTCGTAATAAACGTCAGCAAATTTAAGTACTATTTTCGTAATACTCAAAAATTTTGTTTATTAATTATAATTTTCTTTAAATTAATGATTTATATCACTTTAAAGACAGTGCACTACTGTGGCTTTATGCTCACAAATTCCTTCGGGCTTTCGTGGTAATTCAGCTTAAGCTCCAGAGAATTTTTGATGGAATGGGACAACTCATCAATAATCTTCTGTTTGAAGGTGGGCTTATAATAAATGATGCTGATCTCTCTGTAAGGGAAAGGCTTTTTGAATCTGAAAACATTTTTCTTCTGTTCTTCTGAAAGCTGACTTAATGCCAACTCAGGAAGAATACTGATTCCGCCTACTTTATCTACCATGTGGACCAAAGTCTGAATATTAGACGCCAGGAAATCCAGATTCTTAGGTTTCAGGGTATTTTCTTTCAGGTGGCAGATATTCTCAAACTGGTTTCTAAGACAGTTTCCTTCTTCAAGCAGCCATACTTTTTCCACATTCAGTTCTTCAGGAATGATATAAGCATTTTTTTTGTTCGCTTCCGTATTGGAGCTGTAGATCATCAGTTCTTCGTTGAAAAGGAAGTCCTGATAGAACTCATCAGCTGTATCATAAGGTGTGGAAATAATACCTGCATCCAGTTCTCCGGCTTTTAAGGCTTTGATTATATTATCCGTAGTCATTTCTTTTACATTCATCTGGATCTTCGGATTTTCTTCAAGGAATTTAAAGATTTCCGTAGGCAGGATAAAAGATGAAACGGTTGGAATGATTCCCAGGTTGATGGTTCCTCCTAAAATATTATTCAAAAGGTTGGCTTTGTTTTTCAGCTCATTGACAGATTCTATGATCACCTTCGCCTGGTCAATAATCTGAAGACCAACATCCGTAGTCCGGATCGGGTGAGTAGTTCTGTCAAAAACTTTCACATCCAGTTCATCCTCAAATTTCTGTATCATGGCACTTAACGTAGGTTGGGTAATGAAGCAGGCCTGAGCCGCTTTTCCAAAATGTTTATACTTATCTACAGCGATAAGATACTCCAGTTGCTGAATGTTCATTTGATTAATATTATCTATTACAAAGATATAACGTTTTTGCTATTAGCAATTAAAAATTCAAGTAAATTTGATATTCATTACCTTTACAGTTGGATTAAAAAAAGAAAACAATTATTCAAATCATCAATTATATGGATTCTAAAAAATTAACGTTAAGTAACGGCGCACCTTATTTTGAGCATCAGGATTCCCAGACGGTAGGACCAAGAGGCCCGGTATTGCTGCAGGACTTTGTACTACAGGAGAATCTTGCACATTTCGTTAGGGAAAGAATTCCTGAAAGAATTGTACATGCCAAAGGAAGCGGAGCCTACGGAACCTTTACCGTAACTCATGATATCAGCCAGTATACGAAGGCAAAACTGTTTTCAAAGGTTGGAAATTCCTGCAGAATGTTTGCGAGATTCTCTACGGTAGGAGGAGAAAAAGGAAGTGCGGATACCGCAAGGGACCCGAGAGGTTTTGCCCTGAAGTTTTACACTGAAGACGGAAACTGGGATCTTGTGGGAAACAATACTCCGGTATTCTTTATCAAGGATGCTAAAAAATTCCCGGATTTTATCCATACCCAGAAAAGAGTTCCGAAGACCAATCTGAAAAGTGCCACCATGATGTGGGATTTCTGGAGCTTAAATCCTGAATCTCTCCACCAGGTTCTTATATTAATGTCAGACAGAGGAACCCCGTATGGCTACAGGCATATGCATGGCTTCGGGTCTCATACTTTCTCTATGATCAATGACAACAATGAAAGAGTATGGGTAAAATTCCATTTCAAAACCAAACAGGGCGTGAAAAACTTCACCGATGAAGAAGCTGTAAAAATGGCAGGCGAAAATCCTGATTTTGCACAGGAAGACCTTTGCAACGCTATTGAAAACGGAGATTTCCCGAAATGGACGATGTACATCCAGGTGATGACGGAAGAACAGGCCAAAGATTTCAGATGGAATCCTTTTGATGTAACCAAAGTATGGTTCCATGATGATTTCCCGTTAATTGAAGTGGGAGAAATGGAGCTGAATGAAGTTCCTGTCAACTATTTTGCCCATGTTGAACAGTCCACTTTCTCACCAAGCAGCCTGATCAACGGAATCAGTTTTTCACCGGACAAAATGCTTCAGGGAAGATTATTCTCTTATCCTGACGCACACCGCTACAGAGTAGGTGTCAATTCGCACCAGCTTGAAGTGAACAGATGCCCTTTTGCAGTCAATAATTATCAGAGAGACGGATACATGGCAGATTCAAGCCATTATCAGGATAAACCGAACTACCATCCTAACAGTTTTGATGATATTACACCGGATTCTGCATACAAAAACTATGAATATGAACTGGACAGCGCCCATGTAGCCAACTACAACAGGAATGAAAATGACAGTGATCATTATACCCAACCCGGACTTCTTTATTCAAAAGCCATGAATGCTGAAGACAGGGACCATCTGATCCAAAATATTGTAGGAAGTATGAAAGGCATTACCGGACCGAAAAAAGACGAAATTATCAACCGCCAGTTATGCCACTTTTTCCGTGCCAACATTGAGCTTGGCATGAAAGTAGCTTCACAACTAAACATCAATATCGATGCAAATATGATGAATCATTCCAAATAATCATATTGAACAATAAATTAAAAAAAAGGAAAAAAAAATAATATTTTTTCCTTTTTTTTGTAAAAAATTCATAATTTGCAAAGGATGATATTTTAAAGTGGAAAAATGAGTTACGAAAATATATTATTAAAAAAAGAAGATAAATTATCTATCATTACAATAAACAGACCTGAGAGTTTAAACGCCTTAAACGCCAAAACAATTCAGGAGATCAGCGCCGCTCTGGATGAGCTTGATTCTGACAGTTCCTGTAGAGTTATTATCCTTACAGGGAGTGGAGAAAAATCTTTTGTAGCAGGAGCTGACATCAAGGAATTCAGTGATTTCGGACAGGAAAAAGCTGAAGAACTTGCAAGAAACGGACAAAACACTTTGTTCAACAAAATTGAAAATATGTCTAAACCAGTCATTGCAGCGGTCAACGGTTTTGCATTGGGCGGAGGTTTAGAGCTTGCCATGGCATGCCACATCAGATATGCATCGGAAAACGCCAGATTAGGACTTCCTGAAGTAACACTGGGACTGATCCCGGGGTACGGAGGAACTCAAAGGCTTCCCAAGCTTGTAGGAAAAGGTATTGCCAACGAAATGATCTTCTCTGCCAAAATGATCCCTGCTCAAAAAGCAAAAGAGATCGGCCTGGTGAATGAAGTATACCCTATTGAAGAATTATTAACCAAAACGAAAGAATTAGCGAGTACTATTGCCTACAATTCACCAATGGCAATATCAAAGGCAATTAATGCCGTAAATTTATCTGACACGGATAAAGGTTTCGAAACTGAGATCAAGTATTTCGGGGAACTTTTTGAAATGGACGATAAGAAAGAAGGAGTAACAGCTTTCCTTGAGAAAAGAAAGCCGAATTTCTGATCTTTCAAAACTTTTAATCCAAATTATTTCGAAAAAAACTGATGCTGCGGTATGAATAAGTTTGACAAAGCTTATCTAAAAATGGCCCAGGAATGGGCAAAATTATCCTACTGTAAGAGAAAACAGGTAGGAGCTCTTATCGTAAAAGATAGGATGATTATTTCAGATGGTTACAACGGGACTCCTATGGGATTCGAAAACTGCTGTGAAGATGAAGAGGGAAAAACACACTGGTACGTATTACATGCGGAAGCCAACGCTATATTGAAACTGGCAGCTTCCACACAATCTGCAAAAGGTGCAACGTTATATCTGACGTTATCACCCTGTAAGGAATGCAGCAAGCTGATCCTTCAGGCAGGTATTACAAGACTGGTGTATATCAATGAGTATTCGGATGACGATGGGATATCGTTCCTGAGAAACCATAATATTGAAATAGAACAAATATCGGACTGTGAACTAAAAAAATAAGCACAAATGACTTGGGATGAAAAGATCAAAGATTTTGAAATATTTCTTCGTTTCGAAAGGAATTTTTCAGAAAACACTCTCGACGCTTACGTTCGGGATATTAGAAAATTAAAAGATTACGCAGAGGAGGATCTGGAAAATGTCGGTCCGGATTCTATAGGTTATGAAAACCTGCAGGAGTATATCTTCAATCTTTCCAAACAGAAATTCAGTGAGCGATCACAGGCAAGATGGATCTCTTCCATCAAAGCCTTCTTCAAATTTCTGCTGGAGGACGAATACCGGGAAGACAACCCTGCAGCGCTACTTGAAGGCCCTAAATTAGGACTCTACTTACCTGATACCTTAAGCCTTCCTGATATCAACAAAATTATTGCAGCCATTGAGGTTAATACGGATCTCGGAAAAAGAAACCAGTGCATTATTGAGGTATTGTACGGTTGCGGCCTTCGTGTGTCTGAGCTTATCGACCTGAAGATATCCAATATCAACTTCAAGGAGCAATTCATAAAGGTACACGGAAAAGGAAACAAAACCCGCTTTGTGCCTTTAGCAGACTATACGGCTGAACTTCTGGACAGCTATATCAAAGAGGTACGCTCCAAAGGTAAAATCAACAAAAAATACGAAGACACCCTGTTCCTGAACAGTCGTGGGACTTCCATGTCCAGAGTGATTGTATTTCTTATTATCAAAGAGCTTACAGACAAAGCAGGGGTCAACAAAAAGATATCTCCGCATACCTTCAGACATTCTTTTGCTACGCATTTGCTGCAGAATGGTGCAGACCTCCGTTACATCCAGGAAATGCTGGGACACTCCAGTATTACGACTACGGAAATCTATACACACCTTAAAACTGAAGAACTGCGGGATGTAATTTTAAATTATCACCCGAGAAATATTAATATTGCTCAATAGGATGAAGTTTCATCTTATCTTTGGGAAATAATTATAAAAGATGAAATTATTGAAATATTGCCCAAGCTGTGGCAAAGAATCTTTACACTGGGACGGTGAAAAAAAATGGAGCTGTCCTGAGTGCGGTTTTACCCTGTACAATAATGTGGCAGGCGCCGTAGCGGTTGTCATCAGATGTGGTGACGAAATGTATCTTACACGCAGAAACAGAGACCCTAAAAAAGGGAAACTCGATCTGGCCGGAGGATTTGTTGACCCTAAAGAAAGTGCGGAAGAAACCTGTAAAAGGGAGCTTTTTGAAGAGCTGCAACTGGACATCGATATTTCGAACCTGAAGTACCTTACAAGCCTTCCTAACATCTATCAGTATAAAGAAATTGATTATAATACGATTGATCTCTTTTATGAGTATAATGTTATGGAAAAGTTTGAAGTTAATCTTGAGCTTTCAGAGATCTCGGAAGCATTGTGGGTCCCTTTGCAGGATCTTAACCTTGAAGATATAGCTTTTGATTCTCAGCAAAGATTTTTTGAAAGGTATATAAAGAAATAATTTCTATAGAATATTGTCCCGCAGAACCTGAAGGTTCTGCGGGATTTTTTTTAGTACGTTTTAGATTTCAGCATTCCGTCGAAATACTGGATCAGTAAAGATCTTTCTGCTTCTGAAAGATTCGCTTCTTTGTGATAAACTATATATCCGGGCATTGG
Organism: Chryseobacterium arthrosphaerae; assembly: GCF_001684965.1. NCBI lineage: Bacteria > Pseudomonadati > Bacteroidota > Flavobacteriia > Flavobacteriales > Weeksellaceae > Chryseobacterium > Chryseobacterium arthrosphaerae. The sequence goes on along the minus strand of NZ_MAYG01000031.1, from coordinate 185,706 downwards.
CATCGTTTTATTCTGCAGGGTCTGAACAGATTTATTAAGCATGCTCTCTTTTAGTTCCTTATTATAAGTTCCCCAGACAGAAAAGTTCATATGTTCTCTCCCTTCGTTTACATGGCTTTTTACCGACCATGAAATCGGGGCTATAAATGCATATTTCGGGTAAACGGTTTCATTGGAATGACAGTCATAGCATGCATTTTTAAGCAATGTACTCACCTTTTCCGGAGCTTTTGCATAATCAACAAAATTCACGGCAGAATCAACCGGTTTGTTCACCCTGTCAATAGGAATGAACTGAATCAGGGCAAACGCCACAAGTGTCCAGAATATTACTTTTTTTACCGTCTTCATACGTCTCTACTTCACCGGAGTTAAAACTGCGGTATTGGATTTTATTTCTTTTTTTGCTTCCTGTTTCACTGTGCCTGTTTCCTCAGGAGCCACAGCAGCAGGAACCGGAGCAGGAGCTGTTCCTTTAGGATTATCCAGTGTTCTTGTATCCTTCAGATCCCATTCTTCCCTGGTCTCCCACAATCCTCTTGCTATTACTTTTTTATAGAAAACAAAAGCCTCTTCAGCAAAAGTTTCAGTGGCAAGATCTGCCTCGTCCCAATATTTATTTTCATTGTTGTCTACCAGAATCCTTACAATATATTCGCCAGGTTTCACGATGTCAAACTTCACCTGGTTCCCTTTTGTATATTTCTGATATACTGCTTTCTCAGAAGCATCCAACAGCTGAATCCAATAATGCGTGGTTGGAGCATTGCTCAGTGTAAACTCAAGACTTCCGAATTCGTCTACCTTGGCAATGTCAAAATCAAAACGTTTGGACTGTACATTTCTGGTATAGAATGAAGATACGGTTTCCTTAGGAACGGTAAGCTGATAGGATTTACCACTTATAAAATCTGACTGAACAAGGATCTGATAAGGATTGGTCTCTGAAATTCTGGCCTTGAAAGGTATTGTATTCAAGCTGTCTCCTTTAACGTTCAACGTCCATTTTGAAGGATCAATTTTATCAATATAATATCCTGAGGCTATTTTAAATTCTGCTTTCGGAGGTAACGGAGCACCGTCGTTATCCCCTTCAATATCCATTACATTTTTCTTATTATATCTGTAAAATAAAGAAACACTGTAAGCACTGTCTTTTTTAGCGCCTTTATTGTGGCTAAATACCAGTTTCTCATTGGCAGTCTGCCCAACATCATTTTTCACCGCATCAAACCAGATTCTTACTGAGTCAGACTTAGGATTATGGGTCACCTTGATATCTTTCAGTTTGTCATTCAGAGACTCTACTTTCACTTCATCCGGATGACCTTCAAAAAGCATCAGCACACCCCCTGGAACTTCTTTCATTTCAGAGTACTTAAGTGCTTTTTTGGAAGGGTAAACTTTTAAATTAAGCCCGGATATTGATTTTTCAATATCAACAGTCTCTTTTTGGAATCCTATTTTCTCCTTTCCCGGATCGTAGATAGAGTTTCCATTCTCATCATCGAAGGCGATAATCTTATATTTTCCGGGAGAAAGATAGTTCAGCTCATAATATCCGTCATCATCTACTTTAGTAATATAATACGGCTTTTGTTTATAATTGATCGTATCTTTAAGCTGGTACAATCCTACCACCAGTTTGTTTTCATTACTTCCCTCTTTCTTTTTAATCTGTGCGGCATCCTTTATTTCCCCGCTAACGTACAGATCATCCAGTTTATCTCCTGTAGAAAAAGCAAAATTAAAATACCTCAGTACATTAGCTTCATTATTATCCACAATAGAATTCCCGAAATTGAAATTATAGGTGGTATTGGCCTGGAGCGTATCCGCCCATTGGATCAGTACAAATTTATTGGCAATATTAGACGGAAGAATCCGCTTGATATCTTTAATGGGAGGCGAGATAATCAGGTTTTTACTGATATCCTTCAATGTAATATATTCATCAAAATCCAGACGGAGCTCGTGAATATCTCTTTTGACATTGATCCTGGTGGTATCAATATTGGAACTTAAAAATCTTGGCGCCAATGTATCTTTTGGCCCACCTACAGGCGAACCTACTCTTGCACAGGAATGTACAAGAAAACAGATAACGAATAATAAAAGAAACCTTTTCATGAAAATGTTTAAGCAAAAGTAAACATTATTCTCCAAAAACTTCCTGTCCGGAATTCAAAGTATCTTTATTGTCATTCATCACCGTATGAAGCTTATCTTTCTGTAAAGGGAAATCTTCAAATAATCCGGACAATGCCAATGCTGTATATACTTTGTTTGAATATTTATTCCCGATGGCCACAATGGTCACTTTCGACTTCAGAAGATGGGCAAATACGGAGTTGGTTCCATGCCACCAGCCGTTGTGATACGTCAGCTTTTCACCATTGTCAAATATTTTCATTCGGAATCCTAATCCGTAGTTATTCATTCCCGCCTTTTCGTTGCTGTAAGGCGCAAATACCATCTGCATCAGTTCCGGCTTAAGGAAATCCTTGGAAAACATTGCTTTTGAAAAATTATACAGATCCCTTGGTGTTGTATATACATTTTTATCTCCGTAGATCAGATCAAGCCTGTCCAGCGGATACAATTTGTTTCCACCATAGTAGAAAGACTGTGAAGCGGTAGGAATATCTTTTTCCTGAAAGATATAGGAATTGTTCATTTTTAACGGTGTGAAGACCATTTCTTTCATTGCCTGCGGAAAAGGAGTATTGGTCACCTTTTCAATCAGCAACGCCAGTAAAGCAAAGTTCGTATTGCAATACATGAACCCGGTATCCGTATCTCTTGCCAGATCAGGTTTGTATTTGATGATCATATTCAGCACATCCTGATTGGTAATGAACGGCTTTGAAAGCTCTGCAGGAGCAGGTTGTATCTTAGTAATAAAATATTCATATTTCGGAAGCCCGCTTCTCTGATCCAGCAAAGTCTGAACCGTAACATCAGGATAAGGAAACCCCGGAAAAAACTGGGTAAGATGATCCGTAAGTTTTATTTTTCCGGCTTCCACTAATTTCATCATGGTCATGGCCGTAAGTGTTTTTGAAACCGATGCAACGTGCAGTGGGGTGTTTTTATCGATCGGCATCTGATTGCCTTCTCTTCCGAAACCTCGGTAATTTTCATAGAGAATTTCATCACCTTTAGCAACAAGAATTCCACCGCTAAGGTCTCCTCCTTCCCAGATCTTTTTGTAATACTGGTTGATGTAATTTGCAGTGGAGTATTTGTCTAAAAGCTGGCCGTCAGCCTTAGTGAAAACATTTTCCAGATCCACATTCCCGTAATTGGGAAGATTAGTGGTGTTTTCTTCCGAAACTTTTTGGGCTTCAGATTTTTTTTTGCAGGAAAAGACAGATAAAAAGACAGTTAAAATAAGTACGAAATTACGCATCTTCATGAGATTCAAAAATGAGCGGCAATTTAATAAAACTCGAAAGTAAATGATAGATATGATGGTGACATTATGAATTATTTAACATAAATGGAAGGAAAGATGAAATCATAAAAAGAGACCGGTTAAAATAAAAACCTGAAAAATTAAGAGCTTCACACATAATTTTTCAGGTTTCAGGTATTTTTTTGGCTTGTTTTTCTAACAATACGATGCTACAATCTTATCCACAATAAACTGCGCCAGTTTTTCCTTGCTCTGATGGGTCCAGCCGGCAATATGAGGTGTAACAATAGCTTTTTCAGATTCTAAAAGATATTTCAGATCTTCATTTTCAGATTCTATATTTTCAAAAGAAGATTTTTCATATTCAAGAACATCCAGGCAGACACCTTTTACCTTTCCGGATTTCATTGCTTCTACTAAACTTTTAGTTTCTACGTTTTTACCTCTCGCCGTATTCACAAAATAGAAGTCATTTTTCATTTCAGAAATAAAACTTTCATCAATAAGATAATGAGTTTCTGAAGTCAGAGGAATATGCAGGCTTACAACCTCAGCAGACTCTTTTAATTCGTCTAGGGTAACCTGTGTTGCAAATTCATCAGAAAGGCCGGGAAGAATATCATGGAAGATCACTTTGCACCCGAATCCGGAAAGTCTCTTTGCTGTAGCTTTTCCCATGTTTCCATATCCTATCAGGCCAACTGTTTTGCCCAACAATTCATCTCCCCTGTTTTCTTCACGTTTCCAGATCCCGTTTTCCACTTCCCGGGAAGCGATGAAAAGCCTGTTCATGATGACAAGCAGCATTCCTACCACATGTTCTGCTACAGAATCCCTGTTTCCTTCCGGAGAATTGATCAGCTGAATCCCCAGTTTTTCTGCAACAGGAATATCAATATTCTCCATTCCTGCACCTACTCTTGCAATAAACTTCAGATTCCGTGCTTTTTCAAGAAAGTTTTTATCTAAAGGAATACGGCTTCTGATGATAATTCCGTCATAGTTTTGAATCTCATGCACAACCTCATCATAAGAAGAAGTAAAATCCTCTTCTAAAATAAAATTCTTTGCTAAAAGCTGTTCGGTAATGAGAGGATGGTTTTTATCTAAAAGAAGTATTTTCATTTTTATTTAAACACAAATGACACTAATTGTTTCACAAATAGCACGGTCATTATTTTCACATGAAAGTGCTTTAAATGGATATAAAAAAATAAAATGCTTTTAATTTGGATGTTCCGGCATTAAAAGCATTTCAGGTTTTATTTCTTATCTTTTTTTGAAGTTTGCGGCTCCTGTGGTTCCTGGAAAAGCTTCTTCAGTTCTACAGATTCCAGAGGCTTCATTCTTCCGGAAAGGATCAGTGAAAGTTCCTTTCTGCGGAATGCGGCTGCATATCTTTCTTTTTCCTCTTCAGTTTCGGGAATCATATCAGGAATCGGGATCGGACGGTTGAACTCATCTACCGCAACGAAAGTATAGATCCCGGAATTGGTATGAATTTTTTTCTGATTGATCGGGTCATCAGACCACACATCCACATACACTTCCATAGAAGTAGAGAATGCTCTGGAAACTTTAGACTCCAGCACTACTACTCCTCCTTCCGGAATCGGATGATTGAAGGAAACATGGTTTACGGAAGCTGTTACTACCCTTCTTTCGCAGTGTCTTGCTGCAGAGATAGACGCACATCGGTCCATTTTTGCTAAAAGTTCACCACCAAAAAGGTTTCTTAGAGAATTGGTCTCGTTCGGAAGAACGATATTGGTCATAATGGTCAGGGATTCTGACGCCGTTTTTACTTTTGCCATTTAGTCTTAGTGTTGATTGGAGCAGCCGGAACAGGCTTTGTTCCTTTTCCGACAGGTTTTACCAGTGAGTCTTTTTGTAAGGAATCTGAGGCAGGTACTTTCGGTTTCTGCTTCATTATTTTAGCGGTATCTTTTACGATCCTGTGTGTAGACGTCTTTACAGAAACATTCGTGAAAGATTTCTTTCCGAAGAGAAGTTCCTCCTGAGTGAAGGCAAGGTATACAATTCCCAGTACCGGAATCATGATCAGGAATATCCAGAGAATCGTCTTCCCGAATTTATAATCCTTTTCACGGTTTTCTGTGGTAGTTACTTTTTCCCCGTTGTTGATATCTGAGAACCGGATTTCTTCCAACCCGTAAAAGTCCGGGCGGCCGGCTTCCACTCTTTTTCCCTTAAAATGGGTATCGCCTTCTTCAATAAAAACCGTTCCCAGGTTCTGAATTTCGAGAACCTGCTCTGCCTGCAGTTTTTTCTTCCAGAAATCGGTCTGAATCTTCAGATCACTTCTTGAAGCATCTATAGACATTTGTTTCTGTTCCGCAATATAAGCGGTAAGTTCTTCAGCCTGCACTTCATAATCAATAGCAAATTCAATCTGGCTTGCCGGAGGCAGGATGCTCCCGTTTTCAGAATTGATAATTGCCTTGGAATTTTTCAGGGAAAACACGCCAAAGCCTGGAACCGTGGCAGTTCCAAATTGTTTTAAATATTCTAAAATGTATGCTGAAATATTCATTTGGTGGCAAATTTATAACTTTTTCATGACTTTTGAAGATATTTAACGGATATAAAAAAAGACCGCCGAAACAGTCTTTTGATTATTCTCTATTAAAACAGGAATACTATTATAAAAATAAAGATAAACAGCGAAAACTATTGAATCTTCCAGCTCACACCAAACATAAAATTGGTTCCTGCCTGTGCAAAGTAATACGCCTGGCTTCCGTCAACAGCCCCGTTATTTACATATTTTTTATTGAAAAGGTTATTCACTATTAATTTCAGTGCGATATCATTATTGGCAATTTTAAACTGATACTGGGCATTGAAGTCTGTGAGGAAATAATCTTTAAGTTCAAAGTTTTTATCTTCGGTATTATCAAGATACTGCTTCCCTACATACTGGTTCATCAAAGCAAACTGGAAGTTTTTAGTAGGATTGAATTTCAAACCAACGTTTGCAATGATATTCGGAGAGAATGAAATCTGTGTATTTCCCAGGCTTTTAGGAGCATTTCCTTCTTTGATATTAAAATCCTGATTCCTGTTCTGGCTTAAAGTTAAATTCCCTGAAACTTCCCATTGTTCAGACAATTTTGCCAAAGCACCGATCTCGATTCCTCTTCTGTAGCTCTTTCCTGAATTGGTTCTGATAAATGCACCCACATTACTCAATGCACCATTTAAAACCAGCTGGTTAACGTAATACATATAATACACGTTGGCCGTCACGGATAAAAACCCAAACTGCTTTTCCAACCCGGCTTCAAAATCATGAAGTTTTTCCTGCTTCACATCATTATTCGCCATAATATCCTCTCTATTCGGCTCACGATGGGCATGGGCGTAGGACAGGAATACTTTTCCTCCGTCAATTCTATAGTTTACCCCAGCTTTTGGATTAAAAAACAGCCAGTTTTTATCAAGATCGGCACCTTCCTTATCACCGGCCTGCAGGATTTTGGTGTTATAATTAATACTTCTGAGCTGCAGGTCTCCAAAAAATTCAAAATCATCCATTCTGAACAACGCTTTGGCAAAACCTGAAACTTCGCTTTTCACAGAACGGTTTCTGTAATATTCATGCTCATTGATCTGAGGGAAGAAAACTCCGGTAACATTTCCAAAATGTCTTCCATAATACTGATTGGCTACCGCTCCAAAGTTTAAATCCAGATTTCCGAGCTTCCCGTAAAGGGTGGAAACGACTCCGTAAAAATCATTATCCAGCCATTTCTTTCTTATAAAATCTGAATTTTCCAGAGTCTGTCCGCCTTCAATAATATTAGGTAAATTATATCTTGAGAAGGCATTATCCTGTTTATAGTTTTCATAAAATCCTTTTCCTTTGGTATAATGAAAAGTCGTTTCCAGGTTCCACCGGTCATTGAACTTTTGCTCCCACAGCAACTGATAATGATTCTGTCTGTAGTTATCTGTTTCATTATCATAGAAGCCTACAATATTCTTCCAGTCGGCATCATAGATGGCACCTGAACCGTTAAATTTAGGATCTGTTTCCCATTTTTCTTTGGTAACCCCGCCCCAGGCCTGATATGTTTTTTCCTTTCCGCCAAAAGCCATTAAACGCAATTTTGTATTTCCTTCTTCAAAGAGCGCAGTAAAATTGTAGGAATGCAGGTTTGATGAAGCCCTGTCAATATAACCGTCAGAGTGAATATGCGTATATCTTCCCATCACAGAAAGACGGTTTTTCCAGAATTTTCCGGAACCTATTTCTGCTGAATACTTATAGGTGTTAAAAGAACCGTAACTATCATCGGTTTTAAAGTAAAACTTTTCTTCCGGTTCTCTTGAAATGACATTCACACTGGCTCCAAAAGCGGAAACCCCGTTATTGGATGTACCTACTCCCCTCTGGATGACAATCTGTGAGGCAGAGCTCGTTAAATCCGGAACGTTGACAAAAAATGTTCCCTGGCTCTCGGAATCATTGTACGGAACCCCGTTCATCATGATATTGATTGCCGTCCCGGAAACACCACGAATTCTAAATCCTGTATATCCTACACCGTTTCCGGCATCGGAAGTAGAAATAATGGAAGTCTGATTTTTCAGAAGAATAGGAAGATCCTGCCCCAGGTTTCTCCCGTCAAGGTCTTTCTGAACGTTGATGATTTCTTTTGCGACAGGAAGTCTTTTGGTAAAGCTGACCGCTTCAATTTCCCTGATTTTCAGAGAGTCTGTATTTTGAGCCTGGATAAAGGCTACAGAGCCTACACTAAGCCCTAAAAAAAATAATCCTTTCATTCTATAAATCTTTACATTTAATGAATAAAAGGGGATCGATAAGATATTATACAGTTCCGTTCCTTATGAGCGGACGTCCCTAAACAGCATTACCTGTTCCAGGTTCATCGGGTATAATCTCAGCCTGTAAAAGCACCCCTTTATTTCGGGTGCAAAAGTACAAAAAATATACGAGTTTCTGATTTCGTGGTTTTGAGATTCGTGATTGGCCGATGCGTGTACCTCAGACCTAATAGGTTTTATTATTGGCATCAACATAATAATAGTTTTTGCCGTCTTTTGTAACTTCAAACATTTTTCCAAGCTTCCAGCTGAAATTTCTTTTGATGTTGGAGTATTCAAACGGGATGATCACCTTATTATTGACATCAATCACACCGAATTTATCATTGTTGGAAGCCACAATCATTGGATCTGCAACATCATCACCTTCCAGAATGTACAAATACTGATATTGGGGATAGATCTGATACTGTCTGTAATCTGCAGCGTTGACAAATTTTGATTTTTCAATGATGCCGTAGAAACCATTTAAAATATAAGCCTGGAAAAGCTGCTGTTTATACTCTTCAAATTTACATTTCCCCAGGTCCGCATCCTTAAACTGATACACTCTTTTCCCGGACTGGTCAATGCGATAGGAAATCATATCTTTTTCTACCGTAGCATAATTTCCGCTTCCGAATTTTCTTACTTTCTGATTAGGAGAATTCAGAAGATTGCAGTCTTCATAAAAAAATACAGCAATATGGTATTCCGGCTGAATAATGAATTTTCCGTTCTGATTGACATAGCCGAACTGATCCCCTTTCTTTTTAGGGATCAGAACCGGAAGATCTTTATTGATTACTACAAGATCGGGATTCGGTTTAGCCTTTACCGGCGCTTTCTTTACCGTTGTTCTGACGCCGGTTTTCACCCCGGTTTTCTTCACGGATTTAGTCTGTGAGAAAATAGAAATCGAAATAAAAACGCACAAAATATTCAGGATATTTTTCATATTCATCATTGGGCCGCAAAATTAAGGCCAAAAATAGAAATTATCAAATTCATATTTATAAAGAATCTAAATAATTTCATTCTCATAAAATAGTAAAATTTCGTAATTTTGGGCTGCATTTTGAATTGTTTAATAATTTAAAAAACTTTTAAAAAAGTGTAGATTATGCTGACCTTATTCGGTTAATGTTGCATCCACATGCGAGATCTCAAAATGCCATTAATTGTATTTATACAGACCAGTAAAGAAGCAATAACGTACTCTACCTTTAATATTGAAAGACTTCTATTATGAATATTTATAAGGATTACATCAAAGAGATTGAAGAAAGAAAAACCCAGGGGCTTCATCCAAAGCCAATTGACAGTGCCGAATTGCTGAGCGAAATCATTGCACAGATCAAAGATTCAGGGAATGCAGACCGAACGGACTCTCTTCAATTTTTCATTTACAATACCCTACCGGGAACGACCAGTGCAGCAGGTGTAAAAGCTCAGTTTTTAAAAGAAATCATTCTAGGTGAATCCGTAGTAGAAGAAATTACTCCAGACTTTGCATTTGAATTATTATCCCACATGAAAGGAGGGAAATCAATCGAAGTGTTATTAGACCTTGCCTTAGGCAACGATACTGCCATTGCCCAACAGGCGGCTGATGTTCTTAAAACTCAGGTTTTCCTTTATGAAGCGGATACCAACCGTTTGAAAGATGCCTACAATAGCGGAAATGCAATTGCTAAAGAGATTTTAGAAAGCTATGCAAAAGCTGAATTCTTCACTAAACTTCCTGAAGTGGCTGAAGAAATCAAAGTAGTTACTTATATTGCCGGTGAAGGAGATATTTCTACCGATTTACTTTCTCCTGGTAACCAGGCGCACTCAAGATCAGACCGTGAGCTTCACGGTAAATGTATGATTACTCCTGAAGCTCAGCAGGAAATCAAAGCTTTACAGGCACAACATCCTGATGCAAGCGTTATGCTTATTGCTGAAAAAGGAACAATGGGAGTTGGCTCATCCAGAATGTCCGGGGTAAACAACGTAGCGCTTTGGACAGGTAAACAGGCAAGCCCTTACGTACCATTCGTGAATATCGCTCCGATTGTAGGAGGAACCAACGGTATTTCTCCAATTTTCCTTACCACAGTTGACGTTACCGGAGGTATCGGTATCGACCTTAAGAATTGGGTGAAGAAAGTGGACGAAAATGGAAACCCTGTTCGTAATGAAGCCGGTGAGGTTATTCTTGAAGAGGCCTATTCGGTAGCTACAGGAACTGTTTTAACAATCAATACAAAAGAAAAGAAATTATATAACGGAGATCAGGAACTGATCGACCTTACGAAGTCTTTCACTCCGCAAAAGATGGAATTCATCAAGGCCGGAGGATCTTATGCTATCGTATTCGGTAAGAAACTACAGACGTTTGCAGCCCAGACACTGGGTATTGAAGCTCCTGTTGTTTTTGCTCCATCAAAAGAAATTTCTCACGAAGGACAGGGGCTTACAGCTGTAGAAAAGATCTTCAACAGAAATGCTGTAGGAACAACACCAGGAAAAGTATTACATGCAGGTTCTGATGTACGTGTAAAAGTAAATATCGTTGGTTCACAGGATACAACAGGTCTTATGACCGCTCAGGAGCTTGAATCAATGGCTGCTACTGTAATTTCTCCAACAGTTGACGGTGCTTACCAATCAGGATGTCACACCGCTTCAGTTTGGGATAAAAAAGCTCAGGCCAACATTCCTAAGCTGATGAAATTCATGAACGATTTCGGTCTGATCACAGCCCGTGACCCGAAAGGTGAATACCACTCTATGACAGACGTTATTCACAAGGTTCTTAACGATATCACTGTAGACGAATGGGCGATCATCATTGGTGGTGACTCTCACACGAGAATGTCTAAAGGAGTTGCTTTCGGAGCTGACTCCGGAACAGTTGCTCTTGCATTAGCTACCGGTGAAGCTTCAATGCCAATCCCGGAATCTGTAAAAGTAACTTTCAAAGGTGAAATGAAGCCTCACATGGATTTCCGTGATGTGGTACACGCTACTCAGGCTCAGATGCTGAAGCAATTTGGAGGAGAGAACGTATTCCAGGGCAGAATCATTGAGGTTCACATCGGAACACTTCCTGCTGACCAGGCATTCACATTTACAGACTGGACTGCTGAAATGAAAGCAAAAGCATCCATCAATATTTCTGAAGATAATACTTTAATCGAATCATTGGAAATTGCTAAAGGCAGAATCCAGATCATGATCGACAAAGGAATGGATAACCACAACAAGGTTCTTCAGGGATTAATTGACAAAGCGAATAAGAGAATTGAGGAAATCAGATCAGGTGAAAAGCCAGCTCTTACTCCGGATGCCAACGCTAAATATTATGCAGAAGTTGTTGTTGATCTTGATGTAATCGTAGAACCTATGATTGCTGACCCGGATGTAAACAACGAAGATGTTTCCAAGAGATATACCCACGATACCATCAGAGATCTTTCATACTATGGTGGTGAGAAAAAAGTTGACCTTGGTTTCGTAGGATCCTGTATGGTTCACAAAGGAGACCTTAAGATTGTTTCTCAGATGTTGAGAAACCTTGAAAAACAACAGGGAAAAGTAGAATTTAATGCTCCTCTGGTAGTAGCAGCTCCTACTTACAACATCATTGACGAGTTAAAAGCTGAAGGAGACTGGGAATTGCTGGAAAAATATTCAGGATTTGAATTCAACGACAATGCTCCAAAAGGTGAAGCCCGTACCCAATACGAAAATGTAATGTACCTTGAGCGTCCGGGATGTAACCTTTGTATGGGTAACCAGGAAAAAGCAGCGAAAGGAGATACAGTATTGGCTACTTCAACCCGTCTTTTCCAGGGAAGAGTTGTAGAAGATTCTGAACGCAAAAAAGGAGAATCTTTACTGGCTTCAACTCCGGTAGTGGTTCTTTCAGCCATCATCGGAAGAATCCCAAGCATTGATGAGTATAAAGCTGCAGTTGAGGGTATTGACCTTACTACTTTTGTTCCTTCTATCAAGGAATTGACAAGTACCAGCGCTCATTAACAGAACTGATCAATAAGTCGTAAGACTTTCAAAATTATATAAAACGGAAGATTGCAGTCCTTTGGGATTTAAGATCTTCCGTTTTTTTGTTTAGAATGTTTCTATTTTAAGTGAACTACGATTTTTTTTTCAAAAAACAGGAAAAACAGAATCTATTTTTTCTTAAATTGAAAGTTATAAAATCTCTTGGTTTTATAGTCAAAATTATCCCCATTTATGGATTATAGGAACGTTTTTTGATGTATAAAAAAATCATTTTTCTTTTCAGGATTGAAGAAAAAGAAGCATTAACGGAAAAAGAATAAAACTAAAATACGATATGACTTTTGATATTGATATGATCAAAAAAGTGTATGAGCGTTACCCGGAAAGAATTGCTGCGGCAAGACAGATTGTGGGAAAACCTCTTACCCTTTCAGAAAAAATCCTTTACACCCACCTTTGGGAAGGAAATGCTACACAAGCCTATGAAAGAGGAAACTCTTATGTAGATTTTGCACCGGACAGAGTAGCTATGCAGGATGCCACAGCGCAAATGGCGCTTTTACAGTTCATGCAGGCTGGAAAAGCTAAAGTGGCTGTTCCTTCAACAGCTCACGCGGATCACCTGATCCAGGCGAAAGTAGGTGCTGATAAAGATTTACAGGAAGGGATCAACAAAAACTCTGAGGTATTCAACTTCTTAAGTTCTGTATGTGATAAATACGGAATTGGTTTCTGGAAACCGGGAGCAGGGATCATCCACCAGGTGGTATTAGAAAACTATGCATTCCCCGGAGGAATGATGATCGGTACTGACTCACACACTGTAAACGCCGGCGGACTGGGAATGGTTGCCATTGGTGTAGGAGGTGCTGATGCCGTAGATGTAATGGCCGGAATGGCCTGGGAACTTAAAATGCCTAAACTTATCGGGGTAAAATTGACCGGTAAAATGAACGGATGGACTTCTGCAAAAGATGTTATCTTAAAAGTGGCAGGAATCCTTACCGTAAAGGGAGGAACAGGCTGTATCGTAGAATATTTCGGCGAAGGGGCACAATCTCTTTCTGCAACCGGTAAAGGTACGATCTGTAATATGGGTGCTGAAATCGGAGCTACCACCTCTACCTTCGGATATGACGATTCAATGAGAAGATATCTGTCGGCAACAGGAAGACAGGATGTAGTGGATGCTGCAGATCAAATTGCTGAACATTTAACCGGAGATCCTGAAGTATATGCAAATCCTGAACAGTATTTCGACCAGTTAATAGAAATCAACCTTTCTGAACTGACTCCACACTTAAACGGACCTTTCACTCCGGATTTAGCGACTCCGGTTGCTGAATTCAGAGCTAAAGCGGAAGCTAACGGATGGCCATTAGAGGTAGAATGGGCTCTTATCGGTTCCTGTACCAACTCTTCTTATGAAGATCTGTCAAGAGCGGCTTCTATTGTGGAAGACGCTGTAGCCAAGGGGGTGAAACCAAAAGCAATCTTAGGGATCAACCCGGGTTCTGAGCAGGTAAAATTCACTGCAGAAAGAGACGGATTCTTAAATTCTTTCAGAAAATTTGAAAATGCAAGAATCTTCACCAATGCTTGTGGACCTTGTATCGGACAATGGGACAGAGAGGGTGCTGAAAAAGGAGAGAAAAACTCTATTATTCACTCTTTCAACAGAAACTTTGCCAAAAGAGCTGACGGTAACCCAAATACACATGCATTTGTAGCTTCTCCAGAAATGGTAGCTGCCGTTGCCATCTCCGGGAGATTAGACTTCAACCCGATTACCGATACTTTAACTAACGAAGCCGGCGAACAGGTAAAACTGGACGAGCCAAGAGGTTTCGAACTTCCATCAAAAGGTTTTGCAGTAGATGATAACGGATATCAGGCTCCATCAGAAGACGGATCCAGTGTGGTGGTGAATGTAAGCCCTACTTCAGACAGGCTTCAGCTGTTAGAAGAATTCCCTGCGTGGGATGGTAAGAACATCACGGGAGCCAGAGTATTGATCAAAGCTTTCGGAAAATGTACTACCGACCACATTTCTATGGCCGGGCCATGGCTGAAATACAGAGGTCACCTTGATAATATTTCCAATAACATGTTGATCGGGGCAGTGAATGCTTACAACATGGAAACGAATAAAGTGAAAAACGAACTTACAGGTGAATATGGTGAAGTTCCTGCTGTACAAAGAGCTTACAAAGCTGCAGGCATTCCAACCATTGTAGTGGGAGACCAGAACTATGGTGAAGGTTCTTCAAGAGAGCATGCTGCGATGGAACCAAGACACCTTGGCGTAAAAGCCGTATTGGTAAAATCATTTGCGAGAATCCACGAAACCAACCTTAAAAAACAAGGTATGCTTGGAATCACTTTCGCTAATGAGGCAGATTATGATAAAATCCAGGAAGACGATGTTGTCAATTTCTTAGATCTTGACCAGTTTGCCCCAGGAAAACAACTGACTTTAGAATTCATTCACAAAGACGGAACTAAAGATATCATCATGGCCAACCATACTTACAACGATCAACAGATTGACTGGTTCAAGGCCGGTTCTGCACTGAATCTGATTAAACAACAAGAAAAATAAGATTAATTGTTAGATCGATTAATATAAAGGCGGCTTCATCTGAAGCCGTCTTTTTTGTTTTTAATCAATTAGCTTATAACCGACCCCTCTGACATTTAAAATGGCTACTGACGGATCAAGCGCTAAAAATTTACGTAACCGTGTGATATACACATCCATACTTCTTGCGGCAAAAACACTGTCATCTTCCCATAGTTTAATCAAAGCTGTCTGACGTTCAAGCACATTATTTTTGTGCATCATCAGCAGGTTTAGCAGCTCTGCTTCCCTTTGTGACAAATTGATTACAGTATTTTCATAAGAAAGCTCCAGCCTTTTAAAATTAAAATAAAACTTACCTATTGTATTATCTTCCAATGCCCCTGAGCTGCTGTCGTTGGGCCTTACGGAAGACCTTCTTACCAGTTTCTTTATTCTCAGCATCAGTTCCTCCATGCTGAAAGGTTTTTTCATATAGTCGTCGGCTCCGATCTCCAGGCCTTTCAAAACGTCTCCGGTTTGTACTTTAGCGGTCAAAAAGATAATAGGTACCAGATCATCTATCTTTCTAATATCTTCCACCAGAGAAAAGCCATCTTTACGGGGCATCATTACATCTATAACGCAAATATCAGGTGGGCTGTTTTTAAAACGGGTCCAGCCTTCTACTCCATTACTGGCAACTTCAATTTCAAAGCCATTCATTTCCAGGGTTTCTTTTACAACCATAGCCAGTACAGCTTCATCTTCTACTAATAAAACCTTTGTTTTCATCATACATTCAAAATTTTTATTATAAAAGTAGTTCCTACGTTCAGTTCACTTTTCACAATTACATTACCATTTATGCTTTCTACAAGCTTTTTCACAAAATTCAGGCCCAGTCCATATCCTTTTACATTATGCAGATTTCCTTCGGGAACTCTGAAAAACTTGTCAAAGATATAGGGAAGATATAAAGGGGCAATTCCTTTGCCGTTATCTTCTATATAAAGCTGGAATCCGTTTTCAACAGAAGATAACCGAAGGATTATCTTTACTTCTTCTCCCCGGGAATATTTTATTGAATTATCAAATAAATTAGAAAGAATAGTGTCTATGATATAGGGGTCTGTATAGATTTCATGATCTTTCAGCTGATTGCTGTATTCTATCTTAACATTCCTGTTGACCGTAAACCTACTGATAACAGGTATGATCAGCTCATCCGGAATAACTTTTACCAGGTTAACCGAAGGTTTCTGAATATTAAACTGGGCAATATCCAGTATTCTGTCTACATTGTGGTCCAGCTTATTCAAAATATCATCATTAATTTTAAGGTATCTCTCTGCCTTATCAGGATCATTGATGGCTTTAAAATGTAATAACGCCTCATTTGAAGATTTCAAAATAGAAATAGGAGTACGCAGCTCATGGGTCATATTGTTTATAAAATCATTTTTAAGATCATCAAGCTTCAATTGTCTTCTGATCGTAATGGCCATAAAATAAAGGCTTCCCGCAGACAGGAGAATCAGGATCAGCGAAATAAGCAAAGGAATCAGATTTTGCTTAAAGATGTAAGCATTAAGATTGGTGACCTCTGCCTTTACCCACAAATCTTTTTTTGAAATATGTACAGGGATATAAAATGTATCCTTTAGTGGTACATTCTTATTCACCAGAAAAAGTTTGAAATCAAGATCAAGATTTTTTTTAATCAGTTCTTTCTTTACAATGGAACTCAAGTCTTTTAAATTAACCGTTTTCATCGTTAATGCAAATACTTTGGTAAACACTGCCCTGAGTTCCGGTAATTGTTTTTCAGGTATTTTTATGCTCTTCATCGTCGCAGAATAAGAGCTGTCTTTTGCTATATTTCCCGGATTATTGTATTCTTTCTTAGTCGTATAATATAAAGTAGGATCATTACTCCTTATAATAGGAGGTATATTAAGCTGATCAATCTGTTCCATCTGATAGATTTCAACACTTTTTTCAAGGATATTTTCAATAGTATTTTTTACATTTTTCTCTGCTGTTTTATATGAATTAAAAATCCAGTATAGCTGAAAAACCAATATACATGCAGCTGTGAGTGATGCAATTATAAATACGGATCTAAATTTTTTATTCATTTTAATTTTTATTAAAACAAATATACAGCTTAATCATATGCTGAATTACAGCAGTTAACATTGGTTAACACTAGTTAGAAATCAGTTAACAATTTATTCAGGCAAGCTTCTTTAAGTTTGCATAGTGAATCTGTCTGACGTTAATATCGGGTAGCAAATCAGCAAAACACAAATGATGAAAAAAGTATTTTTAATGAAACAAACGATAAAATTCAGAAATTGGTTTTTATTAATTCTGCTATTTTTGGCAACGGGAATTAACGCACAGATCAAAAATCCCGTAAAGTTTAAATTTACCATCAACGATCTTGGCAACAACCAGTACGAAGCGGTGTTGAATGCAACGATGGAAAGCGGCTGGCATATCTACTCAAAAGACCTGCCCGAAGACACAGGAATCCCAACCGAATACAAAGTAACAGGAAAGAATATTGAGCTGATCGGGAAGTTTACCGAAACAGGGAAAAAACACGAAGAGTTTTCCGAGGCTTTCGGGGGAACGATTGTCTACTATTCCAATTCTGCCGGATTTAAGCAGAAATTCAAATTAAAAGATCCTGCAAAACCGGCGGATGTCACTTCTGAGATCACTTATCAGACGTGTGACGACAGGGTTTGTCTGGCTCCCAATACGTTAGAGTTCAATCAGAAGGTGACCCCGAAAGGGGCAACGGAAGAAACCGCAGAACCTGCAAAAGATTCTGTGAAAGCAGTTGAAACTGTAACTGAGAATCCTGTAAAACAGAAGGTTACTATTTCTGAAGGTCCAAAACTTGATCCTAAACAGCTGAAAATTGAAACGATTGATTTCAAAAATCCGTTAACGGATTGTGGTACGGCTTCAGAAAAGGTGGATGAAAATTACTGGACTTACCTGTTCTTAGGGTTTATCGGGGGATTAATTGCTTTGCTTACGCCATGTGTTTTCCCGATGATCCCGCTGACGGTTTCATTCTTCACCAAGGGAAGCAAGAATAAGGCAAAAGGGAAAAGGGATGCGCTTATCTACGGGTTTTTCATCCTGCTGATCTTTGTGTTATTGAGTATTCCTTTCCACGTTATCGACGGAATTGCAGGGAATATATTCAATGAGATTTCTACGAGTGTATGGCTGAATATTGCCTTCTTTATTATATTCATCTTTTTTGCCGGAAGTTTCTTCGGGTATTATGATATTACTTTACCGAGTTCTATTGCCAATAAATCTTCAAAGGCGGAAGAGGCCGGAGGTATCATCGGTATTTTCTTTATGGCACTCACGCTGGTCATTGTTTCTTTTTCCTGTACAGGTCCTATTTTAGGAAGTTTATTGGGAAGTGCGGTAACGGGCTCCACGAATGTACCAATGCTATTGACATTTGCATTAGCAGGATTCGGGCTGGCATGGGCAATTGTTTTCGGATTGCTGGCTTTATTCCCGCAGGCATTGCAGAGTCTTCCGAAATCCGGAGGTTGGATGAATACGGTGAAGGTTGTTTTAGGTTTCGTAGAACTGGCTCTGGCTTTAAAGTTCTTATCGAAAGCTGATCTTGTTTCTAAAACATTCTTGTTAAAAAGAGAGCTTTTCATCGGAATATGGATCGTTATTGCATTAGGGCTGGCTTTATATTTATTTGGTCTGATCAGGTTCCCGCATGATGATAAAAAGCCTAAGATTTCTATTACAAGAAAGGTTTTAGGGGCGCTGGGTATTGGTTTTGTGATTTATCTGGTTCAGGGGTTAATTCCTGCTGAGCGTCCGAAACTGCAGCTTTTAAGCGGAATTTTACCTCCACTGAATGTAAGTTATTTCCATGATGAAAAGGATGGAATTTTAGGAATGCATCCTGAACACGATTTCTTCAAGGCTGTAGAAATTGCCAAAAAGGAAAATAAACCTATCCTGATCGACTTTACAGGGTACGGATGTGAAAACTGCAGAAAAATGGAAGAGTTTGTATGGAGTGAAGCTGATATTTTACCGATTCTTCAGAATGATGTGGTACTGGCTTCTCTATATGTGGATGACAAGGAAGAGCTTCCTGAAGATCAGAAGACTAAAATTGATCTTGGAGACGGACAGGTCAAAAAGGTAAAAACTATTGGTGACCGGTGGAGCTTGTTCCAGCAAGTGAATTTTAACAATAACTCACAGCCTCACTATGTGCTGATAACTCCGGAAGGTAAGGTGATCAATACTCCTGTTTCAGGGTATATGCCGAAAGAGGATTTTAAAAAGTTCCTCGAATGCGGGGTTAATTTTTATAAGAAAAGTAAATAAATATCCCGGCTTATTCCAATTTAAACAGATTAAAAAAATTACAAATTTAAAATAACGAAAGATGAAACTAAAAAGTAAATTGAAAATCCTGGTGTTGATAATCGGTATGATACCGCTACACTTGATGGCACAGTCAACTCCTGAAGAGGTTCTGAAAGGATTAAAGAAATCAGAAAAAAAATTAGAAAGATTTGACGGAGAATCAGTCCCGGTCTATTTACCGGATGGGAAAAGAGTACGGGGAGGGGAAATGATGGAAGCTGTAATGAAGGGAGATTATGCTCCTGAACAATATGAGGATGAAAAAGGAAACATTAAAGCCATTATGCTGAGACAACTCTCGGAAGAAGAGATTGCAAAGGTAAAAAGTATAAGTAAAAAACGGGCTGAAAGGCACGAAATAAAACCTTCGAAAGACTTTACAGTGGTAGATATGAATGGTAAATCTTACAGTATCAAAGAATTGAAAGGGAAAACAGTCGTGATTAATTTTTGGTATACCCGATGTAAGCCTTGTCTGATGGAAATGCCCGAACTTAATGACCTGGTAGATAAATATTCAGAAAAAGGGGTCGTATTTTTAGGAATTACCTTTGACGATAAAAAAGTTGTAAAAAACTTCCTCTCTAAGAAAACATTCAAATACAATATCGTACCGAATGCCAGAGATATCATTTCCCTATATGAGATTTCCAACTATCCATCCCATATCATCATTGATGAAAATTCAAATATTGTTTTTTCTGCCACCGGTCTGGAGAAAGAAACTGTTGCCAACCTGGATAACTATATCGCTAAACTCACACAAAAACCCTAATTAATAGCCTATCAGGATATTTGAAATACTGTCAACACAATGGTACATCAATAAGAGCGGACTTTGGTCCGCTTTTTAAATACCACACAATTCATCCTGCTCTAGTCAGGATTATATTACTTTAATCTTTCCAAAAGCTTAATCCTGTAGCTGTCCCCTATCGGAACTTCAACATCTCCCAGTATTACTTTTCTTGCACCAATACTTTTCACTTTGTCAAGATTGATAATAAAAGATTTGTGAATGCGTATGAATCTTTCAGGAAGCTGGCTTTCCATTGACTTAAGGGTATCAAGAACGATGTACTCTTCAGTTTCTGTACGGATGTTCACATAATCTTTAATACTTTCAATATAAAAAATTTCATGAAACCCGATACGGTGCTGCCTGCCTGAGGATTTCACGAAGAAATGCGTATTTTCTGTAGGCTGAAAAGAAAACCGTTCCCGGGCTTTTACAATACTTTTCTGAAAACGTTCAAACGAAACAGGCTTCAGAAGATAATCAACAATATGATGTTCATAGCCTTCCAATGCATATTCTGAGTACGCAGTTGTCAGAATATATTTCTGCCTGTCTCCTACGATTTTCATAAAATTGATTCCTGTAAGTTCCGGCATCTGGATGTCTAAAAAGATCAGGTCTGAAGGATGATTCTGGATATATTCCAACGCCAGAATAGGATTCTCGGTAGAAAAAACCAGTTCAAGAAAAGGAATCTGCTCTACATACCTCTCCAGAAGAGAAATCGCCAGCGGCTCGTCATCTACAATAATGCATTTAATCTTATCCATTTCTTAAATCAATTTTTAAATCTACAACAAATTCCGTTTCAGAATCCTTTATACTTAGCTCATAATGGTCCGGATACAAAATCTCCAGTCTTTTTTTCACATTTTCTATCCCTATTCCTGAGACCGTGTCTTTTACTTTTTCCTTTTTAAAATTTGAAAGAGAAAAATGCAGGATTTTATCATGATCGGAAATTTTCATTTCAAAGCCTCTATTCCGGAAATCGCCATGTTTAAAAGCGTTCTCTACAAATGGCACCAACAGCATCGGCGAAATATTAAGATGCGGATATTCAATTTTTTTCTCTGTGATCAGTAATTCAGGATTTTTGATCCTGAGTTTTTCCAGTGCAATCAGGCTGTCAATATACCCCAGTTCTTTTTCAAGAGGAATAGTATCCCTTTCAAGATCTTTTGTGCTGTATCTTAATAGCTGACTAAGCTCCTCAATAGCCGGCAGTGCCTTATCCGAATGCTGATAAACAAGGGAATAGATATTATTCAGTGAATTAAAAATAAAATGAGGATTGATCTGGGTTTTCAAAGCCTGAAGCTCAGCCTGCTTTTTCTCTATTAAAAGTTGCTTTTTATCATTTTCAGCGATACCGTATTTTTCCAGTATCCATAAAATTCCGGCAATAAAAGTTGTAAGAGTACTTTTATTAACATTATCAAAAAAATAGTAAGCGAGTCCCGTATTCTCATTATAATTCCGGAATCCAAATGTCACCGGCAAAATGAGTTCTTCCAATAAATAGCGCAGCCCCGCGAAAGACAAAAGGCCAAACAGAAAAACAAAGACAGCAGTATAAAGCCTATCAGGTCTGAAAATTTTAGGAAAAACAAATAAATACAAAATATAGAAACTAAGTATTCTTACTATAAAATAGGTAATCTTGAGAACACTTATCTGATAGTTAAGCTCCTCCGGAAAAAAATAAAAAGGGGTAATGACCGACCCCAAAAAATCAAATCCCCAATAGAGAATCTGAAGCCATATAATCTGCTTTCTTTTCATATTCAAATATAAACCTCCAGAATATCATATTTCAATATTTTATCGACAAAAGCCTGTTTTTTTCCGACCAAACTATTTTCATCTTCCCAAATCAGCAGTTCATCTAATGGCTATTTCTGAAAAAAGCCCCAACTCATACTTTTGTTCAGGAAATGTAACACACACAACCTCTAAACTGTCATTTATATACTATGAAAAAGCACATTCTCTCCATAGCAATTTTAGCTTGTTCTTTTGCAGCGGGTCAGACTCAAGATACCGCCCGTGTCAATACAATAGATGCTGTTACAGTCAACGGAAAGAAAGCCCTGGTAGAGCGTAAGGTAGACCGTCTGGTTTACAATGTTCAGAATTCAATGCTTTCTCAGGGAAGTTCCGGAATGGAAGTGCTTGCCGGAACACCCTTACTGAAAGTTGACGAAGATAAAGGTCTTATATCTATCGCAGGGAAAAATGGAGTTTCTGTGATGGTAAATGACCGTATGCTTAATCTTTCCGGCATTGAGCTTATCAACTATCTGAGAAACCTCCGTTCAGAAAACATCCTGAAAATAGAGGTAATCACCACCCCGCCGGCAAAATATGATGCCCAGGGAAATAGCGGAATTATCAATATCGTTCTCAAAAAAAACCAGAATCCCGGATGGAATGGCTACCTGAATACCAACTATACTCAGAAAACATACGCAGGGTTCACCAGTGTGGCTGGTGTAAATTATCAAAATGAAAAATGGAAAGCCTCGGTAAAAGTTCTGGGATATGATGCAGATAAACGTTCCGTGGAAAATTATAAGATCATCGGACAGAATTCTTCTATCAGCAGGGATGACAGACGGGATATGAATGACGGCCTTGGATTAAATGCCAATTTCGATTATTCACTTTCTAAAAATGCCAATATCGGGCTGGTATATGATATTTCAAAAGGTCATTCCGATATGGATATCAGGTCAGAGCAGAGCTATTTTACCTATAATGCCGTAACGTTACAAACTGATACGGATTCTAAGCACCGTTCTGTTTTTACATCACAGATGCTGAATTTATATTTTGATCAGAAATTCGGGGAACATAAATTGAGTCTCGGTGCCAATTATTATGGGAACCTGCCTGATAATAACGTCAATTTTACCACCAGAAACCTGGCAGACAATTCGGTGCAGGTGGTTCGGAATCTTTCTACGGTAGATTATAAAATTTATTCGGGGCAGGCCGATCTTGCATTAAATTTTAAAAAGATCCAGCTGGAAACAGGAGCAAAATACAGTCAGTTTTCCAATGATTCGGATATAGGCTATTTTAATCTGATTCAGGACGGTTATATTATAGATCCGGGCAGAAGTAACCTTTTTAATTACAAAGAGAAAAATTATGCCGCATACCTCAGTGCCAGTAAGGATTTCAGTGAAAAATGGTCTGCCAAAGCCGGGCTTCGTTATGAATACACGCAAACCAACGGCTTTTCACCTACCACGCAGACTGAATCTGAAAACAGGTATGGAAAATTCTTTCCTACGGCATATATCTCCTATAAAGCCAATGAGAATAACCAGTTCAGCATTAATTATTCAAGAAGGATCAACCGCCCTTATTTCCGGGCTTTGGACCCGTTCCGATGGTACTCCAATCCGAGAACCTACTATTCCGGAAATCCAGGCTTGCAGCCTTCTTTCAACCATAATATAGAATTCAATTATATTTTTAAAAATAGATTCTCTGCCAATCTTTATTACCAGAGAACCGTCAATAATTTTGACCAGATCACTTTCCTTGACGGAAAAGATATTACCAGTACCTATTACAATTATTATAATCAGGATAAATATGGGATTAACCTCAATTATACGGACACATTTTTTAAGATCTGGGAAAGCAATATTTCCGCTTCATTCAGCTATAATGAAACACAGATCACACAATTTAATGCTGTTCCAAAAAACGGACAATCGTTCTATTATTCCACCAACAATACTTTTCAGCTCAATAAGGCCAAAACCTTCTTCCTGTTTGTGAATTACTGGCATAATCTTCCTTCCCGTGACGGATACTCTTCCATCAGAAACAGAGCCAGCTTGGATGCCGGAATCAAGATGAGCCTTGTGGAGAAAGCGGTCCAGATCAACCTTTCGGTAAGTGATATTTTTAAGCAGTCCGGATATAAAGCAGATGTGTATTTTGCAGATAATACACAGTCTTTCAACAATTATTGGGATGCCAGAAGGCTGGTACTCAGCATCACCTACAGTTTTGGAAATCAAACAATAAAATCAAATAACAGAGCGGTGAATTTCGAAGAAAAAAACCGTGCACAATAATTTAATAGTAACTTTAAAAAAAATAAACTCATGAAAACCTTAATTTATATTTTTCTTGTATGTCTTTCTACATCAGTATTGGCTCAAAAAAAACCTTCAGATTTTTTTACCAGCCCAAAGACAAAAGTTTTGGTGGTAGGTTCATTCCATTTTGATTACCCTAATCTTGATGCCCATAAAACCAGGAAAGAAGATCAGGTGGATGTGCTTTCTCCTGAAACAGCAAAAGAAGTCACTGAACTTGTAGAATATATCAAAAGATTTAAACCTACAAAGATTGCTATAGAAGCCTGGCCAAGCTGGAATGCCAATCAAAAGCTGAAGGAATACAACGAAGGTAAGCACCGTGACAAAAGAGATGAGCGTTATCAGCTTGCAATGAGAATAGCCAGTGAACTTAAAATCAACGAATTGTTCAGTATTGATGCAGAATCTATTCTGGATGATCTTGAAAAACATTTTGGAAAAACTGATTCTGCATTTTTTAAAAACCTCAGCAAAGATTATGATTTCAGGAGTGATGATCCGGTCTCCCAGCAGTTTATTGCTTTCTACAAGAGTTCTGAGCCTAAAAATTTTAAATCTCTTCTGGACACTTTTACTTACATGAATTCCAAAGAAAGCCATCAGTACGGGTACGGAGCCTATCTGAGCGGTGATTTCAAACTGAGAGAACATGATGGTGCTGATATGCTTGCGCTTTATTGGTACAGCAGGAACCTGAGGATGTTCCGAAATATTCAAAACATTCCGCACAACAGTGAAGACAGAATTCTTGTGATTGCCGGAAACGGGCATGCTGCAGTATTACGACAGCTTTTTACCTCTTCTGCAGAATATGATTTTATAGAGTTTTCATCTCTGAAATAAATAAAAATACAAAAGACAGAGAGCGGATCTCTGTCTTTTGTCATCAAAACTTCTAAGCAGTATATATCAGAAACTGAATTCAATTCTTGCAAATAAGAATCTTCCCCCTATCCCGTACTGGGAAACCTGCCTGGAATAGACAAACTGGTTATCTGCTGTTAATGACGGTATATTGGGGCTTTTAGAAGGCAATATATTGAAGATGTTATTGCTGCCTATTGTTGCCGAAATATTTTTATTAAAATTATACCCTACAGACAGATCTGTTACCAAACGGCTGTTAAGGACAAAATGTTCTGTACCTCCCTTTACTCCATCAAAATCAGCATCTACAACATCTGCATCAGTCACTTTACCAAAAAATGAATTGCGCAGTACGAAAGTAAAGCCGGAAGCCCTTACCGTGTTGGCTAATGTAGCTTTTACATGGGGTACAGCTTCTTCAAAATAAATTCTGTTAGGTTCTGAGAAATAATTATTGATCTGGCTTACCAATTTCGGTGATGCATGGATGTCTCCGATTCTTTTCGTCTGATTAAAGTTGATTCCCAGATTATTCTCCAAAGAAACCCCTGATGAGATTTTTGAATTCTGCGAAATAGTAATATCCAGCCCTTTTGTCTGAGAATCTACTGCATTGGCAAAAAAGTTGGCAGCGCTTGCTCTTGCGAGATCAAAAGCATTCTGTAGAACGGCCTGGTCTGAACCAGGAGTAAAACTTCCATCAGGACGGTAGAAAAGATCAGTTAAAACTACTCTGTCCTTAATCTTTATTAAATAAGCATCTGCCGTGAAAGTCAGGCTTAATGCCGGAATCTTCCATGTAATTCCTGTGCTGTAGGACTGTGAAGTCTCCTGTTTCAATTTTGGGATCCCCAATGCCTGTGCAGCTTCAGAATTATTCCTGAAAGTACCTACCTGTGTTGTTACCCCCTGCTGGATCAAAGTAGAAGTGGAACTGTAATAGATCTGGGCCAATGAAGGCGCTCTGAACCCCGTGGAAACAGCACCTCTCCAGTTCAGGTTGGGAGCCACCTTTACATTGGTTGCCACCTTATAATTGAATGTAGACCCGAAGTCTGAATAATTCTCGTATCGTAAAGCTCCTTCCAACAGCCAGCCATCAGTAACTTCCAACTCGGCATCAGCATAAGCTGCAATACTGTTTCTGTTTCCTGACACTGCATTTTCCGGGCTGAACCCTGGGAAAACCTGGGCTCCGGCCGGTCTTATATTCTTAAAAAAGTCAGTTACTTTTTCATTTTCAGGCGTTTGAGCGGTTACCACACGGCCAAAAATATCGTATGAGGCATAAGAATTTTCTTTTCCGGCATTTACTTTATAATTTTCATGCCTGTACTCGCCCCCAAATGCAATGTTCAACCCCTTCAGTACATCATATTTTTTGGAGAAATCAAGATTGACGGTATTTTGTGAAAATTCAGATCCTCCTGCATCAAAAGTTCTTGGAGAATTATCTGTAAGCGATGCATTAAAAGTATTTACGACCCCGAAACCGAAGGTATTTTTTCCAAATGTATTGCTGAAATCTACATTCCAGCCGTTCCATTTTCCTTTGATTCCGGCAGCAAGAGAATAGTCATTTACTGTTGCTTCAATTTGAGGAAGATATCCGTTGGGCGTAATTGAATTTATATTTCTCTCATTGTTCGGAAGCCTGTAAAATCCTCCGGCATTTCCAAGACGGTAGCTGTAGCCTCCAAATGAGTAGACTTTCCATTCATCACTAAGAGGAATTTCAGAATTAAAAAAGAGCTGCCCGGACTGTAATTTAGACTGGCCTGCCCTCAAGCTGAAATCTTTCCTTTCCAATCCTCTGTAATTAAGTTCCTGAGAGGTAAAATCCCTGTCCAATATTTTTTGAAGATCAGCAATACTATTTGCCCCTGAGATTTGAGACTGAAAATCATTCCCAAAATAATCTACCTTCACTGCATATTGCTTGATTGTGTTGATAATTTGCTGGGAATTGGGAGTATTGGTAATATTTTTATACAACCCGTCAATATTAATTCCATCCTGTAAAGCCCTGTAATGAATGGCATTATAAGCATTGAAAATATCTCCGTTTCTTACTCCGGCCCTCGAATAAGGATCCCGGTATTGGGCAGAACCAGTAACGTTAAAGAATCCTGTTTTTCCTATTCTGGCTCCATAATTAAGATCTACAGAAATGGTCTGTCCATCTATTCCACCAGAGAAATTATTGGTAACAGGAGAAGCATACCCTCCTAAAAATACCTGTCCGGAAAGTCCCAATCTTTTTTTCAATCCCAGGTTTACCACTCCGGCAATGGCATCGGACCCATATTGGGCAGAAGCACCGTCCCTTAAAACTTCAATTTTTTCTAAAGCAAAGGCAGGAATAGCATTAAGGTCGGTTCCCACAGAACCTCTTCCCGGAGTAAGGGTAACATTAATAAGCGAAGACTGATATCTTCTTTTTCCGTTTACCAGCACCAGAACCTGATCCGGGCCTAATCCCCTCAGGAGCGCAGGATCTACAAAATCAGTTCCATCATTAACGGTATGTGAAGTTGATGAAAATGAAGGTACAATGTAATTTAAAGCCTGGCTGATATTATTGGCCGGACTTTGTTTTAAGATTTTTGAAATATTAATGATATCTACCGGAACCGGGGTATCTGTTAATGATCTTCCTGAACCTCTTGATCCAAGAATCACCACATCTTCTATTTTCTTAGATTGTAAAGTATCCTTCTGTGCGTAATAAAATGTAGAGATAAGCGTAATGGAAGGAATAAAAATTTTTTTTCTGAAATTATGCATGTTGTTATTTTTTTATTGTCAGGTTTTTTCAGGCAATGCAATTCCTGTAACCTTAAAGTTGTAAGGTTACCAGAGCATTCGAAATGTTTGTATTATTTTTTAGAAATAGAACGGCTAGAAACAACAGCACATGCGCATGTAGAAATGGCATGAGAACATATCAGAGTAATGAAGATTCCCTTCATGATCCGAAGAATAAAAAAGTACTGATGAAATGTGATTTCCCTTCTTTTTAAACATTTGATTTTAGCTTTAAAACAAAAAATTCAAGATGGGAGTAATGATAGAATGATAAACATTTTTTCCGGAAGATCCGGCTTATCGCTTGCAGCACCTTGCTTGTTTTTGCAGGTTGCTATCCCATCTAGAGATTCTTGATAATTACCCGGCAAAGATATAATTATTTCGGAAATAAAAAAATATTCACCCTAAATTTTCGATTTTCAACATTTTACCGTAACAAATGATCTTTTTCTGCGTCTAACCGGATATTAGTAAAAACATTATGAAAAAAACTATATTCGCTTTGTCACTCCTGGGATCTGTGTTTGTCTTTTCTCAGGAAAAAGAGAATGCTGCTTCTAAAGAGAAACAAATTGAAGGGGTGGTGATCACCAAAACTAAAAAAGCCGTTGAACAAAAGGCAGACCGTACTATTTTTGATTTTTCTGAACAACCTCAACTGAATAACGGAAACGTGCTGGAAGGAATCAAAAAGCTTCCGGGACTTGTTGCAACGGATATTGCAGGAATGATGTACCAGGGAAAAATGCTGGATGTTTACCTCAACGGAAGACCTTTGAATATTACTTCCAACGAATTGAATTCTTTCCTCGAAGGAATGCCCGCCAATTCTGTAGAAAGAATCGAAGTAATTACCCAGCCCGGAGCCGAATTCCCGGCAACTTCAGGAGGGGCCATCATGAATATTATTACGAATAAAAATGCCAATAAATATTTAACAGCAACGTATTCCGGAAATTATTCATTTTCGAATTATGATAAATACAGAAGCAGAACAACCAATTCCCTTAATCTGAACGCAAGAAATAAATATTTCGGCTGGCAGCTGAATGTAGGGCAAAACTATCGTGAAAGTATGCTTAACGGAAAACAGGATGAGCTTCTGGACAGCAATACGGACCGACTGGGAAGAGGTTACTTTGCAAAATCAGGAATAACATTCGATTTAGGGCAAGACCGTCTATTATTAAATTACGATATCTATCACAATAATAATGACAATTACACCCTGAGTAAGGGTCATGGAGATTTACCTTTTGATAATAATAAAAATGATCTGAGAGAGGCTTTTTATACTTCTTCAGATGTTGCCCATACGAATAGTTTGAGACAGGAAGCTGTTGTAACCTACCAGAAACGTTTTGCAGATAAATCTCAAAAACTGGATTTTCAGTTTGGTTATACAAGATCAGACAGTAAATTTTCTCAGGACAACTTCTTTCAGGATGGAAATTTTGCTGCGGATCCCCAACCTCCGATCAACAGTGCTATGAGTGGCGTAAAAGATCTTCTGAACAATAAATCCGTGATGAATATTGCCAATTTCAAAGTAGATTACGCTCAGCCTATCAAGCTTCTTGATGGTGGAAAAGTAAGCTTTGGAGGATTGTATGAAAGACAGGATTACGATACTGAAAGTTTTGGCTTAACCAATCTTGAATATCAGAGACAGACCGCCTCTATGTATTTGGAATTTCAGGCTAAACTGAAAAAGTTTGATTTCACCTTGGGTTCAAGGGCTGAAAATTATGATATTTCAGGGATAACAAGGTTTTTCAATAAAGAAGAAAAGCTGACAGAAGCCAGTCTGACTCCTTTCAATAAATTCAAGTTTTTCCCCAATGCAAGTGTGCAGTATAATATGATGAATCAGGTTTCTATTGCTGCCAATTACAACAGAAAAATAAGCCTCCCAAGTATTTCTGCCTTAAACCCGAATAACGTAACTTTCTATGGCCCCAATACGGAAGTAAGCGGTAACCCAAATCTGCAGCCTACTATTTTTGATAATTATGAAATAAAAATCTCAGCTTTCGATTATGCTTTCATCGGGTACAGCGTAAGTTCAGCAAACAACCAGGTAGCACAGATTATCAGAAAGGACGGCAGAAAACTATTCAACCAGCAGATGAATATTTCAAATATGAAAATTCACAATTTCAATGTAGGTCTTCCGGTTCCGTTTCAGATTTTCACCAAATCGATCGGTGAAATTATGAAATCCAACTTCAATCCTGACAAGATGAATTTCATGTACATCTATGCAGGATATCAGAAGCATGAAATTGATAACCTTAACAATAAAGGGTTCTGGATTTTCAATGTGATGACTCAGTTACTTCTTCCAAAAGATATTAAACTGACAGCCAATTACAGCTATCTGACGCCTAAAGCAGGATATTTCTACTTTACAGCAGAGAAGCCGTTCAACAATAATTTAGATATTACATTAACAAAGAAGTTTATGAACAACCGTCTTACTGTATCTGTTTTTGCCAATGATATTTTCAACGGACAGGTTATGCAGGTACGTTCTAATCCTCCATTGGGAGAGAGCGCGATGCTGAGATCCAAGTATGACTCAAGAAACTTCGGAATTTCCATCAATTACAAGATTCCGACAAAGAATAAACTGGCAAAAGAAGATCCTAATATCCTTAATAGCACCAAGAAAGAAGATAATGGTGGTGTTATGCAGCAAGGACAGTAATTTTTCATCGAATAATGATACAGAAGGAGGCAGTACAATTTACTGCCTCTTTTATTTTTATGGATTATAACAAATCCTTCAGAAATCAAAAGCGTAAGTTTTGGCTAAAGCCGATGGAATTTTGTTATAAAATAAACGGGCTAAAGCCCGTTTCTATTGAATAGTTATAGAATGGAGAAATATTTTTAATCTTTTTAAGCTGTTAAAAATCAATCGTCTGAAATCTCCAATTCAGTGTATCTACCCATGTCATCTGATTTAAAATCACAGGAAGATCAGCTATGATTTTTAAGGTCTGAAGTGCCATCATACTTCCTATGATTCCCGGCAAAGCTCCCAGAACGCCTAAACTGTCACAGTCCGGCATATCTCCGTCAGACGGAGGTTCCGGGAACAGGTCTCTCAGGTTTTTGCTTCCCCGATGATTAAATACAGCCACTTGTCCTGAAAACCCAAGGATACTTCCGTACACCAATGTTTTTTTCAGCTTCACACAGGTGTCATTAACCAGATATCTTGTTGAAAAATTATCAGATCCGTCGATGATGATATCAAACCGGGAAAGAATGTCTGCGGCATTGGCTTCATTGATTTTCTGTTCAATGGGAATCAGATTCACCTGGTGATTAAGGTTTTTCACGAATACCTCAGCACTTTTTACTTTAGACATTCCCGTTCTGTCTTCCGTGTGAATGATCTGACGGTTTAGGTTATGCAATTCTACAAGATCAAAATCTGCAATTCCTAAAGTTCCGACACCGGCAGCCGCCAGATATTGGATAACAGGACTTCCGAGGCCACCGGCTCCCACAACAAGTGCTTTTGATGCCATAATCTTTTTTTGCCCTTCCAGTCCTATTTCATCGATGAATATCTGCCGGCTGTACCGGGAAAAAACATCTTCTTTCATATTTTATTTTAATTGAAATCTAAAATCCACTGTAAACAGAATCCCAGTCTTTCATTACGGGATCATATCCTGATTTTCTGATCATCATCCTGATTTCATCCATACTCCTTTCGTCACTGGTTTCAAACTGTTCTAAAGACTCCTTATCCACAGAATAGCCTCCGGGATTGGTTTTGGAACCTGCGCTCATGGCTGTGGCACCAAGCGAAACGATATTATTTCTGAAGATCTCATTTTCTCTGGTAGATATAGAGATTTCCAGGTCTTCATTCCAGATCCGGTAAGCACAGATCAGCTGAAGCAGGTCTTTATCTTCCATAATAAAATTAGGCTCAATAATTCCTTCAGCCGGTCTCAGCCTTGGAAATGAAACCGAAAATCTGCTTTTCCAATACTGTTTCTGGAGAAAATCAATATGTAATGCGTTGAAAAAGCTGTCTACACGCCAATCTTCCAGTCCAAGAAGCACTCCCAGTCCTATTTTGTGGATTCCTGCCCTGCCAATACGGTCAGGCGTATCCAGACGGAAATCAAAATTTGATTTTTTTCCCCTGGGATGATATTCTTTATAAACCTCCTGATGATAAGTTTCCTGGTACACCAATACGGAATGTACACCTTCCTTGTGAAGAAGACTGTACTCCTCTTCTGCCAAAGGCTGCACTTCAATAGAAATATTGGAAAAATGAGGTTTTAACAGGCGTACAGCATTCTGGAAATAAGGAACTCCCACAATCTTATTGGCTTCTCCGCTTACCAGTAATACATGATTTACATCCATTGACTTCAGGACTGAAGCTTCAACAAGCAATTCTGTATCTGAAAGTGTTTTTCTTTTTAACTGATTATCTAAACTGAATCCACAGTAGGTACAGATATTCTGGCATTCATTGCTGAGATACAGCGGCGCATACAACTGAATCGTTTTCCCGAAACGTTTCTGAGTAAGGGAACGGGTCATTTTAGCCATGATCTCAAGCTCCCCTGAGGCCGCCGGGGAAATCAGATTCAGAAAGTCATCCATTGTTTTATTCTTTTTTTGAAGACTGTAGCGGACGTCTGATAAAGTTACCTTTCTGAGCCTGTTTTTTACTTCATCCCAGCCATATTGATCAAATACATTTCTGAAGCTTTTCATGATTTTGTTTATTCGAATAAAAATGAGGTCAGCGGACTTGAAGCTTCGGCATGGTTGGCTATGGCTCCTAATCCTGATTCAAAGGCTTTTCTTCCTGCAATCACTCCTTCTTTAAAGGCTACAGCCATATTGACAGGGTTTCCGGCCACGGCAATCGCTGTATTGACGAGAACGGCGTCAGCTCCCATCTCCATCGCTTTGGCTGCATCTGATGGTGCTCCTATTCCTGCATCTACCACTACCGGCACATTACTTTGGCTGATGATGATTTCTAAAAAGTCTAATGTTCTCAAGCCTTTATTCGTTCCAATGGGTGCTCCCAAAGGCATTACCACAGCTGTTCCCGCATCTTCCAGCCGTTTACACAATACAGGATCTGCGTGAATATAAGGCATTACTACGAAGCCCAGTTTTGCCAGCTCTTCAGTTGCATAAAGGGTTTCAATAGGGTCCGGCAATAAATATTTCGGATCGGGATGAATTTCAAGCTTTACCCAGTTGGTTTCCAGCGCTTCTCTTGCCAGTTGGGCCGCTAATACAGCCTCTTTGGCTGTTCTCGCTCCTGAAGTATTGGGCAAAAGATGCACTTTTGTTTCCCGCAAGGAGTCCAGCAGGTCATCTTCTGCAGACTGGGCATCAATTCTTTTCAGGGCCATTGTCACCATATCTGTTTCTGAAGCCAAAACGGAAGATGCCATCTCTTTCAGACTTCCGAATTTTCCGGTTCCTAAAAACAGTCTGGATTCAAAAGTACGGTCTGCTATTATTAATTTCTGATGATTCATATCATTATTTATTTTTCAAAGGTCATATATAATCACCTGTCCCGTTTACCGGAAAACTTCGTTATGGGTGATTTCTTTTTTAAATTCTGTAATAAGGGACGGTTGTCTGGTTATTTCTCCTGAAACGGAAACTCCGTAAATTCCGATCTGTAGTAAGGGAACAATATCTTCAGGAGTGACACTGCCTATCGCAAATATCTTAGGAAGAGAATGAGATTTTTCTTTCAGATTCTCTACAATCTGACGATATCCCTCAAAGCCCAATACCGGGCTCAGCTTTTCCTTTGTCGCTGTAAATCGTAACGGCCCCAGCCCTATGTAATCACAGGGTTCGTTCATTCTTTGCAGTACATCAGAAAGGGTATTGGCTGTACCGCCGATTATTTTATGGTCTCCTAAAATAGATCTGGCTGTTTTTACAGAACCGTCATCCAGTCCTAAATGAACACCGTCAGCATCAATGCTTCTTGCCAGTTCTACATGATCATTGATGATGCAAACCGACTGATATTCTGAACATAAACGTTTTGAGACCTCACACAGGCTGATCAATTCCTTTTCAGGCGCATTTTTCCAACGGACCTGTACCCAGCCGATACCATGATCTAAAGCTTTCCGGATATTGGTTTCCTGCTCTTCCCTTGTTTTTCCCTGTGATATATATTGTAACTGTTCCATAGTTGTTCTATTTTTTGATGATGAAAGAATTCTCACTGCATTTCATAAAAACCTTAAGAGGGTCTTCGCTTTCCCAAACTGATCCTAGCAAAGCTGCTCCATCTGCTCCGGCTTCAAAAACTTCGCAGATATTTTCAGGAGTAATTCCTCCCAGCGCGATCAGCTTTACCTCTTTGTTGTCTCTATGTTTAACCTCCTCTATAATTGTAGCGTTTTCACCATATCCTTTTTTAGAAATACTTGGAAAAAACGGGCTTATGAAAGCATATTCCCATTCTTTTCCCAATGCATTGTAAGTGTTCATATCATGTACTGAAGTTGAAATGATATGCCTGTCTGCGAAGGATGTGTACTCACCTTCCAGCCGGTCTTTCTCCCTGACATGAAGTCTTGCAATTCCATAATCCTCTCCCAGCTCATAGTGAGTATGAAGAACTAACCGTGAGCGGAATGAGAGATCAACCTCACTGATAAAACCTGACAGTTCCTGACGGGTAATGTGTGGTTTTCTGATATGAAGCAGATCCAACCCTTTCTGAAACATATGATTAATGATCTCCGTTTCATTGGGAACCATTATTTCAGGCGTGATGACAAGGATCATATATAGATCTCTTTTCCTTTTTCAATAAATTCCTGTGATTTATCCAGCATTCCTTTTTCTGCAGATTCACGGATTTCCTGAGTGATTTTCATTGAGCAGAATTTCGGTCCGCACATTGAGCAGAAGTGCGCAATCTTTGCTCCATCGGCAGGAAGGGTTTCATCATGATAGGCCCTTGCCGTATCCGGATCTAATGAAAGATTGAACTGATCTTCCCATCTGAATTCAAACCTGGCTTTACTCAAAGCATTGTCCCTGTACTGTGCTCCGGGATGTCCTTTTGCGAGGTCTGCTGCGTGGGCGGCCAGTTTATAGGTGATTACCCCAACTTTTACATCTTCTTTATTCGGAAGTCCTAAATGTTCCTTTGGAGTTACATAGCAAAGCATGGCACAACCAAACCACCCGATCATTGCCGCTCCAATTCCTGAAGTAATATGGTCATAGCCCGGAGCAATATCCGTTGTCAAAGGCCCTAAAGTGTAGAATGGTGCTTCATGACATTCTTCCAGCTGCTTTTCCATATTTTCTTTGATCATGTGCATCGGAACATGCCCCGGCCCTTCGATCATAACCTGTACATTGTGTTTCCATGCTATTTTGGTCAGTTCGCCTAACGTTTCCAGCTCTGCAAACTGAGCAGCATCATTGGCATCAGCAATTGACCCCGGACGAAGTCCGTCCCCCAGGGAGAAAGCCACATCATATTTCTTCATGATCTCACAAATCTCCTCGAAATGCGTATATAAAAAGTTTTCTTTATGATGGAACAGGCACCATTTGGCCATAATAGATCCTCCCCGGGATACAATTCCTGTTACTCTACTGGCTGTCAGATGAATATAACGCAGCAAAACCCCTGCATGAATGGTAAAATAAGACACTCCCTGCTCTGCCTGCTCAATCAGTGTATCCCTGAAGACTTCCCATGTAAGATCTTCCGGAACCCCTTTTACTTTTTCTAAGGCCTGATAGATCGGAACGGTACCAATAGGAACCGGACTGTTTCTGATAATCCATTCTCTTGTCTCATGAATATTCTTTCCTGTTGAAAGATCCATAATGGTATCAGCTCCCCAGCGGCAGGCCCAGACAGCTTTTTCCACTTCCTCTTCAATACTTGATGTGACAGCGCTGTTGCCAATATTAGCATTGATCTTGACCAGGAAATTTCTTCCGATGATCATCGGTTCGCTTTCCGGGTGATTGATATTATTCGGGATAATAGCTCTTCCGGCAGCAATTTCATCTCTTACAAATTCCGGAGTAATCTTACTTTTTGGAGTATTGGCTCCAAAACTGTTACCGACATGCTGGCAGGCCATCTCTTTGGGAACAGATTCCAGCTGTTCAATTCTTTGATTTTCCCTGATCGCCACATATTCCATCTCCGGAGTGATGATTCCCTGTTTTGCATAATACAACTGGGTTAGCTCTTTTCCTTCCTGTGCTACTTTAGGTTTATGGTCATAGGAAAAACGCAGTTCATCGAGTTTAGGATCTGCAAGGCGGGCTTTCCCATATTCAGAAGTGATTCCTTCCAGAATACTGACATCCTTTCTATCCAGGATCCACTGTTCTCTTATCCTGGGAAGTCCTTTCTGGATATCGATCACAGCATTTTCATCGGTATAAGGACCTGAAGTATCATAAATGGTTACAGGTGCATTATGTTCAAAGCCTCCATTGGTAAGTTTGGTAGGGCTAAGCTGTATTTCACGCATTGCTACATTGACAGGATGAATTTTTCCTTCAACATATATTTTCTTTGAGTTCGGAAATGGCGAACATGTAATGGAGTGAGCCATAAGTATTGGTATTAAAATATGAGAATTAACCGCCCTGAGTGGCAGTAATAATTAAAACTGAATCGTTGTCTTTGAGGAAGGTTTCCGCCCAGGCGGACAGCGGAATGATACGGTTGTTGAGCGCTACAGCAATTCCTTTTCTTTTTCCGGGCAGCTCTATAGCCAGTAATGCTTCCAGATTCTCAGGAAGTACATCAAATGTTTTTCGGGTGTGGTTGATAATAAGTTCCATTCCTAATAATTTAAACATACTTTAGGAATGGCTGTTATTGTACAATGGAATGTACAGCAAAAGTCATCTACTTTTCCCTACGCTGGTATGATCCAGATCAGGTTCAAAGGGTAAAATCTCAGTCTGTCTATAACAGACACCCCTAAAGCATGGGACGAAGTTAGTTATTTTTTCAGAATGAGCAAAATCGTTTTTTCTGAGAATAAAAAAGGCCGGAGATGCTTACATCTCCGGCCTTGCTGATTGAATTACAACAAATTTTTATTTTTTAATCACTTTTTTCTGTTCCACAGAACCGTCTTTCATTTCCAGAATCAATATATACATTCCGTGCGAAAGGTCGTTCAGCATCAAGGCAGCATCCGGATTAGGGATTGTTCTGATCAGTTTTCCTGTAACATCAGTCACTTTAATGGATTTTACCAGTTCAGGTCTGCTGATATTGACATAATCAGAGAAAGGATTCGGATGTACTTTTACAGTTTCCTTCGTTTGCGTTTCTGAAGTTGACATACAACTTATCTCAGCCGTCACCATAGTTCTTGCAGATTCACATGTAGGGGTAAAATTCAGATTATAGAAATAAAAATAATAAGTTGGGTAGCTTGAAAACGTCGTCCCTGTAATTACCAATTCAGGAGTAGAATAGGGAAATACGGCTCCACCGTTATTTCGGTATAATTTTGCAGTTCCTGTTCTTCTCATGGCATAAGTTCCCGGAGGTAATGAAATATTCAACGGAACCGTCTGTGCCGTTGAATTTCCTGCAACAGTGGTTGTAAAGGGAATAGATGCAAGTGACGTTCCTGATGAGGTAAGAATTTCAATAACTCCATCCTGTCCTACCGTCCCGGGGAATATATCTACAGAATTGAGTGCTATATTGGTTCTTACAGTAAACAACAGATCCCAGTTAGTAGATTCGGCACTGTTTGTTCCTACACCTGCCGGAGATGCAGGCCCCACATTAGTTACATTTCCTGTATTGGCTGCTGCAGCCCAGTAATTTGTAGTAGAAGATATAGCGGGTGTGGTAAATGTATTACCTGTCCCCACCTGATTTCCTCCCGTTTGTGCATCATACCATCTGACAGTAGCTCCGGCATCTGCAGTGGCTGTCAATGTTAAAGTAGCTGAACCCGTTGTACAGGTAGTGGCTCCAGTTGTAGAAGTAAGTGCCGGCGGTGTACACTGAGTTGAAATCTGCACAGGCTGAAGAGACCATACACTTGTATTGCCGCCTCCGCAATTTGCCCTTACCCACACATAATAAGTTGTGGACGGAGCCAAGGATCCGATCTGAACTGAATTTCCCGGAACGTTTTGATGAGTGGGTGTCGTAGCAGAAGTTGGAGGAGTACTGGCAGTACTATAATAGACATCATATCCGGAAGGCATTGTTACATGTGGAGTCCAGGATATATTAACACTGTTATTTGTAGTTGTACCACCTGTGATGCCGGATGGGGCAAAACAGGTTGGCGGAGTCCATGTATAAGTAAGTCCGGCAGACGGCATCCC
This sequence comes from Chryseobacterium arthrosphaerae, assembly GCF_001684965.1. Classification (NCBI taxonomy): domain Bacteria; kingdom Pseudomonadati; phylum Bacteroidota; class Flavobacteriia; order Flavobacteriales; family Weeksellaceae; genus Chryseobacterium; species Chryseobacterium arthrosphaerae. The sequence goes on along the minus strand of NZ_MAYG01000031.1, from coordinate 147,427 downwards.
GGGAATTGCGTTTACTGTATTAAAGGCCTGGGTACTGCTATTGGCCGTTCCTGGTGTAGAGTTCACAAATTCTAATGAGGTTCCATTAAGCCTTGTATTAAAATCGGTGGCAGAGGCTCCTCTTAAACCGATTTGAGCTGTTCCGGAAACGCTGGTACTTCCTGCTAAATATGATCCGTTATTATATACCATTTCGATCACATTAGACGTTTCCTTTAGGCGGATTTGAAATGAAAACGTATACACGGCAGTTGTGGAAGTACTACTGTTGGGTCTGAAATTTTTCCATTGAATAACAATCTCCCTATTGGGCGCGGTACCTGTAGTTTCCCAACTGATATCCCCGGTTGCACCACTGATATCAAAAAAACTGCTTATGTCTTTTCCAAACACAGAGACTGCCCCTTCATAAGCCGTTGTTCCGGATACAGGGGTCGTATATGTTGTAGAAGGAGCCGTGCTCCCAAATGTAATAAATCCGTTTGTAGATACATTTAATGAGTTATATGAGACTCCATTAAATACAAAACCAAAAGGCAATGACAGAGGATAAATATTACTATTAAGGTTGGTAGTAGAAGTATTTCCTGTAGCAGTATCCAATACGGTTCCCGTTATTGGAGCATAAGTTCCCGAAGACTGGGAAAAAGTATAACTGCTCACCTGTGCGTAAGCCAGCTCTTTTCCTCCCAGCAGCAATACCGCTGCCGATACAATGCTTTTAAAATTAATTGTTCTTCTTTTCCGGTGAAAAGAAAATGGGTAAAGTTTTTTCATATCTCGCTAAATTTTTAAGTTTCGGCCAAGATATGAATTTTTAAATAATTAAGTAAATTTAATATTCTTTAAAAAATAAACAGAAACAAATCCAAAACATAATAAAATCAACACACAAATGAAAGAATAAAAAGAGAAACAAAAAAGTGTAATATGAAAAATCCCGCCTGCCTGCGGGATTTCCTTTTATTCTTCACAAGCTCTCCAGATCGCATCATTCTGCGGAACAGGTGCTGTAATTTCAATTTTCTCTTTGGTAACCGGATGAATAAACTCCAGTTTTCTTGCATGCAGGTTGATTCCGCCATCCGGATTGGAGCGGGGAGCCCCATATTTAAGATCTCCTTTGATCGGAACACCCGTTTTTGACAGCTGTGCCCGGATCTGATGATGTCTTCCCGTTTCAAGGTCTATTTCCAGAAGCAGATAATTATCAAGTGTTTTGATCACGTTGTAGGTCAGAATTGCTTCTTTTGCGCCTTCTGTAGCTTTCGGAAAAACGATCGCTTTATTATTTTTTTCGTTTTTCTTTAAATAATGAACCAGTCGCTGGCTCTGAGGAATCATTTCTTTTCCTACAACAGCCCAATAGGTTTTTTTGACCTCACGGTTCTTGACCATCTGTGTAAGGCGGGAAAGCGCTTTGGAGGTTTTTGCATAGATCACCAGACCTGAGGTAGGCCGGTCTATACGATGAACCAAGCCGAGAAAAACATTTCCCGGCTTAGCATCTCTTATTTTTATAAAATTCTTTATGGATTCCAGTAGTGATTCATCACCGGTTTTGTCACCCTGTACAAGCTGACCCACCTTTTTGTTGACCACCAGAAGATGATTGTCTTCATATATAATCTGCTCCTTCATATTGCTGCAGTTCTATCTTCTTCTGTTTGATAATGAAAGGATAATCCCGGCCAGAAGGCCAATGGTTTTAATGGCAGACAGATTTGAACCTTCAGGTATAAATGCTCCGAATACACAGATCGCTGCTGCCGCATACATGGCATAGACAAAGTTTTTATTGGTAAGTAAGGGCGCCTGAATAAAAAAACTCGCTCCTATCAGTACATAAAAAACCTTTCTGGAAAGTAAGTGGTTGATTTCCGGGGAAAACAGGTTGAACCATCCCACTGCAAGACAGATCAGTGCTGCAATAGATAAAATTCCCTGGATAGATTGTTGTTGGTTTTGCATGAATTAATAACTTTCGTTTTCGTTTGGAAACTCTACACTTTTCACATCTTTTACGTATTGAGAAACAGCTCCTGTAATTTCTGTGTAAAGGTCAAGGTATCTTCTTAAAAATTTCGGACTGAAGCCTTTGTTCATTCCTACCATATCATGATAAACAAGAACCTGACCGTCACAATCTGCACCGGCACCGATTCCGATCGTTGGGATAGAAATACTTTCTGTCACCTTTTTTGCCAGATCAGCAGGAATTTTCTCTAAAACAACTGAGAAACAGCCTAATTCTTCCAAAAGCATGGCATCATCAATTAATTTCTGAGCTTCAGCTTCTTCTTTGGCTCTTACTTTGTAGGTTCCGAATTTATAGATCGACTGTGGGGTTAATCCCAAATGTCCCATCACCGGAATTCCGGCATTGATGATTTTTTTGATCGATTTGGAAATTTCTTTACCGCCTTCAATCTTTACTGCATGAGCTCCTCCTTCCTTCATCATCCTTACGGCAGACTCCAGGGCTTTTTCCGGATTACTCTGATATGTTCCGAAAGGCAAATCTGCTACTACCAAAGCTCTGTCAGTTCCTCTCACCACACTTTGAGCATGATAGATCATCTGATCCAGGGTAATGGGTAAGGTCGTTTCAAAACCTGCCATTACATTTGCTGCAGAGTCACCAATCAAAATAGCATCTACTCCACCTGCATCTACCATTTTTGCCGTGGTAAAATCGTAGGCTGTAAGCATTGTTATTTTTTCCTTGTCGAATTTCATTTTACGCAAGGTTTCAGTTGTAACTTTTTTAATTTCAGAGTGAACAGACATAATTGATCTATTTTTTAAAAGTTAAAAAGTCGGCCTTTAGCCGACTTAAGTTTTTATGATTTTTATAAAACTACGTGACCGAGTTTCATGAGTTTGTCGTGATTGAGTATCTTGATGTTTCGCCCATCCACTTCAATCAGGCTGTCCTGTTTGAATTCTGAAATCAGACGGATGGCACTTTCTGTAGCGGTACCGATAATATTGGCAATTTCTTCTCTTGTCAATGAAATCTTGATGAATCCCTCCGGATCTACCCCCAGTTTCTGCTCAAGAAGCAGAAGGATTTCAGCCAGTCTTTCTCTCACCGTTTTCTGAGCAAGGAAAGTAATGGTGTTGGAAGATTCTCCTAATTCGTATGATATTTTCTGAAGCATCACGAAAGACAACTGCGGATCTACTTCCAGAAGATACATAAAGATATCAGCTGGTAAGAAAACACACTCAATGTCTGTCATAGCTTCTGCTTTGGCCTGGAAATTTTCCCCGCAAAGCAAAGAACGATAGCCGATGATATCCCCTTCTTTGATAAATCTTAAAATCTGATCTTTCCCGAAGGCTCCTGATTTCGAAAGTTTAGCGGCTCCTTTTTCAAGCACGAATACCCCTTTCGGAGTTTCGCCATCCTCGAAAATCGTATCGTGTTTCTGAAAACTCAATCTTTTTTTACCGTTAATATATTTTTCAAAATCTGCGCTAGAAAGTCTTTCCTTAAATGATTTATCATTAAAAACTCTGGCGAACCTCTCTTCAATTGCTATCTGTTGTTCCTGCGGCATTTTATATGATATTTATCACAAAAATAGAACTTTTTAACACGATAAACAAAAAAATTTGTTATAATTTTGTAGTTCAATATTTTATGGGGTGAGCGAGAACTGTTTTCATTGTGGTCAAGGTATAGAAAAAGAGAGAATTTTATTTGACGAAAAGACTTTCTGTTGCAACGGATGTAAGTCTGTTTATGAAATTCTGAATACGAATAATTTAAGTAATTTTTACGAGCTGAATAAAGGGGCCGGAATTCGCCCGGGTGACGAAAACGCTACTCAGTTTGATTATCTGGACACTCCTGAAATTTTCGAAAAGGTTACTGATTTCTCTGAAGGAAACACCAGCCTTGTCACATTCAAGATCCCTGTAATACACTGTTCTTCCTGTATCTGGCTTCTGGAAAGCCTTCATACTCTGAACGATCATATCAAATATTCCCAGGTCAACTTCACCAGAAAGACCTTACAGATCTCTTTCAACCATAACGACCTGAAATTAAGCCAACTTGCTAATTTTCTGACCAATCTGGGATATAAGCCGGTCATCAACCTTGAGACTGCCGAAAAAAATGTCGATCACCTGGACAAATCCCTTCTGGTAAAATTTGCTATTGCCGGATTTGCCTTTGGGAACGGAATGTTCCTGGCTTTCCCTGAATATGTGGGAGGTGAAGATTACTGGATGGAACATTACAAAGGGCTTTTCAGGGTCCTGATGTTTTTGCTGGCCTGCCCTGTTGTATTTTATTCTGCGTCTGATTACTACAAATCTGCATGGTACGGACTGAAAAATAAAATTGTCAATATTGATGTTCCTATCGTGTTGGGAATCTTCGTTCTTTTCGGAAGAAGTATCTATGAAGTTGCTACCGACTATGGTCCGGGGTATTTTGACACACTTTGTGGCCTTCTGTTTTTCATGCTGATGGGTAAACTTTTCCAGAAAAGAACGTACAGTGCTCTTTCCTATGACAGGGATTACAAATCTTTCTACCCTATTGCCGTTACCAAAGTAGACTTTGAAGGAAAACAGGAAAACATCCTGCTTTCAGAGGTTAAGGTAGGAGACAGAATTTTAGTTAGAAATCAGGAAATCATACCGGTAGACGCCATTCTGATCAACGGAGAAGGGAATATTGACAACAGTTTTATTACCGGAGAAAGTGAAAGCATCAGTAAGCAGCCGGGAGATAAAATTTTTGCAGGAGGCAAGCAAATTGGTTCTTCTCTTGAGCTGGAAGTCATCAAAGATGTGGATCAGAGTTACCTTACCCAACTCTGGAACAAGGAAGCCTTTAAAAAACACGAAACCGGACTTGATACCCTTACAAACAATATCAGTAAATACTTCACATTTGTCATTCTGGGAATCGCTTTGATTTCAGGAATCTACTGGGCATTTATTGATCTTGAAAAAATGTTCCAGGTTATCTCAGCGATCCTGATCATTGCCTGCCCTTGTGCACTTGCTTTATCTGCTCCGTTTACTTTCGGGCACATTATGAGGATTTTAGGCCGTAATAAATTTTATGTAAAAGATACTTTAACGATTGAAAAGATTGCCAAACTTGATACTATTGTTTTTGATAAAACAGGAACGATTACGCATAGAAAAAAGGCCAATATCAAATATGAAGGCACTGAAATCAGTGAGTTCGACTTATTCAATATTAAAACCTTACTGAAAAATTCAAACCACCCGCTTTCCAAGTCATTATATGAATTTATTGAGGTCAATGACGACTATTTTCCGGTAGAAAATTTCCGGGAGATATCAGGAAAAGGATATGAAGCCAGTGTAAGAGGAAATGTGTACAAGATCGGTTCTGCACGATACAACAATCAGGAACCTAAAAACCTTGAAACAGCGGTTTACATTAGCAAAAACGACCAATTCATTGGAAAATTCATCTTTAAAAACGAATACCGTCCGAAACTTAAGGATCTGTTTACCAAACTTACCCAATACAAAATATTCATCCTTAGCGGGGATAATTCTTCAGAGGAAAGCCAGCTTAAAGAACTGATTCCTCATTACAAAGGAATGGCTTTTAACCAGAGCCCTGAGGACAAGCTAAACTACATTAAAAACCTTCAGGATCAGCACATGAAAGTGGCCATGCTGGGGGACGGACTGAATGATGCCGGAGCCCTAAAGCAAAGTAATGTGGGAATCGCTATTGCCGATGATACCAACAGCTTCACACCTTCTTCCGATGTGATCATGAATGGTGAAAAAGTAGTCACTCTTGACAACTACCTGAACGTCTGCAAAGGCTCGATCACCATTGTGAAAATGACATTTATAATCAGTTTTCTTTATAATATCGTTGGGTTAAGTTACGCTGTTACAGGACATATGCATCCGCTTTTTGCGGCGATCATCATGCCGGTAAGTTCAATTACGGTAGTTACCTTTACTACAATTTCAACATGGATACTGGGTCGAAAATACTTCAAAAAACAGGCTTAAACGCTGTTATTTAGACTGATTTTAAATTAGCTGAAATCGGCATTTCGTGATGAATGTCATTATTTTTCACTAAATTTGAACCCCGAAAATAGGTTAATTTTGTTGTCCAATGGATATTCTATATTTAATGATCGTCTGCAGTGTTTCTTTAGCTGCGATCTTCCTGGTCGTATTTATAGTGTATGCCAAAAAAGGGCAGTTTGAAGATGATGAATCTCCGGCTGTCAGAATTCTTTTTGATGACGAGAGAGTCAAAGAAAAAGATGAGACTGGCGACAAGGATAAAGACGAAAAAGAAATAGGAGAAAATAATAAAAATTGAGAAAAATAGTGAATAGTTGATATGGAAACACAAAAGTTTAGTTATGACAATAGTATTGTCCGTGCGTTCCTCTATGCAACCATTATCTTTGGTTTCATAGGATTTACGTTCGGGCTTACGGCGGCATTAATGCTTTTCTACCCGGAATTACCTGAATTCTTATTCGGTACAGATGATACAACCATCAGAAGTTTATCATCAGGTAATATCCAAGGGTTAATAAACACTCATGGTGCATTTGGTTTTGGTAGAATCAGAATGTTGCACACCAATACCGTAATCTTTGCATTCGTATGTAACATCGTTTATGTTGGGGTATATTACTCTACGCAGAGATTATTAAAAACAAGAATGTATAGTGATACATTGTCTTGGATTCATTTCTGGACTTGGCAGTTTATGATCGTTGCTACGTTCATTACGTTCTTTATGGGGATTAATACTTCTAAAGAATATGCTGAACATGAATGGCCGATCGATATCTTAATCGCTATTTCGTGGATCATTTTCGGGGTTAATATGATTATGACTATTGCTAAAAGAAGGGTAAGACACCTTTATGTAGCGATCTGGTTCTATTTAGGTACCTGGGTTGCAGTAGCAATGCTTCATATCTTCAACAACCTTGAAGTTCCGTTATCATTCTCTGGCTGGAAGTCTTATTCTGCATATGCAGGAGCAAAAGATGCCATCGTACAATGGTGGTATGGTCACAATGCAGTAGCATTCGTATTGACGACTCCGGTTTTAGGTTTGATGTATTATTTCTTACCAAAAGCTGCAGACAGACCGGTTTTCTCTTATAAACTGTCTATTATTCACTTCTGGTCATTAATTTTCGTATATATCTGGGCTGGTCCTCACCACCTTCAGTATACCGCTCTTCCGGCATGGGCACAGGCAGTAGGAACAGGTTTCTCTATTATGCTTATCGCACCATCATGGGGGGGAATGTTAAATGGTCTTCTTACCTTAAGAGGAGCCTGGGATAAAGTAAGAGAAAATCCTATCCTTAAGTTCTTCGTAGTGGCTGTTACCTGTTATGGTATGGCAACATTTGAAGGCCCGCTTTTAGCAACAAAAAACATCAACAAAATTGGTCACTTTACAGACTGGGTTATCGGTCACGTACACTTAGGAGCTCTTGGATGGAATGGTTTCATGGCATTCGGGGTTATCTATTACCTGGTACCAATTATGTGGAGAACAAAACTTTGGTCTGTAAAATTAGCTAACTGGCATTTCTGGTTAGGGACTTTAGGAATCATTTTCTATGCAGTACCAATGTATATTTCAGGATTCACACAAGGATTAATGTGGAAACAGTTCAACCCGGACGGAACCTTATTATGGAAAAACTGGTTGGATACTGTAACGGCTATTATCCCTTACTTCAAAATGAGATTCGTAGGAGGGTTATTCTATATTTCAGGAGCTATCCTGATGATCGTAAACGTAATTGCTACCGTAAGAAAAGGATCATTCCAGAAAGAAGTTCCTGCTGAAGCACCTGCATTGGCCAATATCGGAAACAAACGTAAAGAAGGAGAAGGATTCCACCTTTGGCTGGAAAGAATGCCGATGTTACTGACAGTGTTATCATTGTTTACCATTTCAATCGGTAGTATGGTGGAAATCATCCCTACCCTATCCCTTAAGAAAAGTGTTCCTACCATTTCTGCTGTGAAGCCTTATTCACCGCTTGAATTAGAAGGTAGAGATATCTATATCCGTGAAGGATGTAACGCTTGTCACTCTCAGATGGTAAGACCGTTCAGAGATGAGATCGTAAGATTCAACGGTAAAAACGGACAGTACTCCAAAGCTGGAGAATTCGTATACGACAGACCATTCCTATGGGGTTCTAAGAGAACAGGACCGGATTTACATAGAGAAGGAGGTAAAAACCCAAGTTCTTGGCACTACAAGCACATGTACAACCCAAGATCTACTTCTGCAGGTTCCATCATGCCTCGTTACCCTTGGCTGATCGCTAACAACTTAGACAGATCTAAAATGGTAGACAAAATGAAGCTGATGAAGAATACATTTGATGTACCTTATACTAAGGCTCAGATTGATTCTGCAGATAAATGGGCAAACAACCAATCGGCAAAAATTGTAAAAGATATCTTCTCTGAAGCCAATGACCTTAAAGAGGCATATGCTAAAAAACCTCAGGGAGAATTAGAGAAAAAAGAAATCGTAGCTCTTATTTCTTATCTTCAGAGACTGGGAACTGATATCAAAACAACTGAAATCAAAACAGCAAGTAATAACTAAAAAAACATTAAAAGGTTCATATGATTCCTCAGAACTTTAAAGATATATTATCCAATACAGACAATGCTGGTTTTTACCAGACACTGGCTCTGATTTTCTTTATGCTGTTCTTCGTAGCTTTGATTATCTATGTTTTTAGCAAGCCTAAGAAATACTACAAAGAAGAAGAAGAAGCACCTCTGCAGGATGATGAAGATGACGATTTTAATTTAAAAAATTAGACTATTTTATGAAACAAAGAACACCTGTTGTCGTAAACATCTTAATAATAATCGGACTTTTAATCGTTTTTTATTATTTGTTTGTACAAAGTTATGCATTCTTAGGTTCGCCTTACTTCTGGGGAACTGTTGTGATCGCTGGTATTCTGGCTTATATTCACAGTGCCATCGGAGACCTTATTGAAAACAACAAATTCAAAAAATTATCTCCTGAAGAAAAAGCAGCTTACCTGGCTGAAAAGAAAATTCCTTTCTTCAAAAGAATGTATGCAGCAGCTTTCAAAAAGCAATCGGATACAGAAGAAAAAGATATCCTTATCGACCACGGATTCGATGGAATCATGGAGCTGGATAACCAATTACCAAAATGGTGGGTAGGTTTATTCTATTTTGGGACTGCTTTTTGTATTGTATATATCGCAGCATACTCTTTCACAGATTTCGCACACCCGCTAAGCGAGTATGAGAAAGAATATAAAGAGCAGATGGCTGCTATTGATAAGTACATGAAAGAACAGCCTCCAGTAACGATTGAATCTGCAAAATATTCAGCAGATAACATTGCAGCCGGAGAGGAAGTATTCAAAACTAACTGTGTTTCTTGTCACTCTGATGGTGGTAGAGGAGGTATCGGACCCAACCTTACCGATAACTACTGGCACAACCAGCCTGAAAAAACCTTATTCAAAAACGTATTCCACGTTGTAGAAAATGGGGTAACAGGTACGGCAATGCAGGCTTGGGGTAAAAATGGGGTATTAACAGGTGCTGACATCCAAAATGTAGCAGCTTATGTTTACCACATCAACCAGGAGCAACCGCCAATTACTCCTGCTCAAGGAGGAGCGACACCATATGGTGAGGAAGCACATTGGGAAAAAGAGTAATTTAGAAAATTAGAAAACATATGAAAAAAACATAATTTGTTATTAGATTAAAAATAGTAACGAATTATGTTTTTTCTTTTTTAAACACATTACAATATGTCAGACATAGAAGAAATAGAAGTACGAGGCGGACAGGGACAGGTTCTGGACCCTGAAACTTACAGAGATTCTATAGGGACAATGGAGCAATCCGGTAAAAGAAAGTGGGTATTCCCGAGAAAACCAAAAGGAAAATATACCAACTATAGAAACATTGTAAGCTATCTTTTATTAATTATTTATTTTTCATTACCATTCATCAAGATCAATGGAAACCCATTGCTGATGTTTAACGTCATAGACAGGGAGTTCTTCATATTTGGACAGCCTTTCTATCCACAGGACTTTTTTATCCTGACTTTAGGTGCTATCGCCTCTTTGATCTTTATTATTGTTTTTACGATTGCATTCGGAAGAATTTTCTGCGGGTGGATATGCCCTCAGACAATTTTTATGGAATCGATCTTCCGTAAAATCGAATATCTGATCGAAGGAGACCGCAACAAGCAGATGAAACTGGACAGACAGGAGTGGAACAGTGAAAAGATCTGGAAGAGAAGTTTGAAATGGTCTGTTTATATCGTTATTTCACTGATCATTACTCACTTTATGTTCATGTATATCGTGGGCTATGAAGAAGTATTCAGGATTGTCTCTGAAGGGCCGTTTGCCCATCCTACCAATTTTATCGTGATGATCCTTCTTACTGCAGCATTTTACTTTGTATTTGCATGGTTCAGAGAGCAGGTATGTACTTTGGTTTGTCCGTACGGAAGACTCCAGGGAGTACTGATAGACAAAGATACCATCAACGTTTTCTATGATTTCAAAAGAGGAGAAAACCGGGCAAAATGGAGAAAGGGTGAGGATAGAAAAGCAGCAGGTAAAGGAGACTGTATAGACTGTCACCAGTGTGTAGTGGTATGCCCTACCGGAATTGACATCAGAGACGGGCAGCAGCTGGAGTGCATCAACTGTACAGCATGTATCGACGCCTGCGATGAAGTGATGGAAAAAGTAGGTCTTCCGAAAGGCCTGATCAGATATGCTTCTGAAAATGAAATAGAGAAAGAAACCCAGTTCAAGTTTACAGGAAGAATGAAAGGCTTCTCAATATTCCTGCTTCTTTTGGTAGGATTCCTGGGATATCTTCTTTACAGCCGTGGTGAAATGGAAGCGAAATTCATTAAACCTGCGGGAAGCACCTTCTTTGTAAGAGACGGAAAAATTACCAATACCTACAACTATACCTTCCTGAATAAGACAAACGATAAAAAGATCGTTACCATAAAAGTAATAGAACCTACCCACGGTGAGATTACTTATAGTGCATCAAGCAAAATTCAGGTAGACAGAGATAAGATTTCTAAAGGAACCATCAACATCAGCTTCCCGGAAGGAGAGATGAAACTCTCTAAGCAGAACATCACCATTGGGGTTTATGATATGAAAGGCAACCTTGTCGATTCTTACCAGACGTATTTTGAAGGACCGTTTAAATTACAATTTTAATTAAAAAAATAAATGCTTCCATAACAGATGTTTATGGAAGCATTCAACCATAAAAAATAAAAAAATCCGGAAGAAATGAAGAACTTTAGTTGGGGACACGGTGTTGTCATTGCATTGGCTGCATTCATCATTTTTATATTATCAATGTTATTTCTTTTCCCGAACGGGCAGAAAAACTCTGAAATGGTGACAGACAACTACTATGAAGAAGAATTACAGTATCAGGATGTAATTGATGCCAAAAAAAGGGCTGACGAACTGCAGGAAAAACCTGTATACAGCCAGAGTACCGAAGGAATAAAAATCACTTTTCCACAAGATTATAACAGCTCAAACACTACGGTAAAATTTGTTTTAAACAGAACCGACGACCAGAATTTAGATATCAAAAAATCTGTACAGCTTACCGGCCAGTCTTTCGTAATACCTGCACAGGTGTTGAAAATGGGTAATTATACCTTAAGACTGAGCTGGACAAAAGACAAAACAGACTATCGAATGGATTATGATGTGATATGGAAATAGGACTTGTTGTATCGGCTATTGCCTTAGGCTTTGCTTCCGGTTTTCACTGTATCGGAATGTGCGGGCCTATTGCCTTGTCGATGGGATTAACCAAAAAACAGGCTGCCAATTTTTACCTTCAGAACCTTACCTATCAGTTCGGAAGAATCTTTACCTATTCATTATTAGGTGCGCTTCTGGGGATTATAGGACAGGGATTTGAAATGGCCGGCTTTCAGAAGTACCTGACGATCACAGCTGGAGTCCTGCTGATCATCATGGCCGTATTTTCATTTGGAGGAAAAGATTTTGCTTCAAAAATTCCCTTTCTTTCCAAATTTCTGTATTCTGTAAAATCAAATTTAGGAAGACTGCTGCAGAAAGCAGATTACAGATCAAGATTTACAACCGGTATCCTTAATGGTTTCTTACCGTGCGGAATGGTTTATATGGCCCTTACCGCAAGTCTTGCAGGCGGAGGAATATGGCAGGGAGCTTTATATATGGCTTTATTTGGCCTCGGAACCCTTCCGTTCATGTTTGCCATCGTTCTGGCCGGAAATCTTATGAATCAGGCCTTCAGAATAAAAGTATTGAAAGCTGTGCCGGTGATCATGATCATTCTGGGCGGGCTTTTCATCCTGAGGGGCTTAGAGCTCGGAATACCCTATGTTTCTCCAAAAGCTGAAGCTATGACGATTTCAAAGGATCATAACGGAGCCGTCAACTGTCATTAAAAAAGCATTTACCTATAATAAACCATGAAGAAAACAATCGTCTTATTTTTGATAAGCCTTTTTACACTGCAGTCCTGTAATATAAATACTGAAATAGTCTACCATAAGGATTCAGCTTCATCCCTGCTTACGGATATTGATACCCGGGAATTTATGGCAGAAATGCAGGCCATGACACCGGATTCATTACAACAGGAGAAATTTAAGGATATGGACAGATTTCCAACAACGTGGACAAGCATGTATGATCTTATGAAGAAAGAAGGAAAGCTGAAGACTGAAAATCAGGATACCATCAGGGTTCTGAAAAAGTTTTTCCTGAAGTCTGCCAAAGAAGACAATAAACCTGTTCCAGTAGGATTTTCTTTTAAAATGGATCACATCACTCCCAAAGATTATGAATTGATTAAAAATTTCAACAAAGACGAAAAATTACCTTTCGATCAGAATTTATCGAATACCTGGGACGGTAAAACCCTTACCATCAATACAGATGTTTTTAATGTTAAAAATATTGAAGAAGTACTGAAAGCGAAAGGTTCCGAAGAGGAAACCCAGCAAATGGAAGGCATGATGATGATGTTCTTCAAAAATATAGGAACGACGTTGAAGTTTGAAAACAAGATAAAATCGATCACCGGAAAACACGACTGGCTGAAACAGGTTGATGAGTATTCTGTGAGAATCACCTATGATCTGAAAGCCATGTATGACAAGGATGCAAAATTTAAAAATGCTGATAAAAAGATCATCATTGTCACTGAATAAAATAACAAAACCCACCGGAATCCGGTGGGTTTTTATCTGGAATTAAATTATTTAGTTAATAATATCAAATCTTGCATATTCTGCAATCTTCTTAGGAAGCTTTATTCCTTCCGCAGTCTGATTGTTCTCCAGCAATGCAGCCATAATTCTTGGCAATGCCATTGCAGATCCGTTCAGGGTGTGCACCAGCTGAGATTTACCGTCTGCTTTGTAGCGGCACTTCAACCTGTTAGCCTGGAAAGTCTCAAAGTTAGACACAGAGCTTACTTCCAGCCACATTTCCTGAGCGGCACTCCATACTTCAAAATCATAGGTCATTGCAGATGCAAAACCTGTATCTCCGCCACAAAGTCTCAGTACTCTGAAAGGAAGTTCAAGATCAGTAAGGATTTCCTTGATGTGTTCTACCATTTCTTCCAGAACAGCATAAGAATTTTCAGGTTTTTCAATTCTTACAATCTCCACTTTTTCAAACTGGTGAAGACGGTTCAGACCTCTTACATGAGCTCCATAACTTCCCGCTTCTCTTCTGTAACACTGAGAGAAAGCTGTATTTTTAATCGGAAGATCTTTTTCATCTAACAATACATCACGGTAAAGGTTGGTTACAGGAACTTCAGCAGTAGGAATCAGATAGAGTTTATCTTCGTTGATATAATACATCTGCCCCTCTTTATCAGGCAATTGCCCCGTTCCGAAACCGGAAGCTTCATTCACTACGTGAGGCGGATTAACTTCCGTATAGCCCTTCTCTACGTTTTTATCTAAGAAATACTGAACCAAAGCCCTTTGCAGTCTCGCTCCTTTTCCTAAATAAACAGGGAATCCTGCCCCGGCGATCTTTACTCCTAATTCAAAATCGATAAGGTTATATTTTTTAGCCAGTTCCCAGTGAGGAATAGCACCTTCGCCAAGACCTTCTACTGTGTGAGACTGGAAAATAATTTCGTTGTCGTCAGCTGAAGCACCATTTTTCACCAATTCATTCGGAATGTTGGGAAGCTGGTACAGGATATTCAGTAATTCTGTTTCTTTTACTTCCAGCTGAGATTTCAATTCTGAACTCGACTCTTTATATTGTGCTGTTTTAGATTTTGCTGATTCCGCTTCTTCTTTCTTTCCTTCCTTCATCAAAAGACCGATCTCTTTGGAGATTTTATTGATCTCGGAAAGCTGGGAATCTAATTCAAACTGGATTCTTTTTCTTTCGTCGTCAGTAGCAATAGCATCGTCTACCAACTCAAGATTTTTGAATTGTCTTTTCTTAAGACCTTCTAAAACGCGTTCTTTATTGTCGCGCAAAAAATTGACTTGTAACATTTTATTTAGATGTTAAATATTAGATGTTTAGCTTACACTCAAGCTAACAATTGTACAAATGTAAAATTATTTTACGATAGTTACCTCATTTATCGAATTTGCTGCACCGGCTTCTTTTGAAAACATTAATTTTCTATTGTATAAAACCTGAGAAACCTGGAATACCTCCAATGAGTTTCTATAGCGAATTTCAAGGGTATCAAATGTATTTTCAGGGACATTATTAACGTTTCTCGATAAAGTGAGACGCATCCGTGAATAATACATTGTGCCTGCAGAATCAAGCTTTCTTCTCTTGGCTCCTGAAATATATTCCATGTAAAAAGTGGAGTCCGATCTCATTTTCAGAGGAATGCTCACCGGAGAAATATCCCTGTCTCCAAGCATATCATTTACAGAATACGCAGTATAAGATCCGGATTTTTTTGCATTCAGCAGATCCGGATTGGTATTGCTCTTCATGTAAATATTCATAACCTGATCAATTCTCTGTAAAGATTCGTCATCACTTTTACAGCTTATAAGTGTGAAGACAATAATCAGTATACTCCAAAAATATTTCATCATAATACAAAGGTAAAATATTAATCTTTAGGCTGCTTCTTTATTTTTCAAAATATTTCTGATACCATAGCTCAAAAGTCACCAATTGCCATATTTTGACCCAGTCATACTCATTTTCCTGATGCTTCCACCATTCATCAATGACTTCTCCTTTGAAAAAATTCCTCTTTTTTAAACTTTCTAAATTTTCTGCAATAAAATCCCGTACCCGCTGTTCGTTTTTGATGAAATAATGCACCGGAAAAGAAAATCCTCGTTTCGGCATATTCAAAACTTCCTGAGGAAGATATTTCACCGCTACCTTACGCAGAAGCGGTTTATTCTGAACTCCATTGAATCTGATATTCTCCGGTAAAGCAGCCACATAATCAATCAAGGCGTTGCTTAAATAAGGATAACGGAACTCCACCCCATATTTCATAGCACTCAGGTCATCCCGGAATACATGGTGGGACGACAGCGAATATTTCATATCATATTCAAAATAACCTGAATAACTTTTGAGCTCCGATGCATGATAGCTGGAAAGACCGGTATTGATCCTGGTATAAATTTCAGGTTGTAAGACATTTTTAATCTGAAGCGGCCTCATACTGATCTGGCTCTGGCGGAAAAAATCAAACATATTCTCCTGGGAAAAATAATTTTTTACCCTTTGTGAAAACCGATCTTTCGTAAAAATAAGAGGCTTTACAAAATTAAAATTCCTCATCAGAAGCCATCTGTTAAGCTTCAGGGTGTGAGAATAGCCGCCAAAAAGCTCATCTGCCCCATTTCCGCTCAGTACAACCTTGAATTGCTGTTCACGGGCATATTTTGCAGCATTGATCAGCACCTCAAAACTGCTGTAAGGTTCTTCAAAGTGCTGTATATTTTCTTTAAGCTGATCAAGCGCCTCTTCATCACTCACTTCTTTTACTTTATGAGAAACGCCAAAATACCGGGCTGCCAGTGTAGCTTTTTCCACTTCTTCTTCAGAAAACGGATATGAAATCGTGTAGGTATTTACTTTTCCGTTAAACGGCTTTGCTTTTGAAGCGATCAGGGTTGAGTCTATTCCCCCGCTCATCATCACCGCAACCGGAACATCGGCAAAAAGCTGTTCTGATATACTTTCAGACAGCAATTGATCTATTTTTTCTGTCGCTTCAGCCTGTGTAATATTATCATTATGTTTTGAAGGTAAGCTCCAGAACGTTTCTTTTATTATTTTCTGATCTTCCAGGTCAATGGTCATACAAGAGGCCGGTTCCAGAGAAAATATATTCTGAAAACAGGTTTGTGGCGCCAGTGTGGTCTGAAAAAGGAAGTTGGTATATACCCCGTTCCAGTTGATTTCTGTTTTTACAAGTTCATTCTTCAGAATTGCTTTTATTTCTGAAGCCCAGACCAATCCGTTCTCATCCTGATAGTAAAAAAGCGGCTTCATCCCTACCCTGTCCCTGGCCAGAATAATTTTCTGCTGATGAAGATCAACGATACAGATGGCAAACATCCCATCCAGTTTTACAAACATGGCTTTTCCCCACTCCTGATAAGCCTTCAGGATCACTTCAGTATCGGAGGTACTTATAAAAGAATGCCCCAGCGTTTCAAGTTCCGTTTTCAGCTTTCTGAAGTTGTAAATTTCTCCGTTGAATGTAATAATGATCTTTTCATTATCCGAAAGCATTGGCTGATGGCCTCTTTCAGAAAGATCGACGATGGATAATCTTCGGAATCCCAGTGCAATTGGTGTCTGGTTTTCAGACAGAACCGGAAACTGCTCTTTAATTTTTTCTGTAGAATCCGTGCCTGAAAAAGACATTCCCCGTCGGTTGAGATACAGCCAGAAACCTTCATCATCCGGCCCGCGATGGCTGATCGCCTGATTCATTTCCAGAATATTTTTAGTGGAAATATTTTTATGAAATGAATAATAACCGCTGATTCCGCACATAATAAGACTTAATAGAAATGTAAAAATAAGGAAATGACTTTATTCAGCATTAACCGGAACTGTTTTTCATCATTTTTTATTCCCGATGATAAAAAAGAAAATGGCTTTGCTGTTGGAATTATGGATTCTGCAATGAAAATTTATCTCTTAAAAAGTTTATCTTTCAAAAGCTGTAATTCTTCTTTTGAAACCATATAATCTTTAATTCTGAACGGTGTAGCGCTGTAAAATTTTCTGAATAACAGAAAAGCTGAAACCAGATAAGAAGATGTAGTGGCAAGACAGGCTCCCAAAATTCCCCATCTGGGAATAGCAATCAGAGAAAAAACAACCGTAAAGACCAATCCTACTATTGATTTGACATTCAGAATTTTCAATTCTCTGATTCCTGAGAAATAATGCCCTGCCATATCACTTACTGCAATAGCAAAAATTCCCGGAGACAGAAGAAGCATAATTTCCTTGGTATCTTTGAATTCTTTTCCGAAAATCATAATATAAACCTGTGAAGGGATCACCAGGATTCCCAAAACAAAAATCATCATCAGGATAACCGTCAGTTTGATTGAAGATTTGGTTTTTTCAATGGATTCTTCCCTGCTTTTGCTGTTGACCACATCAGAATACAGAACTACCGCAATACTTCGTGTAATCGTCCATATGGCTTCCGAAAAGGTAACCCCGATGGAAAAAATTCCTACGCTTGAAATTCCTTCAAAATATTCCAGAAAATAAAAAGATAGTCTGTAATTCAGGAACTGCACAAATGCACTCAATTGGGTTTTCCAGCCATACTCAAACATATTCCGGGAAACTTCTTTAGAGAAAGAAACCTCTGAAAGATCACATTTCCTGATGATCTGAAAAAAACTTGTGATAAAAAGAAGTGCCAGACACGCGATCTGTGCAAGAAAGTATACGGAAACATCTTTCCGGTTCAATACATACACGAATAATCCTATAAAAATAATATGGACCAGTTGCTGCAAAACAGTATATAGATTAAACCTTTTAATATTCTGTGTACCAACAAACAAGCTTATATTCGTTGACAAAAGGGATGAAAAAACCGAAATTCCGATCAGATCAACAAGATATTCAGTCTGAACAGAAGCAAAACTGAATAGAAAAGGGACCAGAAGGCCTATAAAAAGGGACCAGAGATAAGCATACAGTAAGATCTTCTCTATTCTGAACCTTGATGCAAAATAAGAAGTGCTGCTTCCGGAAAAGATACTGCTGAAAAAGCTTACCGCTGCTGCATTCGCAATCACAATGGAAATAGTTCCTTTCCCTTCGCTTCCCCACATATTCGTAGAATAGATCACCAGTCCGAAGCTGAGAAACAGGATCAGAAAGCGTGAAACGAAGGTTTTAATGATGGTAAGTGGCATAATCAATTATCTGTCAATAGATTTTTTCACAAAATTCACAAAAGAATTGCTGATTGTTCTCCAGTTGTATTTTTCTTTAAATGCTTTACCGGCATTCATTGCATGCAGGTGATACAGCTCCGGGTCTTTTACATAATTAACAATAATTTCCGAAATAGCTTCTGCATCCTGTGGATCTGCCAGGCTACCAAATGAGAGTGTTCCCATATGTTTCCGGATGCCTTTCAGATCTGAGTAGATCACAGGTTTTCCCGCTCCCATAAAGTAAAACAGCTTTATCGGCAGGGAATGATTATTTTCAAAATTGATTTCCCGAAGGTCAAAACATACATCTGCATCAGCCAAAGCTTCAGTAAACTTCTCAAAGGAGGTGGGCTTTCTGATTTCAATATGTTCAAAAGCATACTTATTCAATAAATCAGAAAAGTAAGCTTCATCACTTTCCTGTCTTGTGGCGCCAATGATAAGAATCTTAACTTTATGGGTGGAAATTTTCTGACGAACTTTATCTGCTGCTTTTAAGAAATTGCCAATTCCTTTGTCTTTTGAAATCTGCCCGGTATAGCAAAGAGTAATGCTGCCAGGATCCAGTGCTTTTATACTTTCCCGGATATAGTCCGGATCCGGATAATAAGGAAGGATGATCTGTTTTTTAAATCCAAAGAAATAAGCTAAAGGAAATTTTTTGGTGGTTTCCCCAAAAATAAAATGAGTACTTACATAGCCGGCATACAACTGAATGAGAAAAAACTTTAATGCCTGAAAAATCTTAACCGGAAATCTGTATTTCTCCAGCATTGACATGGAAGGATACCATTCGGTAACATCATAGATACAGCTGATTTTATTTGCTTTCACAAACTTGTTTGCTGCCACAACTGCCAGTGGTTCGGAACAGATGACCGTATCAGGATGAAAAGCTTCGCAAACCGTTTGAAATGTAGCAGTTTTCTTTTCCACACTTTCTTCCAGAACGGCATAGGATTCTATCTCAATACCATCGATCACACCTTTGTAGTCTGCATATAAACTGCATATTTTTACTGCATACCCGTTATCTCTAAGAGCTTTCGCCTGATGGTAAAAAATACGGTCATCATTATAGCTGTGGGATGTGGTTAAAAAAAGTACTTTAGGCATTAGTTCTTTACTCGAATCTCTGCAAAGATACATTAAAACAAAAAAGTGGAAAACACGTTTCCACTTTATGAATGATAAGCCTTATCAGCTTAATGCGTTTATTTTACAGATGCTGCCCAGCTCTTCTCCAAAGGAAGAAGAAAGTGGCTTAAAAAATCAAGGTAGGTGTTTTTAGAGAAATCAAAAACCTGGATATCATTTGAAATTTCTCCATTTCTCAGCTTTGCTTTAAAGTCCGTCAGCTTTAATGTTTTCACTTCCCCGTTTTCAACAAAGCTCGCCTTCATTCTGTCGAACAGTCCCAGCTGATATTCTTCATCAATTTCTTTCATGATCTTCCCTAAAGCATCAATGCTGCATCCTGAAGCCATTTCTTTTTCTTCATCAACACAAACGATGATAAACTGATTCTTTTCGATTTTAAATGAAGAGGAAAGCGGTTTCCCGTGAGCGGCCCATGTGGCCAGGAAATCAAATAATTTCTCAGTAATGGCTTTTGCCTCTTTGGTTTCAAAAGGTCTTGAAGCCGGATATATAATAACTCTGTAGTCGTTAGTTTCTACAATGTTAGATTCTTCGATTTTCATAATGTAAACAGTATTTAAAAAAGTATGCCATCACCATTTCCACATTTGAATCTGATGATCTCATATCCTATCAATTCAGATTACAAAATTACGCAATTTTCCTGAGTTTAAGATCATTGTATTTTCTGCTTAAAACATAGAGCATCATAATAAACAGCGGAAAAATAAACGGAAAAAAGAACCTTAATGCAGCAGATTGAGGGAAAAAGAAAAATTTAATATAGACATTGACCAGGAAAAGGACCGAAATCATTCTTACCCAAACATCCTTTGACTTCCAGAAAATAACGCCTATCATGATGACTACCGATAAGGTGACCTTTTTAAAATAGATGATTTTAATGTAAATAATCTGCAGATAATCCATTAAGCTCAGCTCAACCGGATGTGTGGAAATAATAGGTCTTCTGTCAATAAAGGTATCATAGAAAACATCTTTCCATCCCGGATACTCATAAAATTTAATAATGGCCAGATACATCAGCAAAAGAATTACTCCCTGAACAATATAGGAAGCATCAATTTTCTTTTCCTGATAATAGCTGAAAAAGAAAACAGCCATTATATAGGTCAGTGTAAAAGTAATATAATCCGGACGGATGAAAGTGATTGCAAAAAGAAGTGCAAACATTCCCCATTTGCTCCAGTTTTTAATTAATCCGATAATAAAGATCAGAATAAACTGAAAAATGAACATATCCGGTGTTGAAACCCTGGACATGTAGGTCATCGGAGGCAACAGCATCGCTGCAACTGTCAGCAAAACGGCAAGCCAGTATTGTTTCGGGAACAGAAGCTTCAGGATATAAAAGAACAATAGTCCTGAGATAAAATAGGAAATAAGACTGGTCCCCAGCACTGCCATTGGCGGGCTTACTCCGAGTTTATAAAAAAGGGTAATAACCCAAATATACCCTATTTTGATCTGAAAATAGGGTAACTGTTCTGTAAAAGACTGGGTATTTTTTGTAAAGTATTGGCGGGGTATATCCCACGGTTTCAAACCAATAACATCAGCATAATGTTCTGCAGGAGCTTCTTTTTTTATTTCTTCATAAGTAATGATACGCACTTTATCCGGTGAATCCGGAAATTCGGAAGTGTACATACACCCCAGATATCCGGGCATATCCCAATCATAAACCCTGTTGTTGTAGTTCCAGAAGGTCAGAAAAGCAAGTACCGATATTGTAAATAAAAAGGAGATCCCCCATTTTAATTTCATGGTCTGAAGATTATATCTATAAATCGTCTGCTTCTGCAAGAAGTTCAACAATATCCTTTACAGCAACTTCAGTATTTTTATTAAAATGTTTTACCCCATCCGTCATCATCGTATTACAGAAAGGACATCCTGTTGCGATCACTTTAGGTTCAAAAGATAAAGCTTCCTCCGTTCTTTCAATATTGATGTCTTTATTTCCTTTTTCAGGTTCTTTGAACATCTGTGCTCCTCCTGCTCCACAACAAAGTCCGTTGGTTTTGCAACGTTTCATTTCTACAAGCTCTGCATCAAGCTTTTCAAGCAGCATTCTCGGTGCTTCATATTCGTCATTGGCACGTCCCAGATAACATGGATCGTGGAAGGTGATTTTCTTTCCTTTGAATGCACCGCCTTCAATCTTCAGACGGCCTTCTTCCATTAAAGTTTTAAGGAATTGGGTATGGTGTACCACTTCAAAGTGGCCTCCTAAGCTTGGATATTCATTTTTAAGAGTATTGAAGCAGTGCGGGCAGGCCGTTACAATCTTCTTTACTTCGTAAGCATTCAGAACTTCAATATTGGTAAGGGCCATCATCTGGAATACGAATTCATTTCCGGCTCTTTTTGCAGGATCTCCGGTACAGCTTTCTTCCTGTCCCAGAACAGCAAATTCAACACCTATTTTGTTGAGTATTTTACAAAATGCTTTTGTAATTTTTTTCGCACGGTCATCAAAACTTCCCGCACATCCAACCCAAAATAAAACTTCCGGGGCTTTTCCTTCGGCAGCATATTCTGCCATTGTTTTTATGTTGAAATCCATTTCTTTTCAATTTGAAAATGTGAGAATTTGGAAATTTGAAAGTGATATAGACGGTAATCAATTTCAAATTTTCAAATTGATTAATTATCTAGTTTTCCGATGCCCAGTTCAGACGGTCAGCCTGATTGTACTGCCAAGGCGCAGCGTTATTTTCCACGTTTGTCATCATCAGATTAAGTTCCTGCGGAGCAGCAGACTGTTCCATTACCAGGAATCTTCTCATTTCAAAAATAATGGAAAGCGGATCAAGCAATACCGGGCAGGCTTCTGTACAGGCATTACACGTTGTACAGGCCCAAAGTTCTTCTTTTGTGATATAATCATTCAACAGCTTTTTGCCGTCGTCAACAAATTTTCCGTTCTTATCGATATTTCTTCCCACTTCTTCCAGTCTGTCTCTGGTCTTCATCAAAATCAGCCTCGGAGAAAGTTTTTTACCGGTAATATTAGCCGGACAAACGGAAGTACAACGTCCGCATTCTGTACAGGAGTATGCATTCAATAATTGAACCTGATTCAGATCGAAAATATCTTCAGCCCCGAATTTGGACGGAACATCAGCCTCTGCCCCCTCAGCAGGAGCAGCATATGGATCTGCATTAGGATCCATCATCAGCTTGATCTCTTTTGTTACTGAATCAAGATTGTTGAATTTTCCTTTTTTATCAAGGTTGGCGTACCATGTACTTGGAAAAGCAAGGATAATATGTAAGTGTTTTGAATAATACAGATAATTCATAAAGAACAGAATCCCCACAAAGTGAAACCACCATGCTCCTTTTTCTGTGAACATCAAAAATCCGCTGTCAAAATTGAAAATTTCCAAAAAAGGGACCAATGTCATTTCACTGATCGGAAAGCTTCCATGTTCCGGTAAAACACCTCTTGACTGTAAAATAAAATCTGAGGCATTCATCATAAAGAAAGCTGCCATTAAGGCAAATTCAATGATCAAAATCCAGTTTGCATCATTTTTCGGCCAACCGAAAAGTTCTTTCATTGTCAATCTTTTCACGCCGTAAAAGTTTCTGCGAATAAAGAAAATAACAACTCCAATCACCACCAAAAGTGCCAGAACTTCTAATGTTGCCGTAAAGAAATTATAAAATGTATGTCCGAAGATGCCTGACAAAAAACGGTGGGTCCCGAATATTCCATCAACAACTATTTCTATTAATTCAATATTAATAATCACAAAACCAACATATACAAAAAGGTGCAGAACTCCTGCTACAGGACGTGCTGTCATTTTACTCTGTCCCATAGCCACTCTTGCCATGGTACTCCAACGTTCTCCTTTTCTGTCGTTTCTATTGATTTCGTGACCCAGCCTGATATTTCTGTATATCTTCATCAGGCTTTTAGCGAACAGCCCAAATCCGGCCACTAATAAAATCAGGAAAATAATGTTATCGATGTACTGCATAAGGCGTATTAGTCTTTGTTATTTTTACCGAAAACCGAGAAATTGATATATCTCTTCGGGTTCGCTTTCATATCTTCGATTAATGAATTCAGGTTGGAAGATGCTGAATTCAGGTTGTTGTAAAGTTGCTCATCCTTCATCAGTTTACCTAAACTTCCCTGTCCGTTATCTATTCCTCCGATCACCTGATTAAGTTTACCTACGGTAGCATCTAAACTTGCAATGGTGGCATTGAGTTTCTTTGTATCGATACTTTCCGCAAGATTTCCGTATTTATCCAGCGTTACTTTTCCACTCTGCATGGTAAGACTTGCATCATCCAATACTTTCTGCAGTTTAGGATCATTGTGCCCCACCAGGTTGTTTACACTTCCTGCCGTAGTCTGCAATGCGCCTACTGTTTTATTAAGATTGGACAATAAGGCTTTGATCTCAGCTCTGTTTTGTGCATCTACAAGCATATTGGCATTAGTCATCAGAGAATCTACTCTATGCAGCACAACCTGTAGCTGGTCTTTTACCGGACCCACCTGAGAAGAAAGGCTTCCCAGCGTTCCAAGTTTGAAAGCACCTTTCAGGGTATCGCCGTCCTTTGCAGTAGGGCCTCCGTACATAAGGTTTACTCTCATTTCTTTTCCAGACATCAGTCCCGGTTCAAAGATTTCCAGAGAGGAGTTTTTTGAAAATTCGAATTTGTTGTCTACTGTAATTTTTACTACAAAATTGATCTTACCGTCTTTTGAGGTCAGGGGAATAATCTTATCCACCTGTCCTACTTTCAGACCATTGATAGAAACTGCCGCTGACTGCGCCAGACCTTCTACATTGTCGTATTTTGCGTAAAATATATTATCCGTAGTAAAAAGGCTTTTCCCTTTCATAAACTGAAACAACACCACAAAGCCTACGATAGCCAGAAGTGTGATCACACCAGCTTTTAATTCTTTACTGAACTTCACTTGCTAATTTTTTTCTAATAAGCAAATATAATACATTTTAAATAAATCTTTTCCTTTATTATTCTGCGTTAAATACAAAAAAAAGCGACAAAAAAAATTGTCGCTTTTTATATCTGTAAAATGTTTTTTCTTATTGCTGCTGATTTCCGATTTTGTTCCAGATTTCAATTCTGTAATCATCGATATCCGCATTGTCCTGAAGGCTCTTCATCCAGGCCTGTCCGAACATTCCTGCATTTCTCTGAGTAATAGACTCAGTAAACTGCTTAAGGTCACCAGGCTGTTTATTTACCGTTTCTGATTTTTTGATCAGAACGTATACTCCTGTACCACCTTCAACCGGATTGGAAAGTTTTCCTTTTGCTACACCGAATGCTGCTCCGGCCACTTTAGGTTCCATTGATCCTGCTACTGAAGGATTCAACAGATTAACCTGAGCTGACTGTTTTGATGTTGCAAACAATTTAGCAATCTGATCCAGGTTTGAAGCTTTTGCGCCTGCAATTTTATCAGAAATTTGTTTTGCTGCCAGTTTATTTTTAACGATCACTTCAATCTGATCTCTTACAGATTCTGGATCAGCAAGACCTGCTTCCTGTTTTCCGTTTAGGTATACTACAATTTTATCACCTGTTCCGTCTACTGTGAAAAGTTCAGTATCTCCTTTAGATCTTTTCTTATCGAAAGCCCATGTAAGAATCTCTGCATCTTTCTCAGTACCTAGGCCCTGAAGCTGACCTTCAAATCTTTTAGCGGCTTTAGGATTGGTGAACTGATAATTGCCTTTTTTAGCAATGTTCACGAAATCGTTGAAAGATTTCCCCTGAACCTGCTGAATGAATTTTCTTGATTTTTTGTCTGTTTCGGCCTCAGTAGCATCTGAAGGTTTGATTGCTTTCACAAGGTTAGCAACTTTATACCCCATTGATCCTGATTTTTTATCTTCAATATTGATGATATGGTAACCGAACTGTGTTTCTACTACACCTGTAGCACCTTTAGGGTTATTGGCAAGATAAGTAAGGAATTCCGGTACGAAAGGAGTTTCCGGAGTTGTCCAACCTAAGCTACCTCCCTGAGCTGCTGAATTCGGATCGTTAGAAAGTTTAAGGAATTCTGTAAACTTAGCCGGTGTTGCTTTTACAATAGCACCGATAGAGTCTGCCAGTTTTTTTGCCTGTTCTTTAGATCTTGTCACTCCTTCACCTGCAGGGCTTCCCTTGAAAGCGATAAGGATGTGTCTTGATAAAGTGGAATCAGAAGTCTTTTTACCAACCAGTTTAGAAACTACATAGAAATCCTGCTCTTTGTACGGACCGAAAGTCTGCCCTACCGCTGCAGAAGGAATCTGTGCCTGAATAGTAGCCGGCAACTGAGCCGGTGTTACATACTGAGGGTTGAAAGGCATATCAGAATTAGCCATTACAAACATTGAATCGTTTTTCGTATTCTGGAAGTTTTCTGTACCTCCGCTTGCATCTGTACCTCCTGAATATAATTTTGTAATTTCTTTCAAAGCGGCTGCATCATCTGCTGCACTAGGCTTAGACGGGAAAAATACGATACCGATATTTCTGCTAGGCTCTGCTTTGAACATTACAGGGTGGTTTTTGATATAATCAGCAAGATCCTGTGTAGTCACATTGATCTTTGTTTTCTGAAGATAAGCGGCATAATCTACTTTTACGAAGTCGATATCTGCAAGCTGATCTCTCTGCTTCATCAATTCTTCAGCTTCTTTCTTACCGGTAGTGATCCCTGCTGAAAGATTGGTAAACACCTGTCTTGCCATCAGTCTGTACTCAATTGTTTTTCTTGTTTTTAACCATTGAGCATATCCCTGAGGGTTGGTGTTTTGTAATGTTTCAATTTCTTTTTTAAGCTCTTGAGTTTTAAAGTTACCCTTCTCATCAAAGAACTGCTGATTCTGAGCAAACATCTGATCATACTGGATCTGATTCCAGAAATAATCGTCTGTCATTTCAAAGCCCAATTTCTCAAATTGCTGCTTGATAAGTTTGGATTGTACAAGTAACTGCCATGCCTGCTCCTCAAGACCGTTTTTCGGACGACCCTGCTGCTCAGCCTGCTGCTGCAACACGAAAAGCTGATCATTAAACTCTTCGCGGGTGATTTTCTCACCATTTACTTTTCCTAAAACGTCAGGATTTTTACCAAAAACCTTATCGATACTATCGGGGTTCACCAGGAACGCCAAAAGCGCTAAGGCTATTACTCCCATTAAAAGCCAAGGCTTACTCCTAATCTGTCCTAAAATTGCCATTTTATAAATTATAGTTTTTTATCAGTTTGCGAAAATACACATTTTTAAGAAATTACAGAAACAGAAGTTCTTTATTTTGATTTTTAATCCAAAGATTATTTAAAAAAGGAAATTTTGGCCGTATTTTTTAGCAAAAAACAAATGGCATAAGTATTGTGCATTTTAAAACATTATAAATATGATACAGGTTTTCAGTACATATTATAAAAAATCCTTTTAACGATAAAAAACGAAAATGACAATTTGTCATTCGATTGACTATGACAGAATTTGAAGATATTAGTTTAGAAGAAATGATCAGCGACGGATTTGATATCGTAGCTGAAGAGATCAATCTTTCCGACTTTTCGGAGACTGATCAGAATTCCGAACAGAAAATATTCCCTATACTTCCTGTAAGAAATATGGTAATGTTCCCTAACGTGGTAATTCCTATTACCGCAGGGAGAAAAGCCTCGATACAACTTCTTGAAGAAGCTCAGAAAAACGGAGATTTCATCGGAATTGTAAGCCAGAAAAATTCGGATCTTGAACAGCCTGCAGAGAAAGATATCTATACTACGGGAACTCTGGCCAAGATCATCAAGATCATCAAACTTCCTGAAGGAAATATTACAGCAATTACCAAAGGTTTCCACAGGTTCAAAATCAAAAAGATCATTGAAACCCAACCTTATTTCAAGGCTGAAATTGCAAAATTAAAAGATACGAGACCCAAAAACCAGGAGGAATACGAAGCCCTGCTGGAAAATATTAAAGATCTTGCTTTAAAAATCATTGAACTGGACCCGAATATTCCCAATGCAGCTAATTTTGCCATCAAGAATATCAACAACAATGATGACCTTCTGAATTTCATCTGCACGAATGCCAATTTCACTTCAATCGCCAAACAAAAGCTTCTTGAAGAGAAAAGCCTTATGGAAAGGGCCAAAAAATGCTATGAAATGATGCATGAGGATTTCAGAAAGCTTGAACTCAGAAACCAGATCCACCAGAAGACTTCCAAAGATCTTGACAAACAGCAGAGAGAATATTTTCTGAATCAGCAGATCAGAACGATCCAGGAGGAACTGGGCGGCGGACCTGAAGGCGATGTTGAAGATTTCATCAATAAAGCAAAGGCTAAAAAATGGAGTCAGGAAGTGGAAGAACACTTCCAGAAGGAGATCAGCAGACTGCAACGCCAGAATCCTAATTCTCCGGATTATAATGTTCAGAGAAATTATCTGGATTTCTTTACCGATCTTCCATGGGAAACCTATACCAAAGATATTTTTGATATTGCAAAGGCAGAAAAAGTACTGGATAAAGCACATTTCGGGCTGGAAGATATCAAGAAAAGAATTTTAGAGCACATGGCTGTTTTGAAATTAAAGAACAATATGAAGTCTCCGATTCTCCTGCTGGTAGGACCTCCGGGAGTTGGTAAAACATCATTAGGGAAATCTATTGCTGATGCTTTAGGGAGAAAATATGTAAGATTATCTCTGGGTGGTCTTCATGATGAGAGTGAAATCCGCGGGCACAGAAAAACATATATCGGTGCCATGGCCGGAAGAATTCTTCAGTCTATCAAAAAATCCGGCACATCAAATCCGGTAATTGTTCTTGATGAGATTGATAAAATCGGCCAGGGTCTCCATGGTGATCCAAGTTCCGCATTGCTTGAGGTTCTTGATCCGGAACAGAATAAATCATTCTACGACAACTTCCTTGAAATGGGTTATGATTTATCAAAAGTGATGTTTATTGCAACAGCCAATTCACTTTCAACGATACAGACACCTCTTTTAGACAGAACGGAGATTATCCAGATTGCCGGCTATACATTAGAGGAAAAAATTGAAATTGCCAAAAGACACCTTATTAAGAAGCAGCAGGAAGAGAATGGTTTGGATACCAAATCATTTAAACTTGGAAATGCGGAACTTAAGCATATCATAGAAGCCCATACTTCTGAAAGCGGTGTAAGAACACTCGAAAAGAGAATTGCTGCCATTGCAAGATGGGTGGCACTTCAGACGGCTTTGGTAAAAGAATATGATCCAAAGATTTCACTTGAAAAAGTAGATGAAATTCTGGGGGTACCGAGACCGAAAAGCCTGTCTGAAATAACAGGAGTACCCGGAGTAGTAACAGGTCTTGCCTGGACAAGCGTAGGGGGAGACATCCTTTATATTGAAAGTATTTTAAGCAACGGAAAAGGTGCTCTTACCATGACCGGAAACTTAGGAACCGTAATGAAGGAATCTGCCACAATTGCTCTGGAATATATCAAAGCAAGGCATGATGAACTGGGAATTCCGCAGGAGGAACTGGATAAAAAGAACATCCACGTACACGTTCCTGAAGGAGCAACTCCCAAAGACGGACCTTCTGCAGGTATTGCCATGCTGACATCAATGGTTTCTTCTTTTAAAAATAAAAAGGTAAAACCGCACCTTGCCATGACGGGTGAAATTACTTTAAGAGGAAAAGTTCTTCCTGTAGGAGGAATCAAGGAAAAACTCCTTGCTGCCACTAGAGCAGGAATCAAAGATGTGATTCTTTGTGAAGCCAACAGAAAAGATGTGGAAGAGATCAAAAAAGATTATTTAAAGAATCTGAAGGTGCACTACGTCAGCAGAATGGAAGAAGTCATTGACATCGCCATTGAAAAATAACATTATAACATATTAACTTCTCAATAAGGAAACACGTTCTGATCACCGGAACGTGTTTCTGTTTTATTATGGGAAATATTTCTCACTTCACTCCGGATGGAATAAAATTTGATAATTGAAAGAAAAACCACAGTGATTGATTAAAAAATTTTTCAATTCGAAGGGTTTTCTTATTTTTAGTTCCACACTGCAGATTTTAAATTATGAATTTTCTTCGACTTCCTTTCCTTGTCAAGCTTACCCTGGTGGTAGTTTCCGTTATCGGTCTCGGCTACCTTCTGGCATTAGGACAAAGTATATTAGCGCCTTTTTTTCTGGCTTTCCTTATGGCCATGCTGTTTTTACCGGCAGCCACCTTTATGGAAAAAAAGCTAAGGTTTCCAAGGTCTATGTCTACCATGACCTCGGTTTTTATTATGCTGATCATTTTAAGCGGATTAATTTATTTTTTCAGCTCACAGCTGTCTGATTTCAGCAAAGATCTGCCTCATCTCAGGGAGCAATTCACGACCGTGTTCAATGGTCTACAGCACTGGGTTTCCAAAACATTCAATGTAAAAGTTGATGAACAGGTAGATTATATAAATCAGGGGTTGAATAAACTCTTATCTTCTTCCGGTGCAATTTTAGGATTTACCTTTGGTATTTTTTCAACCGGGTTTGGTTTTATTGTATTCTTTATCCTGTTTTTCATCTTTATTTTAAATTACAGAAGACTTCTGAACAATTTCATCGTTACTGTTTTTAATGAAAGACACAAAGCCAGTGTACAGGAAGCTGTGAGTGAAATCAGGGTGATGACCAAAAAATATATCTTCGGACTTTGCCTTCAGGTAATTATCGTATCCATTCTGACCTCAATTGTCCTTACTGTTTTAGGAGTAAAATATGCTATTCTTCTGGCGGTACTCACGGGTCTGTTAAACGTTATACCCTATCTGGGAATTTTTATGTCTCTTGTGATTTCATGCTTTATTGCTTTTGCTACGGCAAGTCCGTCAACCTGCATTTATGTAGCCATCGGGTATATCGCAATTCATGCAGTGGACGGAAACATTGTCCTGCCATTTGTAGTAGGTTCAAGGGTAAAGATCAATGCTTTATTTTCTTTTGTGGGAATCCTTTTAGGGGAACACCTTTGGGGTATTGCAGGAATGTTCCTGTGTATTCCGGCTATTGCCATTATCAAGATTATTTGTGAGAGAGTAGATGACCTGAGGCCTTGGGGAAAATTGCTGGGTGAAGAAGAAAAACCCAATAAAAAGAAAAAGAGCTACAAGATCTCCAAGAATATTACCCTGAAAGAAATGGACTAAAGATGAGTAATGAGTAATAAATAATGAGCAATGAATTGATTCTAAATTTCGTTCCGCTTAAGCCCATCTCAACTTTTACTTTTTGAACTTAAAATAAAAAGACTGCCTTTTTCAAGACAGTCTTTTATTATTTATGCAGGCAGAGCACAATAAGGGCTCATACCGTTCGGGCAGGTTTCCGTACAAAGAATATACGATTGAGAATCCGGGCAATAGCCTACATCAGGTGGGCCTCCTCCTCCAGGTCCCCCTCCTAGACACGGATCTCCAGGCGGAATTTTACATGGGCATCCTACAGGACCGATATCACATTTTCCGATCCCTCCTCCTCCCTGAATTTCTTTCAGGTTTGTGCGATCTAGTTTTTTAAGATTTTTCAACATAAATATTATTAGTTTTAGTTTGTATCTCAAAGATAGAATTTAAATTAAAACAAAAACAACATTAACACATCATTAAAACTACACATCACATTATTTACTAAAAATAAATAGAGTGATTTTATTTTTATAGTACATTTGATATAAAATATTCAATTATGAAAATCATAAAATTCATCATCTGCCTTTTGTTTGCCCTTACCTTTATCAATGCAGGCGTAAACAAATTTTTCCCTTACGCACCAGTCCCTAAAATGACGGACGAACAGATCAAAATATATGCTGCCTTCACCGAAATCGGATGGCTGATGCCATTAGTGGGCGTTGTAGAAATTGTCGGCGGGATCCTTTTCATCTTTCCAAAAACCAGAGCATTGGGAGCCATTATCATTCTCCCAGTGATGGCCGGAATATTTCTGCAAAATGTATACAGGGACCCGTCTCAGGTGGGAATAGCGATGTCTGTTATTCTGATTCTGATCAATATCTGGATTCTAATTGATAACAGAGAGAAGTACAGGAATCTGGTTGGATAGCTGTATAAGGTGACAGGTCCTAGGTGGTAGGTAACAGTGCTGGTGTTTTCATCCGGAAACTGTTGTTAACCGCTATAAAAACCCGGATCTTAAACCTTTCAGCACCATTTAATCTATCACACAAATGCACTGAATCCTGTAATCGACCGTCCTACGATGAGCGAGTTGATTTCTTTTGTTCCTTCATAAGAGTAGATGGCTTCAGCATCCGCTACGAATCTTGCTACATCATATTCGAGCAGGATACCGTTTCCGCCCATTACCTCCCTTGCTCTGGAAACAATATCCCTTGTTCTCAGGGTACAGAAGACTTTGGCCAGTGAGGCATGTTCGTCTTTCAAAATGCCTTCATCCTGCATTTCTGATAACCTGAACACCATAGTCTGCATTGCGGTAAGGTTAGAAAGCATTTCCACCAGATGCCCCTGGATCATCTGAAAAGAGGCTATCGGTCTTCCAAACTGCTCTCTTTTTCGGGTATAATCCAAAGCGCTTTCGTAAGCACCTCTTGCACAACCTGTAGCCATCCATGCTACTCCTGCCCGTGTCATCCGGAGGACTTTTCCGGTATCTTTAAATGAGTTGGCATTCTGCAAGCGGTTTTCTTCTGTGACCAGACAGTCCTTTAAAGTGATGAGCCCGTTCTGAACTATTCTCAGGGCCATTTTTCCTTTAATTTTTTCCACAGAATAGCCGGGATTATCTTTTTCTACGATAAATCCTTTCACCTCTCCACTATCCAGATCTCTTGCCCAGATAATCACTAGGTCTGCGAAAGTGGCATTTCCGATCCATTTTTTCTGTCCGTTCAGTATCCAGCCTTCAGGTGTTTTTTTACAGGTTACCGTAAGCCCGCCTGCAGCACCGGATCCTACTTCAGGCTCTGTAAGTCCGAAAGCTCCTATTTTTTCAAATTTCTGCATCTGGGGAAGCCACTTCTGTTTCTGCTCTTCAGATCCGCAGATATAAATGGAACCCATCGCCAGTCCGGACTGCACCCCAAAAAACGTAGCGATAGATGCATCAATTCTTGCCATTTCCATCGCAATAACTCCTTCCATCAGAAAAGGCATTCCCGGGCAGCCGTAGCCTTCATACGTCACCCCGCAGATATTCAGTTTCTGAAATTTCGGGATCAGCTCAAACGGAAATTCGTCTCTCAGCCAATAATGATTGACGAGGGGCTTAACTTCTTTTTCCATGAAGTCTCTTACTTTAAGCTGAATTTCTCTTTGTTCAGGGCTCAGGGTGTGATAGATATCGTAAAAATCACCATCAATTGGAGGCAGCTCTTTCTTTTTCTTTTCCGGATCAAGCATTTTCATGAGTCCGGACAGCTGTTTATCGTCCAGCTTTGAAAAATTCTGCATGAGTTTAGGTAAATCTACTTTTTCAGATATGGAGCTTAACTGATCGAAATCAATGGATCTGAATAATTCTATTGCGTTTCTGATTTTGGAAAATGTATTTGACATAATGATAAATTGAAGTTTGGTTTGTAAAAGATAAGCAAAAATTACTCCGAAAGCAAACGGAAAACATCAGCAGTATTTTACAAAACACTCATTTACAATTCATTAAAACAGAATATTCCGTTTACAAGTTTTTTACTTTCAATTTTCAAGCATTACAAAAGATCCTGCCGGAACTTTGAATAAAGCAAAACATTTAAATATTTATACTATGAAAACTACTTACATTAAATTATCTCTGGCAGCTGTTATTTTATCAGGCATTTACTCCTGTAAAAAAGGAGAAGTGGCGTCCACTGATTTTAATGCTTATGCAACGTCCGACTCTACAGTTACCGTATCAGACAGCATCTCATCAGTTGCAGGCATGAGCGTAAAAGATAAGCAGTTCATCAAAACAGCCGATGTAAACATGGAAGTAAAAGATGTGTATAATGCTACAATCGCTATTGAAAAATCAGTGAAGGAACTTGGAGGGTTTGTTACCAACAGCAATCTTCAAAGCAATGTTGTGGCTCAGGATACTTACAATACCTCCGATGAAGAAGCCATGCTGGTGAAAAAATACCAGACGGAAAACAGGATGCAGGTACGTGTTCCCACAGAAAAACTGGATGATCTCTTAATGGCAATCAACAGTAACAAATTATTTCTGAATTCAAGATCCATCAATGCTGAAGATGTAACCGCCAATATTAAATATTCTGAGCTGGAAGGAAAAAGAACAGAGAAAATCTCTGAAGAAATCAGTAAACTGAAGACCAACAAAGACAAAGTAACCCTGAATAATGATAATATTGCTGAAGGAAATCTTCAGAAACTGTCCAGTATGAATATGACCGATCATCTGAAATACAGTACTGTTGACATCTTCATCAAAGAACCTAAGCTACGTATTGCAGAAATTGCCATCACCAATACCAGCAGCATTGACAGTAAATACAGATACAATTTCATCTACGATGCCAAGGATGGCTTTGTCTACGGGTTTTACCTGATCCAGAGGATCATTGTTGCCCTGATCAATATCTGGCCGCTGGTATTAATTGCTTCCGTCATTATTTATTTCCTAAGAAAAAGAAAATCCTCAAAAAATAACCGTCCGGTTATCAAAGAATAAAAGGCTATCCTGACCCATTGGTCATCATCATAATTTTAGATTTTACAACCTCCTGTTTTCAGGAGGTTTTTACTTTTTTTCAAAAAAACTGTAACGATTATACTGTCTGTTTTACCTACTGTTTAAAAGAACAGAAATCAAAAAAATCAATACTATGAAAAATGTAATAAAATTAGGCCTCGCAGCATTATTATCAGTGAACTTTATGACTGCACAAGCACAAAATACGAATACCGGTAATGACAACAGCCTGCTTTGGGAGGTGTCAGGTAACGGTCTTTCTAAACCGTCTTATATTGCCGGAACTTTTCATATCTTATGCAATAGGGATTTCGATATTAAACCTAAAGTATGGAACGCCCTTAATCAGTCTGAGAATTTTGTAACGGAAATCAATTATACGGATCAAAACGAGATGGCTTCAATTCAAAAAATGATGAATGCAGATAAAAAAATATCTGAACAATTAACTCCCGAAGAGGCAAAAGATTTAGATAAAATACTGGCTGAATATGGAACTACCCTTAAAAATGTTGACTCCCACAGTTCAGCAGCCCTTTATTCCCTCGTTGCCACCAAAGCAGTCCCATGCCCTCAGAATGAGGTGAAAATGTATGAAATAGAGTTGCTTAAAACAGCTTTAAAGAACAAAAAAACGATAAGCGGCCTGGAGAAAGTGGATGATCAGACTTATGCAATAAGCCAGGCCTACAACCTTAAGGAAGCAATACTTCAGTTGAAACAGGGAAATCAATATGCTGTTGCCGTTCAAAAAATGGCTGAAGCTTTTAAAAACGAAGATCTGAAACAACTGGACAAACTGATTAAAGATCCTAAGTTCATGAATAAAAGGCAGGAAAAACTGGTTCTGACAGACAGAAACAGAAACTGGGCAGAAAAAATGCCGGAAATAATGAAAAAACAAAGTTCATTTTTTGCCGTAGGAAGTGGTCACCTCTGGGGAGACAATGGCCTGATCAATCTTCTGAAATCAAAAGGCTACACCGTAAAACCTGTATCCAATTTATAACGATAACCCAACCGTGAAACGATCGTGAGCAACCCAACTGAAGCCGCCTTTTTAAAGCTTGTCAACCAGCACAAAGGCATTTTATATAAAGCTTCCCGCATCTATGCAGATTCCATGGAAGACAGGGAAGACCTGCAGCAGGAGATTCTGATCCAGCTGTGGAAATCCTATCAGAACTTCAAAGGAAACAGTGAATTCTCCACATGGATGTACCGTGTCGCCATCAATACGGCGATTACTTATCTGAAAAAAGAAAAAAAGCGAACCGGCAACCATACCGATGCTTCACACCATTTTGAAGTACAGCAAGAGGACTATAATCCTGCCAGAGACCAGCAGCTGAAAATTTTTTACAGCGCCGTGCAGGAGCTGAATGCCCTGGAGAAGGCAGTCATCTTTTACTTCATGGAAGGAATGTCTCATAAAGAAATCGGAAGCAATCTTGGGCTCAGTGAAGGCAATGCCCGGGTAAAACTTAACAGAACAAAAGAAAAAATACAACAAATCATAAAAAAATCAGGCTATGAATTTTGATCAGTTAAAAGAACAATGGAATAAAGAGGGCAGCAATGTTCAGATTCCGGACAGCATACAGCAGTTAAAAGAGAGCAAACATCCTATTGAAAAGATACAGAAAAGCATGAAAAAAGAATTCCCGGCTCAGGTTTTCGCAATCATCCTGATCGCATTTTTTCCTTTTATATTAAAATTTCCACCTTCACAATATATTATTTACTATGTCTCTTATATTGTAATGGTCGTAATATCCTGTTATTATCTGTATGGATTTTATAAATTTTACAAACAGACTGAACTTTATACGGGAAATACTAAAAACAGCCTTTGGAAAATATATCATGAATTATGCCTGAATATGGAAAGGTACCAATCATTCGGGTTTCTTCTCCTTCCTCATCTTATGGTAACCAGCGGTCTGCAGATCTTTAATATTTTAGAAAAAAAAGGAAAATCCCTGTCTGAGCTCAGCCATTTTCATCAGGAAGCAGTCATCCTGGTTGTATTATCAGGAACAATAACCTTTGTAGCCAGTATTGTTTTATGGACAAAATATATTTACGGGCGAAATGCACAGCAATTGGAAACCATCCTGAATGATATGGATGAATAATTCTTCAAACCGTTTACATGAATATTTCAAATAAACCCCGGATTGTACGTATCCGGGATTTTTATTTAAAAAATTGTTATTTATCACTTTCAAATTTATCAGAGGTTTTATTTTTCCTTAAATTTGCACATCAGAAATAAATCGTTATGGATTTAAAAATATTTTAATCCAGCTTATGATACTCTGAGCCATACAAATTCCTGAAATATGCTAGCAAAAATAAATCCTATACACACTAACAGCTGGAAAGCTCTTGATGAACACTTTGCCGGAAATGACTTTGATCTGAGAAGCCTTTTCCAGTATAATCCGAACCGTTTTAATGAATTTTCCCTGCAAAAGGACAACTATCTTTTTGATTATTCTAAAAACTTAATCGATTCAAGAACAAAAGGACTTTTATTGGAGCTGGCTGAAGAATGCCGGTTAAAAGATGCCATTTCCAGAATGTTCTCCGGTGACAAGATCAATGAAACGGAAGGAAGAGCTGTTTTGCATACGGCATTGAGGGATTTTTCCGATAAAGAGATCCTTGTGGATGGTGAAAATATCAAACCACAGATCAAAAAGGTTCTGGACCATATGAAAGCTTTTTCCGAAAAAATTATTTCCGGAGCGCACAAAGGTTTCAGCGGAAAAGAAATCACTGATGTGGTGAACATCGGAATCGGAGGATCAGACCTGGGACCTGTGATGGTCTGTTCAGCTTTAAAGCATTTCAAAACAAGATTAAATGTACATTTCGTTTCCAACGTAGACGGAAATCACATTGCAGAAGTGGTGAAAAACTTAAATCCTGAAACCACATTATTCATCATTGCTTCCAAAACGTTTACAACACAGGAAACCATGACGAATGCAAATTCTGCCAAAGACTGGTTCCTGAAAGCAGGAAAGCAGGAAGATGTGGAAAAACATTTCGTAGCTTTATCCACTAATATTCAGGAAGTTAAAAAGTTCGGAATTGCAGAGGAAAATATTTTCGAATTCTGGGACTGGGTAGGCGGAAGATACTCTCTGTGGAGTGCTATCGGATTAAGTATTGTACTGGCCGTAGGATATGAAAACTTTGAGCAGCTTTTAAGAGGAGCTTATGATACCGACCAACATTTCCAGACCGCTGACTTCTCTGAAAATGTTCCTGTATTGATGGGACTTCTGGGCATATGGTACCGGAATTTCTATGCGGCAACAAGCTATGCGATCTTACCTTATTCTCAGTATCTTGACAGGTTTGCAGCCTATCTTCAGCAGGGAGATATGGAAAGCAATGGAAAATGTGTAGACAGAAACGGTGAATTTGTAGAATATGAAACAGGCCCGATCATCTGGGGTGAACCTGGTACAAATGGTCAACATGCATTCTATCAGTTGATCCACCAGGGTACGGAATTGATCCCGGCCGATTTTATAGCCTATGCAAAAAGCTGTAATAAAGTTTCTGACCACCAGGATAAATTACTGGCTAATTTCTTTGCACAGACCGAGGCCCTTGCTTTCGGAAAACTGGAAGAGGAAGTAGTGGAAGAACTTAAAAATGCAGGAAAATCTGACGAAGAAACTGACAGGCTGGTCAACTTTAAGGTCTTCCACGGAAATACACCTACCAACTCTATATTATTCAAGGAATTAACTCCTTTTTCACTGGGACAGCTAATTGCCATGTACGAACACAAAATTTTTGTACAGGGAGTGATCTGGAATATTTTCAGCTTCGACCAGTTTGGGGTAGAATTAGGAAAAGTATTGGCCAATAAGATTCTTCCGGAACTTGAAAACAATGAAGAGATCAGCTCTCATGACAGTTCTACCAACGGATTGATTGCTTACTACAAACAATTCAAATAGTAAGAGATAAAAAGAAAGTAAAAGTAAAAATAAATCTAAATAAAGTAAAAAGTAAAAATGGCAGAAATTCTTGACGGGCTTAAAGTGTCCAAAGAAATAAAAGCAGAGATCAAAGCTGAAGTAGAAAAGATTCTTGCAGGAAAAAGAAGAGCTCCTCATCTGGTAGCTATTCTTGTTGGAAACAACGGAGCAAGTAAAGCTTATGTAAACGCTAAGGTAAAAGACTGCGAAGAAGTAGGATTTCAATCCAGCTTAATTAAATTTCCAAGCACGGTTTCAGAATCTGAACTGTTGGAAAAAATTGATGAATTAAACAAGTCTAAG
The DNA here is from genome assembly GCF_001684965.1 of Chryseobacterium arthrosphaerae. Lineage (NCBI taxonomy): Bacteria > Pseudomonadati > Bacteroidota > Flavobacteriia > Flavobacteriales > Weeksellaceae > Chryseobacterium > Chryseobacterium arthrosphaerae. The sequence continues at coordinate 108,660 of NZ_MAYG01000031.1, read as the reverse complement.
GCTGTTGACGGATTTATCGTTCAGCTTCCTCTACCGGATCAGGTTGACCAGGAGAAAATCATCAACGCTATTGACCCTAGAAAAGATGTAGATGGATTCCATCCTGAAAACTTTGGGAAAATGGCATTGGAAATGGATACTTTCCTGCCTGCCACTCCTTTCGGTATTTTAACTCTATTGGAAAGATACAATATCGAAACCAAAGGAAAAGACTGTGTAATCATCGGAAGAAGTAAAATTGTAGGAAGACCGATGAGTATCCTTATGGGAAGAAAAGATTTCCCTGGAAACTCTACCGTAACCCTTACACACTCATATACAAAAGACATCGAAGAATACACGAAAAAGGCCGATATCGTTATCACCGCTTTAGGAGACCCTCATTTCTTAAAAGGAGATATGATCAAAGATGGCGCTGTAATCGTTGACGTGGGAATTACAAGAGTAGATGATGACTCTCCGAAAGGATATCACCTTGCCGGTGACGTAGATTTCGACAGTTGTGCTGCCAAAGCAAGCTGGATCACACCGGTACCCGGAGGAGTAGGCCCAATGACGAGAGCAATGTTGATGAAAAACACCATCATTGCCTACAAAACTTCGGTCTATAACGACTAATTTTAAAATGAATAAAGAACAAGATATTTTATTAAAAGAAGGTAAAATGCTCCCTGTCATGGAGCATTTTTACACTTTACAGGGAGAAGGGGCACACACAGGAAAAGCAGCTTATTTTATCAGATTGGGAGGCTGTGATGTGGGCTGCCACTGGTGTGATGTAAAGGAAAGCTGGGATCCTGAGCTTCATCCGCTGATGGATGCTGCGGAAATTGCAGAAACTGCAGCAAGCCACTGTAAAACCATCGTTTTGACAGGTGGGGAACCTCTGATGTGGAATCTGGATATCCTGACATCCAGGCTGAAAGAACTGGGATGTACCATCCATATCGAAACATCAGGTGCTTATCCTATGAGCGGACATCTGGACTGGATCACCCTGTCTCCAAAGAAAACAGGGCTTCCTAAAGAAGAAATTTATCAGCAGGCCAATGAACTTAAGGTCATCATTTTCAATCAGCATGACTTCACATTTGCACAGGAGCAGGCAGCAAAAGTTTCTGACCACTGCAGGCTATATCTTCAGAGTGAATGGAGCAAAAGAAATGACATGTATCCTAAAATTACAGATTTTATTCTGGAACATCCTGAATGGCAGGCTTCAGTTCAGACTCATAAATATCTGAATATCCCGTAAAAATATGTACCTTAGCTAGCTGTTCGTTATAATACCGATAGATGCAGAGAATTCGATACTCTAGATACCTGAAATCGATCATCATTTTGCTTGACCTCATGGTTATTGCATCTATCTTTATATTCTTTTTTATAAGCAGGAACGAAAGTTTAAAATACCATAAGGAAACCTGGTATCAGAATATTTTCTCGTTGATTCTGTTGTTTTTGTTCTGGGTGCTTCTCAGCGGTAGGACAAAAATCTACAATATCCCGAGGAACCTGACGTATACTTTGTTTCTTGAACGCCTTTTAATTCATTTCCTATTTTTTATACTTGGCGTTCTGCTTATAGGAAAGGTAAGTAACAATGTATTTTTCAATTCGGATATTTACTGGCTTTCATTTTATCTTTTTGCATTTATTTTTCTTGCAAAATCATTGATTTACTTTGCCATAAAGTACTTCCGTTCCTTAGGGATCAACTACAGAAACGTAATGTTTTTAGGAAACAGTGATTCCACTGAAATCCTGAAAAACATATTTGAAGACCGGAGAGATTACGGATACAGGATATTTGAATATAAAAATGCGGAGATCAGAACGGATGAATTAGTGAGTTTCTGGAAAAAGAACGGAATACATACCCTGTTTCTGTCCACAGAAAACTCATACGATGAAAACACGGAAACTGAGATTTTCAAACTGGCAGAAGACAGCAAGGTTCATATTTCATTAATTCCGAGTATCACGCAAAGTGATTTCTTCCTTTATGATCTCGGATATATACAGACACAGCCCATTCTCAACCAGGCAAGATATCCGTTGGATTACTATTCTAATTTCCTGATGAAAAGAACTTTTGATCTCTTTTTTTCATTGATTGTCCTGGTTTTCATCTGTTCGTGGGCATTCCCGATTATTGCACTGCTGATCAAGACTACTTCTAAAGGCCCTGTCTTCTTCTTACAGAAAAGATATGGCTTTCATGAAGAGGTATTCAGCTGTTTTAAATTCAGGACCATGGTAGTGAATGATGAATCTGCTACTAAAACCACATCAGCCAACGATTCCAGGATTACGAAAGTGGGTAAATTCTTAAGAAAAACAAGCCTTGATGAGCTTCCACAGTTCATCAATGTATTAAAAGGCGAAATGTCTGTAGTAGGACCACGCCCTCATATGCTGGCGGTAGATAATTATTATAAACCCAAAATCGGAAGATACAGCTTAAGGAGTATGGTAAGTCCCGGTATCACAGGGCTGGCACAGGTGAGCGGACTGAGAGGTGATTTTGGGGATGTGGAAGTGGAAATGAAAAAACGGGTTCTTGCCGATGCTTTCTATGTAAGAAACTGGAGCTTTGTGCTCGATCTGGTTATTGTTTTAAAAACCGTTCTGCTGGTCATTGTAGGAGATAAAAACGCAAAATAAAGTTCAGGTTTTGGGAAAGACTCAGATAATTTTAACATTTTTCTATGTCTCAGTCTTGGTTTTGACCTTAGCCTAATTCAATAAAAAAGTCTAATTTAGCAGTATGTTAAAAAAGTTTTTCACAGCAGTAGGGGAATATATTATGCTTTTGGGCAAATCCCTGCAGAAACCTCAGAAAATGAGGGTTTTCTGGAAGCTGTTCATGAGAGAAATTAATGATTTGGGAGTAAATTCTTTCGGACTTGTCGTCTTCACTTCTATATTTGTGGGGGCCGTAGTGGCTATCCAGATGTTCAACAACTTTGATGCATCTTCGTTTCCTATTCCTCCTTCATTTGTGGGATATGCTACGAAAGCCGTATTGGTGCTGGAGTTTGCCCCTACCATTATCAGTCTGATTCTGGCGGGTAAGGTAGGCTCTTATATTGCTTCCAGTATCGGGACCATGAGAGTTTCCGAGCAGATTGATGCATTGGACATTATGGGGGTTAATTCACCCAACTTTCTGATATTTCCAAAGATTATCGCCTGTATGCTTTTTAATCCTCTTCTTATTGCCATCAGTATTGTGTTTGGTATCGGTGGTGGTTATATTGCCGGGATTCTGACCGGAAACTGGACGGAGAACGATTATATTGTAGGGATTCAGATGTATATGCCTAACCTGTTTATCTATTATGCATTTACCAAAACCATAGTTTTTGCATTCATTATTGCTACAGTACCTTCTTACTTCGGATATTTTGTTAAAGGAGGATCCCTGGAAGTAGGTAGAGCCAGTACGCAGGCGGTGGTATGGACAATGGTATTCATTATCATTTCTGAATTAATTTTAACCCAATTAATATTAAGCTGATGATTGAGGTAAAAGATCTTAAGAAAAGTTTTGGAGATGTTGAAGTACTTAAGGGAATTTCAACTTCATTTGATAAAGGAAAAGTAAACTTAATCATCGGGCAGAGTGGATCAGGAAAAACCGTTTTTCTCAAAAGTCTTCTGAATGTGTATATGCCTTCATCCGGAGAGATTCTCTTTGATGGCAAGGATATCAATACGATGAACAGGGATGAAAAACAGCACCTGCGTTCAGAAATCGGAACGGTATTTCAGGGAAGCGCCTTGTTTGACTCACTGACGGTAGAAGAAAACATTATGTTTCCTCTGGATATGTTTACCAATCTTACCTACAGAGAAAAAAAGAAAAGAGTATTCGAGGTAATAGGAAGGGTACACCTTGATAAAGCCGATAAAAAATATCCTTCAGAAATCTCAGGGGGAATGCAGAAAAGGGTTGCCATTGCAAGAGCTATTGTGAACAATCCCAAATATCTGTTCTGTGATGAGCCCAACTCAGGGCTTGATCCTTATACCTCAAAGATCATTGACGATCTTCTTTATGAGATCACAAAAGAATACAATACCACAACCATCATCAACACGCACGATATGAACTCTGTAATGACGATTGGTGAGAAAATTGTATACCTTAGATTAGGACTCAAGGAATGGGAAGGTAACAAAGATATTCTGATTACGGCAGGCAATAAAAATCTGATTGATTTCGTTTATTCTTCAGAACTGTTTAAGGAACTGAGAGAATATTTACTTGAGAATAATAAAACGATTGAAAATACAAAAATAGACGATAATGAAAAAGGTACTTAGTATAGCGTTAGTAGGGTTTTCAATGTGGGCTTCTGCACAGATCTCACTGGCAGGTAAAGCCAATTTAATATTTCCTACAGGCTCACCTTCATGGTCCAATATTAAAGGAACAGTGAATGATGCTATTGAAGGAACGGGAAAAAACAATGTAGGTTTCAATGTTGGACTTTCAATGAAAGTAGGACTTCCGACTTCATTATTCTTAATGCCGGAGGTATATTATACCCACTTCAAAAATGAGTTCACTACAGAGAATACTACATTTGATGTGAAAAGTAACCGTATTGATGTACCGGTGCTTTTAGGATATAATCTTTTGGGGAATATGCTTGGAGTCTTTGTTGGTCCTGTGGGAAGCTTCAATTTAAGCAAAGACAATACCTATAATGATTTTAAAGAAAATGCTAAAAACAATTTCACTGTAGGATATCAGTTCGGAGCCCAGCTTGAAATTAAAAAGCTTATTGTGAATGCAAGATATGAAGGAGCTTTCAGCAAAGACGAAAGAAACTTCATCAACAGGGTTTCCGGTTCGGAAATCAGATATGACAACAGACCTAACTTGTTTATGGTAGGTTTAGGATATAAATTCTAACGAATATTTGAAAATAACAACTTGTTAAAACCCCCGGATATCTATATCTGAGGGTTTTTATTTTGATTTTCAAGCTCAGCCTGACGCTTGGCAATATCTGCAGCCTGTTTTTCCAGTTCTTCTTTTTCTTTTTGCAGCTGCCTGAATTCTTTTTTCTTCTGTTCCGCTTTTATAGCACTTCCTTTGCTCAGATAACCTACCATTCCTCCAATGATAAGCCCTATCCCAACTCCAGCCATCATTCCCATGATGTGGGAAATCTTAATTTGTTCTACGGCAAAATCTGTAGTCAGATAGAAAAGTAAAGCAGATACTGCTAAAAGAATAAGTCCGGTAATTGATAAACTCTTCATAATATTGTGTTTAGGTGGTTACATTAAAAAAGCCCTATCAAATTTACTAAAAATTTAATAAGGCCTTACTCAAGATTAAAATTCTAATTATATTTTTCCTCCGGCAGCCTTATAATATTCCAAAGCTTTTGGAAGGTCCTTATTAATATCTGAAATTCTTGTTTCAGGACTTGGGTGGGTAGATAAGAATTCCGGCTGTCTTGCTCCTGAAGATGCAGATTCCATCCTGTTCCAGAAAGGGATTGCCGCTCTAGGATCATATCCTGCCATAGACATCAGGTAAAGCCCCATTTCGTCAGCTTCAGACTCCTGTCCTCTTCCGTATTTCAGAAGAGCAACCTGTGAACCGATAGGATATACCTTCTGGAAGATATTTGCCCATTGTGAGTTGGAGATTGTTCCTCCAAGAATAGCTCCTCCATACTGAGCCACCATCGCCTGGGAAATTCTTTCGTTTCCGTGACCAGCGAGTGCGTGGGAAACTTCGTGTCCCATTACTACGGCAAGTCCGTTATCATCTTTTGTTATCGGCAGAATTCCGGTATAAACCGCAACTTTACCTCCGGGCATACACCATGCATTCAGCTCATTGCTTTGCAGAAGATTAAACTCCCAGCTATAGTTGGCAAGATCTGCAGACCTTCCAATATTCTGATAATATCTTTCTGCCGCATTCTTGATTCTGTTTCCTACGCTTACCACTCTCTTTGCATCTGCTGTCCCGGTAATCACTTTACCTTTAGACAATGTCGTTCTGTATTCCTGCGAAGACATTGTTAATATTTCCGAATTATTGGCCAGCTGTAACGAAGACCTTCCCGTAATGGGATTTGTAGTACAGGCAGCGGCCGACAGAGCAATAGCTCCTATTCCTAATAGATGTGTAACTTTCATAGTTTGAGTGTTAATAATTCAACCTTAACAATTTTTATTCCAAAATATTTCATAATGAATAAATTTGCATACATTTTGCTGTTTAAAATTAATAATTATATCAGTCATGAAAAAGTATATTTCACTTCTTATGGTTTTCGGGTTCCTGTTCTTTTTTCAGAGCTGTGCATCCCAGGGCTCTGCAGATTCACAGGTAGTCAGTACCTTAGTAGATTCTGAAGAGTTTACCTTCCATGCACAGAGAGCCAATCCTACGAATTATGATGTTATTAATGTGATGAGCTCAATGCCCAATTCAACCATGACCAGAATGTTGAATCTGGACGGAAGCTATACAATTGAACTCAGTAAGAATACCCTTGATGTGGCATTGCCTTATTTCGGTAGACTGTTCAACCCTACCTATGGCAATACCAGCAGCAACAGCTATAGATTCACTTCAAAAGATTTCACGGTAAGCAAATCTCAAAATAAAAAAGGTACCTGGGCTTTCATCATCAAGCCTAATGATGTAAAAAGTGTACAAACGATCAATATTGAGATCTTCAAAAACGGTAAGGCTTTTGTATCGATGAGAAGTAATGACAGACAGCCGATTACCTATGACGGGTATGTTTCAAAAAATGAGGAAAAACAGGAAAAAGAAAAGCTTTAGTCCTTATTCTGACCGGATAAAAATTTTTCAACAAATAATTTTGCTTCAGTGCTTGGGTTTGAAACCATCTCTGAAGCATTTTTTTTATGCATCAGATACGCTTCCTCCACCGCATTGCTTTTTTTCATAAGAGATAAAATATATTCCTGAACCCAATATTCAAAACGCTTTTCAGCCTGCTGTATACGGACTTCTTCAAACCGGCCGCTTTCCTTTTTCAGATCGATAAAACCGGAAATGGTATCATAAATTTCTTTAAGACCCTCATTGTGTAAAGCTGAACCCAGCAAAACAGGAATTTTCCATCCTTTTTCTTTTGGCGGAATAAAATCCAGCGCTCTTTTCAGCTCCAGTCGTGTATTTTTTGCTTTCTGAAGGTTATCCTGATCTACTTTATTGATGAAAATAAGATCCACCATTTCCATGATTCCGCGTTTTATTCCCTGAAGTTCGTCACCGCCTCCGATAATTTTAAGAAACAGAAAAACATCGGTAATATCTGCAACAAGTACTTCAGACTGCCCTACTCCTACTGTTTCTATAAGGATGTAGTCATAGCCGGCCGCTTCACAGATCATCATGGTTTCAAAGGTGGTATTGGCCACCCCGCCTAAGAATCCTGAACTTGGGGAAGGCCGTATAAAGGCATTTTCTTCTTTGGCCAGCTCTTCCATTCTGGTTTTATCACCCAAAATACTGCCCTTATTGATTGAGGAACTGGGATCAATAGCCAGAACAGCTACTTTTTTACCTTGCGCAATAGCCAGCCTTCCGAAACTTTCTATAAAAGTAGATTTACCGGCACCGGGAACTCCCGTCACCCCTACCCGCACAGAATGACCTGTAAAAGGCATGATTTTTTTCAAAAGTTCTTCTGCCTGCACCCTATGCTCGGCTTTTTTACTTTCAACCAATGTAATAGCTTTTGCGATCAGGCGTTTGTTTCCCGATCGTATTCCCTCTATTAGCTCTTCTGTAGAAAATTTCATTGATTCAAAATTAATAATTAAAATGGGAATGATCAATAGTCCGCTATCAATGACAGGACAAAATATTGCTTTTAGCATTGATATTATCGTCGTTTAACACTGACTCAATTTTTATTTCTTCTAAATTAAAACTATATATCCCCTGTATCAACCGCCTGAGGAATTTATTACATTTGTTATCTATCAAAATAAGAAACATGAAAAAACTCATCGCTGCAGCATCGTTTACTGCCATTCTATTAGTTTCCTGTACACCTAAAGCATCTACATCTGCTACGGCAGCCGGAACATCTACGTCGACTGCTGAAGAGATTGCCCAGGGGAAAACTATTTTTGAAAATTCATGCGGTAAATGCCATAAGCTACCGGATCCTGCCTCACACAACCCTGTACAATGGGTAGGCATCATGAATTCTATGGCACCTAAAGCGAAACTGAATGACGACCAGCACAAATGGGTTTACGATTATATTGTTTCTGCAAAAAAATAATCATCAACAAACAAAAATATAGGTATGAAAAAATTAATCTTAAGCGGTATCGCAGCATCAGCATTGATGGTTTCTTGCGGACCAAAGAGTGTGGCAGTAACAGGGCCTAAGTATACCTCATCCGAGCAACTGGCCCAGGGAAAAACCATTTTTGAAAACTCCTGTGCAAAGTGTCACAAACTGCCGGAGCCTACCAAACATGACGACCAGGGATGGATCAAAACGTTAAGCAGAATGGCGCCTAAAGCCAAGCTTAATGACGATCAGCATCAGATGGTTTATGATTATCTGATCTCTGTAAATAAAAAATAAGCTTTCATTAGAAAGCTTATTTTTTTATCTCTATCAGTATAGGAATTATCTTACAATCAGTTTTTCTACCTGCGTTTTATCTCCCTGCTGGATGTGAACCATATAAACTCCTTTCTGAAAACTTTTCGTAGAAACAGCTTTTCTGGAAGATGAATCCCTGGAGTCTGAGAAAACAAGTTTTCCGGACATATCAAACATCCTGATTTTCACTTCTTTTGATGATTTATCTATATTCCCTACAAAAAACTCATCATAAGTAGGATTAGGAAATACAATAAATTTCTGATCTTCTGCTTTTACTTCCTGAGTGGCCAATGCCGTGTTACAATCTTGCGGTACGGTGAAGTCTTCTACCTGATCATTGGCTACATTGCTGGCTCCGGCAGAAGCATTTACTCCTAATCCCCTTTTGGCGAAAGCGTTCCAGATCATACATTTATCCTGACCTGCATTCCCGACCATATCTGCCTTAAGAATGGCATCCCTGCCATCGATGAAAGAAGGATTACAGGATTGCAGTTTAAGCCCATCCATTACAAGTTGCAGTACTTTTGCATTTCCTGACGTTGAACTTGCCAATACATCACTGTTATAACCATATTTTTCAATATATTTCCATGTAAGATCCCATAACATTGTCGCCCAGATAAATCCTATGGCATGAGGACCTGAAACGGTATTGGTCTTCACATAAGTATAGTTGTTTATCTGAAAATCCGGAGAATATTTTGCCGGCCTGATCCCATCACCTGTAATAGGTTCATTGCTGGTATAAGTTCCAATCCCTCTTGCCATAGCGGATGTATCACCAGGCTTTGTGGTAAGCATTAAAGCGAAGAAATCAGACCAGCCTTCGCCCATTTGTTCAGCACTCTGAAGACAGTTATATCCCTGCCCTGTCAGCCTGTTTGAAATACCGTGTCCATATTCATGGGCAACGATACCATTATCGAGACTTGAGTGCTTAAAGCCGTTATAATCAAATTGCAGAGAAACATTTACGTTTGTACCTCCATTCACCTGAGCCACCAGATACTCCCCTTCAGTTTTTCCCATCATGATGGAAGGAATACTGATTCCTGTTACAGTATCATCTTTTCCCATAGAAATCGGGTTCGCATTTACCGGATCATAGATAATAGCACCTATCGCTCCTGCAACCTGCATATTCTTAACTTTAGTTGCAAAGCTGCAGCTTCCTCTTTCTGCCACGCCGATCTTTCCGGTCATACTTCCTGCCGCCAGTCCGGAGCAGGCTGAAACAGGTGAAGCAACAGCAAGATCCGCTGTCACAGCCTGTCCTCCAAGCAGTAAAGACCCAAATGCGGCTCCGCCAGTCATTACTTTAGGACGGCTTACAATAGAAGCCGGTGCATTATATTGATATCTTACAACAAAATCATCCGTTGTCTGTACCCTATCCCAAAGATACATCTGCATTCTCGGTGCCAGAAGATAAGAAGTTCCGTTGATCACCGTTTCATAGCCTGAACTAAAGTTGGCATTGTTTAGCCCGCTTCCGTCAAAAGCCTCTGCTCTTACGGCATCTCCCTGCATTCCGCCTTTTCCGAAGTTATTGGTCTGATAATTTCTGGCTGTTTCTGTAAATCCGAATTTATAGAAGATATCATGCATCTTGTTATTCATATAAAACAGATTGGTAATCGCAGCATCCCTATAGGTAAGAGGGTTATCATACCTTCCATCTGCAAAGGGGAAATTGAATGAAAGGCCGCTTCCACCATCCGGAGAATATCCTGGATTATTGGTATTATCCTGATCTGAATAGGCATACACATTATTTCCTCTTGTATTGGTGTAATTATTGGTTCCGTCAGAATGCCAGCCTTCAGGAGAAGCAATCAGATCCCAGGGATTACTGACTATTGAACGTGAACCGAATGTAGGCGCTTCTACCGGCAGAGGAAAAACATTATAAGAAGCATTCGTAGGAGCAAATGTATTGTTCTGTACTGTTTTATTTTCGCTCTGATGAATATTTACCGTCTGCTGTTCAGCTTCAGAATCATGAGAATGAGAAGTATGATCAAAACTACAGTTAAGGGTCATATTGTTTTTACTCAATATTTCTCCAGTTGCCGCATCTGCAATCAGGTGCCATACATCTGAAGAATTTTTATCTGAAATAAATAATTCTTTGGCAAGAATATACATTCCGTTTTTCTCAAAGTATACATCCGGAAGGTAGCTGATATCCGTTACATCCTGTAATCCTAATTTTTGCTTAAGGGCATCTTCCTGAAATTTAACCGGGGATGTTTTCTGCTTGGCAGTTACAATATTTCTCCTGAAATCATTTTCTTCTGAGATGATCTGCCCTTCTTTAATCAACACTTTCCCAAGGGCGTTATAGACTCTCAACCCATCATATGTTTGTTGTACATTGACAATATTGGCGCCTAAACTTCTTGAAAGGTCTTCATTCAAAACAATAACCCCCACTTTATCACCGGTACTGTTTTTCTGGTTTAATTTCCCGGTCTTCTGATAATAATCCTGGATAAGTTTTGCAGAACTCTGCCCATTCATTTTACCAAAACAAAAAAATACGGCTACAGATATGGGCAATAAAAATAATTTTCTATTCATATAATAATTTTTAAAAGCGAAAATTATGAATTATCAACATTAAAAACACAAAATATTTGTCAAAATATAAAACAAATCACTATTTCTATTAATTATTTATTTTTAAGTTTTATTATTTAATAAAATTTGATTATTTAATGAATAAATTTAACCACAACAAGAAAAAACAATTGATACAGGCAGGATGTATCAAAAAAAGGAGACTTACCCGGTCTCCTTTTTCTTTTTCGTTGTTTTTTTCTTTTGTTTTTTGGGCATTTTTGCTTTAACAAATTTTTCCCTGTTTTTCAGGAAATCGATCATAGCCTGATCATAAGCAAAGGTTCTGGCTTCTTTTAAAGGGGCCAGTGCTTTTGTATACTCCAGTCTGATCTCAAAAAGCAGGGATTTCTGAATAAGAATTCTGCATTTATCTATTCCTTTTATTTTCAGAGAATATTCAATCATCTTTTCCGCTTCTTCCAGGTCTTCATTATCCAGCAGACATCTGATATAATATTGCGGGGTATTCAGATTGGTGACATTGCATTGTACTGCCTCTTCAAAGTAGAGTTTGGCTTTCTCATAATCTATAAGCATTTCACTGTATATCCGGCCCATCAGGCAAAGGCTGTCTGCATCTTCCGGATCGTAAGACAAAGCATAGTTGAGTGCTTCCAGACAGTTCGGAAGGCTATATGGATAATTATCCAAAGCTTCAAAATAATATTTACTTTTAGTTAAGGTCATTTTTGTAGTTTTTTAATTCATTTTTCAAGACATTCCTCTGTTTTTTGAAAGATTTGTCTACATAGTTTCTTTTAAAATCTGTTCCGGAAAATGTACGGACCGGATTTCCACGCTGCACCTGCATATGAAGATTCCAGGTTTCTTTCATTTTATTTTCAAGGTTCCGGATGTACACTGCCATCACCTTTTCTTTCAGCCTGATGACGGAAAGTTTTTTATTTTCCAGTTGTGACCGTGAATCCTGTACGAATACGGATTCTCCTGTCGGAAGGTGTGTGGCACGAACGGCAGTGTTCACTTTATTTACGTTTTGCCCTCCGCTTCCCTGGCTTCTGGTGGTCTGGAATTTTATATCTTTTTCGTTGAAATCTGTTTTGTCAAGGTTTTCCAGTTCAAAGATCCCAATAAACCAGTTGCTCCTTTTATGCAGCTTTCTGAAGGTACTTTTTCCTGTCCAGCAGACACTTCCCAGCCAGTTCTTTAAAAATACTGTTATCTCTTTTCCTTTTAAAAGAAGGGTAACGGATTTTAAGGTAAGATTTTCATCTCCGTTTTCACGATGAATAATCTCACAGTCTATTCTATTTTCTTTTGCCTCTTCAAGAAAGGTTTTCAGCACTCTGGCAACTACCCACTGGCATTCCAAAGGACCTCTTCCTGAAGTGATCTGTATTAATTTTTCCATGTTATTCCGGCATTTTGCTTAACAGGGGATGTCCTGACGGATCTATTCCCTTTTCCAATAAATTTTTAGCAGCCATTACCGCCCAGCATTTATCACTGGAGTGGATATTTCTGTAGAATGAAAGCAGAACGTCAGGTTTCACTACGGTAAATCCATTCGCTTCAATGGTTTCAAGGTCATTCCTTTCGAAGAAGTCTATGGTAATCCTGTGAAATTTATCATTTTCCAGTTCTGCCGTTTTTTCATATCTGCGGAAGTTTTCCTTACTTGGCAGATGATCATAGCGGGTCCAGACTTTCTGAAATCCTTCCTGCTGCAGGATCATTACTACCTCAGCTACATTCTCCTTTCTGACAAAAACATCAATATCCTTATGATCATGGGCATGTTTGTATTCTGTATGTCCTTTCTCTGACATAAAGTGCCAGGCCCATCCTCCTGATATAATGACTTTTTCTTTTAATTTTTCTAAAATTTCGAGACCGAACCGGATTCTGAATTCCGGCCAGACCTCTCCGTATCTCTTTATATTGTGGGGTGCTCCCATTTTTCTGTTTTTTTAATTTGTTTTTAATAAACCTTACAGGCATATGAAACCTGTAAGGTTATCTCTTAGCCCCGATTGCAGCAATTGTCTGAGCTCATTTTTCTTTTGCAAAAAGAAAAATAGCGAGTGCGGAAAGCGGGATCAGGCTCCTGAATATTCCATTGACTATTTGTCCATCCTTACAATTCTCGGCTGAAATGTCCCCAGGATATCTACCAGCTCGCTTTGTGCGTTCATCACTTCATTGATGTCTTTGTACGCCATAGGTGCCTCTTCTGCATTCCCGCCCATCAGAGTGACATTCTTCAGCTTAAGCTCTTTTTTGATGTCATGCTGTGTAAAAAGGCTCCTACATTCTCCTCTTGAATGGGCTCTCCCCGCACCATGTGACGCAGAGTTCAGAGCATCCGGATTTCCTTTTCCACGGACGATGAATCCTTTAGCTGTCATAGAGCCCGGGATCATTCCCAGTTCATTCTCATTGGCAGGAGTAGCTCCTTTTCTGTGAACAATCACTTCTTTTCCGTTGTGAATTTCCTTCCAGGCAAAGTTGTGATGGTTCTCTATTCTGGCTTTTACTCTTCCGCCAACAGCTTTTACAAGTCTTCTGTGGATATCATCATGACATGCTGAGGCATAGTCTCCGGCAAGGTTCATGGCCGTCCAGTATTCCAGACCAAGATGGGTGCTCAGATCCAGCCATGCAAAGCTCTGCGCTTCTTTGGGCAGCGGACACTGCTCTGCAGCCACTCTTGAATAATACTGGGCAATTTCGGCTCCTAGTCCTCTGGATCCGCTGTGCGACAGTATTCCCAGGTATTTTCCTTTCGGTAAGCCAATCTGCTCATCTTCTTCGGTGATTTCCACTTCCCCGAATTCTACAAAATGATTTCCTCCTCCTGAAGATCCCATCTGTTTGATTGCTTTTCCTTTTAATCTTCTCAGGACAGGAATCAGATCGAAGGTATCCCTATCGAAGATTTCGTGATCAATATGAGATTTATGGGTCTCATACATCCCGAATTTTGTGTGTTCTGCAAGCGCTTTTTCATATTTATCTCTTGCACCGTCAAGATATGAAACCGGTGTATCCAAAATACTGAGGCTCATTCTGCATCCGATATCCATTCCCACGCCGTAAGGAATTACCGCATTCTCTACAGCAAGCACTCCTCCGATCGGAAGTCCGTAGCCGCTATGGGCATCAGGCATTAATGCTCCCTGTGTGGAAATTGGCAATTTCAAAGCGGTGTACAGCTGGTTTTTTGCTTCTTCTGAAATATTGCTTCCAAAAATCTGAAATGAAGCACGCTGTGAATTCAGCATTCTCTTTTCTGTTTTTTTGGATGAAAGCAGGGTTTCTGCAATTTGCCCGAAGGTGAGATCTTTTTCAAAATCTTCCGGATTCAGCAGAATTTCCTTTAAAAGAGATTTTACGTGATGAATATTCTTGGTTGCAAAATTTCTTTTCATGACTTCCAGTGCTACGTTTACGCTTTGGTTATTGGGATAGCCCAGTTTTAATATATCTTTTCCTTTTAGTTTTAAATTTCCCATTGTTTTTGTTTTAAATTATATGGACTCATCGTCCAGAAAGTTTTCTGCAATCTCTGTTGCAGACATTGTGTAATGAAAGTATTTTATACTTCCTTTCTGATCAGATTGGTATTTCGCTTTCCATGGATTGGATTTCCCGTGAATTGTTTTCTGAAGAATTCCCACCACTTTGTGCTGTCCCAAATAGGATTCAAGCTGTGCATATTCTTTTTCCAGTTCCAGATCCAGGGGTTTGTAATGGGTAATCATATTAGGTTTTACCCTCAGCCTAAATCTCCATGGTTCGATAAATTTGTAGTAGGTTCCAAATATCCTACGGATAGGACAATATTCATCTTTCTTTTCGAAGTACTGCCTTTCCCGGTCGGTAAGTCCCAATTTCGGATCATTCCAGGAAAATGAAGTAATATACTTGAGCTTCTGCTCTCTTTGTACATATATCTTTCTTCCGAACTTTCTTTTCTTTTTCAGAAATTTTCGGTTTTCAGAATACATATAAGTATTGATTTTCCTTAAAATTTCTTCGAAAAAATCTCCATCTTTGGACCGTTTTACGTCATCCCTTACGACAAAAAATCTTACGAATCCTTTTTGATAAGGCTTTTCTAATGGAATCAATGGAAGATCTCTTCTTATTTTCCAAAGTTCCCTACTACGTTCATGCTTTTTTCTGATCTGTTTTTCTACATCTTTTCTAATTGTTCTTTTTCTGCTTCTGACACTTCTCAAGCGGGAAAACAGAAGGTTATCATTTTCCATATAAGACATAAGATATCAGGTACAGAATCCTAAAACGGAAGCTGTCTTCTATCTATTCCTTTATTCAACTAATATTTTAGTTGATAGATTTAACAATGACGGCCAATAATAATTCTGAGATTATATTCTCATCTTATTTTGTCCTTAATGACACTAAAAAAGATTTCGGGGAAACTAAATTTGAGTTTGAAATATTGCGCAATAAAAAACCCGAAATCTCTACGACTTCGGGTTTTGATATTTCATTGTACTGTTATTCTATGAGTGTACCAAACCACGAAGCCTTACCACCATAAGGGGTAATCCAACTGTAGAATTCTGATTTGTTCTGAACATTGCTTCGTTGTTTTTAATTGGTTAAACTTGATTTTCAGGTGCAAATATAAAATTATTTTTTTAATCTCCAATTCTTTTTAAATCTTATTTTTGTGAAAAAGAATGTATGCGTAAACTTTTATTAGGTTTACTTCCTTTGGTATTGATAGCATGTAAGAAGGAAGCTCCAGTAAAAAAAGAAGAGGTAAAAACAACTGTCAACACCTGTAATTCGTCTCATTTTATGAAAAAGATTCTTGAATTGGATGAAATGAAAGCTCAGGCCAAATTCCTGGATTCACTGACAAAAGGAAAAGGCGGGATTGCTTTTCTGACGGACAGTACAAAAGTGAAAGATGGCTGGGAATATTCGATTTCTGCCGGTTATAATGGGCCTGATCGTTTTGAAACTTATCATATTTTTTATGCTTCAAGCAAGGATTGTAATATGTTGAAGATTGCAGAACCGGTTTCCGGAGAAACCCTTACTATCAAGGAATGGAGAAAACGTAAAGACCAGCCTGTAGAAACAGGATCTTACCTGAAAAAGGGAATATATAACTTACCTGTTGAAAGTCTTCCCCAGGTGGATGTAAAGTGGCTGGAAACAGATTTTTTTGTGGAAGGTTCAGAACAGTACAGTTGCGGAAATCCTATGTTCAGGTATTTTCCGCTAACCCGATATAAAAATATGGACCTGATCCTTGTTCCGATGGATTGTGGTGATTTTGATTATCGTTATTCTCTTCTTACAGTACTCAATAACAAAATCATCGGGGAGCTTTATGTGGAAGGTCTTTGGTATGATCCCGGAAAAGATGATAAAATTGAGGAGTTCAGCAGCTATGAGATCAGCAAAACCGGAAAGATTACGGTGACAATGGAACAAAAGCTTGATGGAAATACGCAAAAAACCACCAATACGTATTATCAGATCATGGATGACGGTAATATTAAGCCGTTGAAAAAGTAATATATAAAGGATTGGCAATAAATAAGGCTGTTTCCTATCTTGAGAAACAGCCTTTATTTTTTATTATTGATTTACGATTCAGATTTTAGCCAGCAGTCTTTCCAGAATTTCCACGGCACATTTTGGAAGGTTGGTTCCGGGACCGAAAATAAAGTCTGCTCCATTGGCGTACAGGAATTCATAATCCTGTTGCGGAATTACACCACCTACCACAATAGTAATATCGTCTGCTCCTAGTTTTGACAGCTCTTCTACAACCTGTGGCACCAATGTTTTGTGTCCTGCTGCCAGTGAAGACACGCCCAGGATATGAATATCGTTTTCAATAGCCTGTTTGGCCACCTCTTCCGGGGTCTGGAACAACGGGGCTACATCGACGTCAAATCCCATATCTGCGAATGCTGTTGCTACTACTTTGGCCCCTCTGTCATGTCCATCCTGCCCCATTTTGGCAACCATTATTCTCGGGCGACGTCCTTCTTCTTCTTCAAATTTCTGGGTCAGATGAAGGGCTTTTTCAAAGTATTCGTTTTTTCCGGCGTTCATAGCATATACTCCAGATATTGTTTTAATGTTGGCTTTGTATCTTCCAAAGGTTTCTTCCATGGCATCACTCATTTCGCCAAGGGTAACTCTTCTTCTTGCTGCTTCGATGCATAATGCCAGAAGGTTTCCTTTTCCGGTTTTTGCACTTTCACGGATATCATTGAGTATCTGTGTAACGGCTTCCGAATTTCTTTCTGCCTTTATATTGTTCAGTCTTTCGATCTGCTTTCTGCGTACTTCCGTATTATCAATGTCCAGGATCTCTATTGCATCCTGTTTTAATGATGATTTGAATGAATTGACTCCAATAATGAATTCTTCTCCGCTATCAATTTTTGCCTGTTTTTTGGCAGCTGCCTCTTCAATTCTCATTTTAGGAATTCCAGCTTCGATTGCTTTGGTCATTCCGCCTTCCTGCTCAACCTCATCAATATACCGCATGGCTTCTTCGATCATCTGCTGGGTAAGGCTTTCTACAAGATTGCTTCCGCCCATCGGATCTACAACATCGCATATGCCGCTTTCCTGCTGAAGGATGATCTGGGTATTTCTTGCAATCTTTGCCGAATAGTCTGTAGGAAGGGCAATAGCCTCATCCAGAGCATTGGTGTGCAATGACTGCGTTCCTCCTAATGCGGAAGATAATGCTTCAATGGCTGTTCTTGTGATATTATTGAAAGGCTCCTGTTCCGTCAGAGACCATCCGGAGGTCTGTGAGTGGGTTCTTAAGGCCAGGGATTTGGGATTCTGGGGGTTAAACTGTTTTAAAAGGTTAGCCCAGATGTATCTTGCCGCACGCATTTTTGCAATTTCCATGAAGTGATTCATCCCGATTGCCCAGAAGAAAGATAATCTTGGGGCAAAATCATCTACATTCATCCCTGCCTTGATTCCTGTTCTTACATATTCAAGGCCATCCGCCAAGGTATAAGCCATTTCCAGTACAGGAGTAGCTCCCGCTTCCTGCATATGGTATCCGGATATGGAAATAGAGTTGAATTTCGGAATATTCTGTGAAGTATATTCAAAGATGTCTGCAATAATCTTCATAGAAGGGGCAGGCGGATAAATATAGGTATTTCTTACCATGAATTCTTTCAGGATATCATTCTGGATGGTTCCTGAAAGCTGCTCCTGTTTTACGCCCTGTTCTTCAGCAGCAACGATATAGAAAGACAAAATAGGAAGTACAGCTCCGTTCATTGTCATGGAAACTGATATCTGATCCAACGGGATCTCGTTGAAAAGGATCTTCATATCCTCAACAGAATCGATGGCTACTCCTGCTTTTCCTACATCTCCTACCACTCTTGAGTGGTCAGAATCATATCCTCTGTGGGTAGCAAGATCAAAAGCCACTGAAAGCCCTTTCTGCCCTGCAGCAAGGTTTCTCCTGTAAAAAGCATTGGATTCTTCTGCAGTAGAGAAACCGGCATACTGGCGGATCGTCCAGGGTTTCTGTACATACATGGTGGAATACGGTCCTCTCAGATAGGGTTCAATTCCTGGAGAAGTCTGTGTTAATGATTCATCTTTTACATCTTTTTTTTCATAAGATGATTTAAGTTCAAGTCCGTCTTTTTCAAAGTTATAGATTTCTCTCTCCTGAGGTAACACTTTAAAATCCGGCTTTTTCACAGAAATAGTCTTTCGCATTCCAATTATTTTTGTCCCCGTAAAGTTAATTTTTTTGAGCGAAACATGAAACATCTGTTAACATTCAGTTTTTCTGAAGTTTACCCCAAGAAAAAAGCCGGACAAATGCCCGGCCTTCATCTAGTTGTATATGGTTTGCTTATTTTTTGATAAGCTTCGTATTGTAAGTATCTTTCTCATCTTTGATCGTTACAACATACATCCCTTTAAGCAATGAAGCAACATTGATTCTCTGCCCGTCAATCTTACCTTCCTGAACTAATCTTCCGTCTGCAGAATAGATTTTGTAATCTGCTTTGCCTTTTAGGTTTTTCACTTCTACGAAAGTATCTGCAGGGTTAGGATAGATAGAAACTTCAGATGCTTTTGTACTGTTTGTTTCGGTTACGCCCAAAGTTTCAGAAATTTTTACAGTGAAGTCTCTGAATCCTCCTGTAGAAATTACACCACCTCCTTGTACAGGAACCGATGAAACTCCACATGGTCCTGTGGCAGCATTAAAGAATGTACTTGCAACTCTCATTCTCAATGTTTTATCACCAGCGTATGCAGTAGTAGGAACCGTAAATGTTATTGTTCCATCATGGAAGCTAAGTTGATTTGCTGCACTATATACAGGTACAGCTGCATGAGACCCAACCTTTTCTGTAGATTCAAAAACTCCATTTCTATTGTAATCGATCCAGATTTCCAAAAAGTCACTATATGTACCTAAATCATGACCTAAGTTTCTAAATGAAGCTGTGTACTGTGTTCCTTTTGTCAGGTTAACTATTTTTGTTGGATCATCACTGAAATCAAGATAAGTTTTTGCAGCGTTTCCTAAATTACCTGAAAAATAAGCAAGGTTAGATAAGTCAAGTTGAATAAGCCCACTATAATAAGGTGCATTAAGGTTATTTCCTCCTGTAGTCATCAGACAGTAATCTACACCCGTAGTTAATCCTTTTGTTTTAAATGCATAGTTTGCTGAGAAAGCTCCCGGAACATTGTTCATAACAGTTGCTACCTGAGCTTCATAATTAGTTTCATCATCTAAACCACTTAATAAAACAGAGCTTGTTGAGCTTGTTGTATTTTGCCAGTTTGTTTCCCCTACTTTTCTATAGTTGATAGAATAGGTAGCTCCCGGAACGCTATTCCAAGACAATCTTGCTGTAGTTCTCAGGATTTCAGATGGCAAAGCAAACACCCCAGTAGGTGCTGCTGTAGCAGATGTAGGTGCTGTTCCTACAGTTACTTGTGGAGATACTGCATAGAATATATTTCCTATGGCTGAAATTTTTAATTTAACTGCACCAGTTAAATTAGCTGGCATTTGTCCGGTATAAGACCCTGTATTGGGAGTAGACGCTACCAATTCTGTCCAGGTAGATCCGTTAACAAGATCTGTAGTATACTCAATCTTTACATTACTTGCATTATATGGTGCGGTATTCGTATTGGCAACATTCCAGGTAATTGTATTGGATGCATTGTTATAAAGAGTTGTAGAAGATGTGATTCCATTAAATTTGAATGGTCCATCATTTCCTACAGTAACTGTTGTTTCTAAAGAAGCAAGCATCGGTCTCAAAGCATTTTCATCTCTAGCCGTTACCGCATAATGTAGAACTCTTGGTATATAAGAAACAGTTTCCCAAGTCGCCTTATTAGTAAGTTTACCAGCCATTACAAGAGGTAAGCTAGGAAAATATCTTCTTCCACTTGCTGTTCCGAAGAAAGACCTTGCTATAGATCCTTCTGCATTATATCCCCATCCACTATCTCCAGAAATAGAAGTAAGATTATTTACACTATCATATTGTTCCCATGTATATTTAATTGCATCCCCCTGAGCATCAGTAGCAGATGCATCTAAATAATAGGGAGTCCCTTTCGGAATTGTATATGCAGTAAGGGCTGCAATCACCGGTGCGGTATTATCTGTAATATTTTCAGAAGTACCACAAGTAGTTTTAAGATCCAAGCTATTCAGAATCTGATTAATTGAGGAATAGTGGAAATAAGCATCAGAATTAGCCTGTACATTGTCCTGCGTAATTCCTGCATATCCCATAATAGTTGTTCCTCCACCTGGCTCAACATTTACACCAGAACCTTCAGTAGCATGTGAAAAAGTATGATTTCCTCCCAACTGATGCCCCATCTCATGGGCTACATAATCAATATCGAAAAGATCTCCTGTTGGATTGGTATTCTGTGTAAAAGCAGATCCTTTTGCCAATGACGTTGTTGTAGCAGGGTCCACGCATGTAGATCCAATGGATCCGGCATTACCGTTTCCTCCTGCCGCATTGAATACGTGCCCCATATCATAATTAGCATTTCCCACCTGTTGAGTCAGCGTCTGCTGAAGCTGGAGATTTAGATTACCTGTGTAAGGATCTGAAGTAGGGTCAGTAAAGATTATATTGGGAAAGTCCTGAATAATAAGCTTGATTGCAAAATCTTTCTGAAAAACGCCGTTTACACGTGTCATTGTTGCGTTCATCTGAGTAACTGTATTGACTATTCCTCCTGCCGGGTCAAATTTCTTTGTATATTCTCCTGTGGTGGAAAGTGCCAATCTATAAGTTCTGAATTTTGTACTTGCAGGCCTGCTGGTATTCCCAGCATTGAGATTAGAAAGGTTTTTTTTCCCGAATGCTTCTAATGACTTTATATCCTTAGAACCTTTTTCTTCAGTACTACATTCAAATCCATGATCAGCCTCTGTTCTTTTTGTTTTGTAGAAAACACCGTAAACCTGTTTATCTGTAGTAATAGGTTCTATGAACTGGAATTTTCCATCTTTAATAATCATCGACTGCATTTCTGTAGGAGCAGTACTGAATCTTAAATACTTACCGGGATCATCTATCCCTACTCCTACATATGATCCTAACTCATATCTGTCTGCCATAGATTTTTCCATAACAGGATCACTGTATACAGCAAATTTTTCAATCTTTCCTTCCGCTGTAGGTAAGGAAACAATCACAGCCTGGGCTCCTTTTCCTGTTTCTACTGCATTTTTCAAAGCATTCCTAAGAGACTGCAAATCTAATCTGTAAGAATGCTGCACCTCTACTTCTTTTCTGATCTGAGACGTTCTTTGTGAGGCCGGCTCCCACCTCTGTGCATTAAAGCTAGACAGCCCGGCTGCCAATGCACAAACTAGTAAAATTTTCTTTTTCATAATTACCTAATTAAATAAAAATTAGTAAACTTTAAATATCCGAGCTAAAAATACGAATTATAAACAACCCACCCTAAAAAAAACGGCCAATTTTATTGAAAATTGGCCGTTTTTTTAAACTTATTATTATTTAAATATTATTTCTTTATTCCCATCTCATACAAAGCAAATGATATAAGATCTGCATTTTCACTGATAATTTGGTCTGTTGCTCTTCCGGCACCATGCCCTGCATTTTTTTCAATTCGCAATAAAACAGGATTCTTACATCCTTGTTTTTCCTGAAGCTCTGCCCCGAATTTGAATGAATGCGCAGGTACTACCCTGTCATCATGATCACTCGTAATAATCATTGTAGATGGATAGCAGGTTCCTGCTTTTACATTGTGTACCGGAGAATAGGATTTAAGGTACTCAAACATCTCCTTACTGTCTTCTGCAGTTCCATAATCATAGGCCCACCCTGCTCCGGCAGTGAATTTATTATATCTCAGCATATCCAGAACTCCAACTCCCGGGAATGCAACTCTGGCCAGATCCGGACGGATAGTCATGGTTGCCCCTACTAAAAGGCCACCATTTGATCGTCCTGAAATTGCCATATAGTCTTTAGAAGTATATCCTTTGCTCTGCAGATATTCTCCGGCAGCAATAAAATCATCAAAAACATTTTTTTTCTGCTGTTTTGTTCCTGCATCATGCCATTTTTTACCATATTCACCCCCTCCACGGATGTTGGGAACAGCATAGATACCACCATTTTCCATCCAGATTGCATTCACTGGAGAGAATGTAGGCTGCAGGCTGATGTTGAAACCACCATAAGAATAAAGAATTGCAGGATTCTTACCGTCAAGCTTGATCCCTTTTTTATAGTTGATCATCATAGGAATCTTTGTTCCGTCTTTGGAAGTATAGAATACCTGTTCAGAAACATAATCATCCGGATTGAATTTCACTTTTGGCTTCTGATACACTTCTGATTTACCTGAATCTACATTAAATTTATAGGTAGTTGCCGGAGTAATATAGTTGCTGAAAGAGTAGTAAAGATCTTTTTCTTTTTCCTTTCCTCCAAAACCGGAAATATTTCCTTTCCCCGGAAGGGTAATCTCTCTGATCAGTTTTCCTGTTTTATCAAATTGTTTTATCTGATCAATAGCATCGATCATATAGGTGGCAAAGAAATATCCTCCCCCGGAAGAAATTCCCAATACATTTTCGGTCTGTGGAATTACGTCCTTCCAGGTTTGAGGAGCGGGATTGGCAATGGTAGTTTTTACCAGACGCATGTTAGGCGCATCTTTATCTGTAGAAATGAAAAGATTGTCTCCATCCGTATCCACAACATAGGCATTGATGTCAAACCCTTTTGTAATCTGTACAAAGTCTCCTCCTTTTTTAAGATCTTTTATATACAGTTCATTTCCGTTGGTTGCATTGGCAGCAGAAATGATCAGGTATCTCTGGTCTTCTGAAACGCTCGCTCTTAAATATCTTCTCGGCGTTTTTTCCCCACCAAAGATCAGCTTATCTTCAGATTGCTTGGTTCCAAGTTTATGAAAATACACTTTATGTTTATCCGTCATCCCGGAAAGTACAGTTCCTTCTTTCGGTTTATCATAGCTTGAATAATAGAATCCTTCATCATTCTGCCATGCTATACCACTGAATTTCACATCCAGGATGGTTTCATCAATCTGTTTCCTGGTAACGGCGTCAATGATAATGATTTTGTTCCAGTCACTTCCCCCTTCAGAAATAGCATAAGCTGCAAGATTTCCTTTTTCGTTAAAAGATATGGTAGCAAGTGAGGTTGTTCCTTTTTCTGAAAATTTATTCGGATCTAAAAATACTTCTGTAGCTTTCGTCTTTTTATTTGTTCTGTAAAAAACAGACTGTGCCTGTAAGCCGTCGTTTTTTGTATAGTAAGTGTAGTCGCCTCTCTCAAAAGGAGCTGAAATTTTTTCATAATTCCAGATATCTTTCAGCTGGTTTTTAATTTTATCCCTGAATGGAATTTTTGAAAGGTAATTCTGGCTGTAGGCCACTTCTTCATCCACCCATTTTTTTGTAGCATCGGAGTCATTTTCAAGATCTCTGTACGGGTCTGAAACAGCTTTTCCGAAATAAGTATCTGTCTGGTTTCCTTTTATGGCTTTAGGATAGTTCATTTTTTGGGAATAAAAAGATGCTGAAAATAAAACTCCAGCGGTTAATAACATCGGTTTAAAATTCATAGTGAACGGTTTTCTCAAAAATACGCAAAGTATGTGAAATAAAAAAAGCCCTGAAATCCAGGGCTTTTTAACTGTTAATTAGCGGTTATCGGTTATTCATCGGATCCGAAGCTTTCAAAGTAGAAATCGGTCAGATTGCTTACGATCTGATCCGGGCTTCCGTTCCAATAGTATATTTTACCCCCTTCTTTCAGTTCATACAAACTGAAGGTCTGATCCGTTGTTACTGTTTTGTCGGCATTTTTAAAATCCTGAGCCGCCTGAATCAGATATTTTTTCAAATCCTCTGCTTTTACTTTTTTTACATCACCGGTTGGCCCGTGAGTCAGTTTTGACGGCACTTTAAAGCTTACGGAATAGGTAACCTCAGCGATTTTATCTCCTTCCATATATTCATTAGGAACAACTTTAACGTCTTTAACGGTCAGTTTTCCGGTTTTAAAATTCGTAAGCATCGCAGTGAAATATTCTTCTGCCTCTTTTTTACAGGCAGCAGCCGCAGCCTTAGGGAATGCAGCAAGAAAATTCTCTACACTGCCATTCTTCATTTCTTCTGAAGTTTCTTTGAAATTGACCTGATATGCATTCTGCCCTTCTACGGTAGGTCTTAAATAATCGTTAAGCTTATTTAAAGCAGCCTCGTCGTTATTTACGAAAGTTCCGAAGAACAATTCAAAGGCTTCTTTAGGTTTCTTTACTTCCGTCTGGGCTGATACATACTGCCCCATCATGGTAAGTATGACAAAGAAAATAATTTTGTAGTTTTTCATAGTTGATATTGTAATAGGTCATCTGAATAGAAAAGCCTCTGAAAAATCAGAGGCTCTTTTTTTATTTTTTAACTTTTTAATAGTTCTCTTCTTCTCCCTTCATCTTCTCTGCATTCTCTGCCATGATTACTGCGTCTATCATCTCAGAAATATCTCCGTTCATGTAAGCATCCAGATTGTACATTGATTTATTGATTCTGTGATCTGTTACTCTCCCTTGAGGGTAATTGTATGTTTTGATTTTTGCAGAACGGTCCCCTGTAGAAACCATAGATTTACGCTGTGCTGCAATATCTCCCTGTACTTTCTGTAACTCGATATCGTAAAGCTTTGTTCTCAGCATTTCCATTGCCAGCTCACGGTTAGCCAGCTGAGAACGGGCTTGCTGACAAACCACTACAAGTCCTGAAGGCTTGTGGGTAAGCTGTACTTTGGTTTCAACCTTGTTGACGTTCTGACCTCCGGCACCTCCTGAACGGGAAGTCTGCATTTCAATATCTGCAGGATTCAGCTCAAAGTCCACTTCTTCTGCTTCCGGCAAAACAGCCACAGTAATGGCAGAGGTATGAACTCTTCCCTGAGATTCTGTTTCAGGGACACGCTGTACACGGTGAACTCCAGACTCGAACTTCATGATTCCGTAAACGCCTTCTCCTTCCACCTTCATGATCAATTCTTTGTACCCTTTTGCAGCTTCATTGGAATCTGTCACTTCATGTCTCCATCCTTTAGCCTTAAAGTACATGGTGTACATTCTGTAGACATCTTCTACGAAAATCGCAGCTTCATCACCTCCGGTACCGGCACGTAATTCTACGATAACGTTTTTGTCATCTGCAGGGTCTTTTGGAATCAACAGTACTTTTAACTCTTCTTCCAGACCAGGAATTCTGGATTGGGCTTCGAGTTTTTCTTCTTTGGCAAGATCTACAAGATCCCTGTCTGAACCGTCAGCAATGATCTCATCAGATTCTGCAATAGAATCCAAAGCTCCTTTATATTGATCGTAAACTCTTACAATTTTCCCCAAATCACTATATTCTTTGTTCAAAGAAGAATATCTTTTTTGGTCTGAAATGACATCAGGCTGTATAATAAGGTCTGCCACCTCATTATATCTTTGTTTTATAGCTTCTAATTTTGGAATTAATGATTTAGACATTATGGAATTTTTGTGGGTGCAAAGATAAGAATTATTAATTCAAAATTAAAGTATAAATTTTTGAACGCTAGGCAGAACTGTAAAACCGGATCTGTAGATTCAACTTTTAAGCTTTTAAAGATCTTCAGCCTTCTTTACGTATCTTCTGTCAATTAAATATAAAACAATTCCCACCGCTACAATTCCCAGCCCGATCACACTTTCTCGGGGATTATGAATCAGTGTAAAATAGAGGATATACCCACTGAACAGCAAAAAGACGGTTGGAAAAATGTAAAAGGCATTGGATCTGAATATTCTCCGGTCTTCTTTTTTAAGAAAATACACGGTAGAAATCGCAAGGCTGGCAAACAGCTGAAGGATAAAAGCGGTATAAACAAATATTTCCTTAAAGCTTCCT
The DNA here is from genome assembly GCF_001684965.1 of Chryseobacterium arthrosphaerae. Lineage (NCBI taxonomy): Bacteria > Pseudomonadati > Bacteroidota > Flavobacteriia > Flavobacteriales > Weeksellaceae > Chryseobacterium > Chryseobacterium arthrosphaerae. Next base: position 81,909 of record NZ_MAYG01000031.1, on the reverse strand, counting down.
GTTAAAATAATGATCGCAGCAATGACAGCATGAGCGAAGATCGCTCTTACAGGAATTCCTTTTTCATTTCCTTTCGAAAGAGGTTTCCACAGATAACTATCCCTGGCAAAAGCCTGAGTCAGCCGTGATCCTACCCATAAGTATCCGCTGATGGTTGCAATCAGCTGTAAAGCAATAAAAATATTGACAATCTTTCCAAAAGACAGTCCCAGCATATTGACCGCTGCTTCTCCCATAACGTCTTCTTTTCCTGCCAACTGGCTTACCGGAGCATGCTTCAGCATTATATAATTGACCAGAACATAGCTTACCGTGACAAAAACAGTCCCTATAATCAGAGATTTGGGGAGATTTTTCTGTACATCTTTTATTTCTCCGGCAATATAGGAGGCAGAATTCCAACCGGTATAAGAATAAGTGACAAATACGAGAGAGGTAGCAAAAGCAGGAAGCATTATCTCATGTTGCCAGCCGTCACCAAAATTAAGGCTGTTCCCTGTATGAGAAGATCCCGAAAGCCCAACTCCCAGCACAATGAGGACAATAATAAATGCTACTTTGATAAAGGTAAAAAAATTGTGGAACCTGCCGGAAGCCTTTAAACTGAAAGACAGCATGAATGCAATCAGAAAAATGGCAGCAATGGCAAAACCATTACCAAAGGTATAATCAAATACTGAAAGATATTTTGACATGGCCAGCGCTGCCAGTGCAACAGGTGATGAAAATCCGATAATTAAAGAGATCCAGCTGATCAGGTACCCGAACAGGGGATGATAAGTTTCTTTAAGATAGATAAAATCACCACCGTTTCCTTTAAAGTGGGACCCTAATTCAGCATAACAGAATGCTCCGAACAGTGCCAGGATTCCTCCGATTGCCCATAACAGAAAAATACTGTATGTATTGGTAATATCTGATAACTGAAATCCCAGGGTTGTAAAAATCCCCGTTCCTATCATATTGGAAACTACAATGGCTGCAGCTGTTTTCCAGCCGATCTGATGTGAAGAAGTACTCATTTACTCTTTAAAAATTAAAATTAAGCCTTCCGAAGAAATAGTTTCCCAATGTACCCATCTGAACAGGCGCATATTTGAACACTCCATAATACGAATTTTTATAGATCTGAAGATCCGGAAAAACATCAAATACATTGTTCGCTCCTACCGTAAAATTGATATTCTTTGTAATATCATACCCTACACTGATATCGGTAACCACTTTTGGAGAAAACTCCTGAACTTCTCCGAAAGGAAAGCCGTCTCTAATTACTTTACCAAAATAGGTATTTCTCACGAGAAAACTGAATTTCCCTATTCCGTACGTAAGGCCCAAAGATGCTTTTGTTTTTGGGGACAGGGTTTCAATAATATTGATCTGATCCGGGCCAAAGAATTCATTTTGGGGAGTTCCCAGGTTTTCAGGAAAATGGAAATCTGTAATTTTGGTTTCGGTGTAATTTCCTGCAAGATTAATATTTAAACTGCCACCGGCCAGCTTCCAGTCATAGGAAACCACTATATCCACTCCTTTGGTTTCGGTATCAATTGCATTGGCAAAGAATCTTCCGCTTTTCACTGAATTTCCTTCTCCTACCACCTGAGGATCAGCCAGCCTTGAGTCTGTGATATTGCTGGTAATTACAATCCTGTCTTTCACTTTAATGATATAGCCGTCTACCGTAATAAACAGGCCTTTAGCCGGTTGCAGGGTAAACCCGGCACTGCCATTAATGGATGTTTCCTGCTTTAATTTATCAAATCCCAGAACCTGTGCTGCCTGGCTGTCATTATTAAAAATTCCTTTCCTCACAATCCCGGAACCGGAAGTAGAAATATCAGCATATGAATTATTGAAATACTGCTGCTGAAGTGATGGTGCCCTGAATCCTGTTCCTACCGCTGCCCTTACTGCATAATTTTTTATAAACTCGTATCTTACTGCCAGCTTTCCGTTTAAAGTATTCCCAAAATCTGAATAGTTTTCAAATCTGGCCGCTGCATCAATATTCAGTTTTTTATACAGATCATAGGAAACCTCTGCGTATACTGCTGTTGAGTGTCTGTCTTTTTTCAAAGCATTGTCCGGTGAGAAGCCTATAAAAGACTGTGAACCTCCTGCTCCGATTACTTTAGAATCTTTTGTTGCAATATTTCCATTTTCATCATATTGGGTATAGGAAGCTTCATCTCCTGCTTTAATCTGGTATTGCTCAAACCTGAATTCTCCACCGAATGCGATATTGACGTTTTTTATCTTTTTTGAAACATCAAGGTTAACAGTATTTTGCAGAAAACTGTGGGCTCCTGCATAAAAACGGGTTGGTGATTTGATACCTAAGGATGCATTATTGGTATTGTTTACGTTATAATTGAAGGTGTTACTGCCAAAAGTATTGCTCAGGTCAATCTGCCAATCATTTACATTATATTTTGCGCCTGCAGCATAGGAGATATCATAGATCTGGGAATTTAAGACTGCCTGGAAACCATTGGGATAGATTTCTTTTACAATATTAAAGCCTTCACTCGGAAGTCTTCTGAAGCCATATCCTTTTCCTTCTTTAATACTGAATCCTCCAAAGGAATAGAATTTAAAATGATCGTTTAAAGGATATTCTGAATTGAAAAACAACTGCCCCTGTCTGATCTGGGCGTCTCCGATCTGGAAATTAAAGTCGTCTCTCGTGAGTCCCCTTTCTTTAATTTTTGCATCATCTGCAGCTCTGGCAGCTTTTACAGCCTCAGCATCACCTGCAAATTCATACGCGAAATTATTTCCGAAAATATCAAGATCATGATTCTGGGTTCTTGTTGTTTTTCCTCTATGACTTAATTGCAATGAAAGGTTGATAAAACCGTCATTTTTTCCCAGAGAAGTTCCATAGTTCACGCCTGCCTGGTAAGTATCACCATCATTTCTTCCACTTAATCCGTAGGTTAAGCTTGCGGAAGCCCCTGCATTCTTTTTCAGGATAATATTGATAACCCCAGCAATAGCATCAGAACCATACTGTGCGGCAGCACCGTCTCTTAGCACTTCAATTTTTTCTATAGCGATGACAGGGATGGTACTTAAATCTGTTCCTACAGATCCGTTCCCTACTGTATTCTGATAGTTTACCAAAGATGTTGTATGTCTTCTTTTTCCATTCAGCAATACCAAAACCTGATCCGGCCCCATTCCCCTTAAAGTTACGGGATCAATATGCTCTGTTCCGTCAGAAGCAGACTGTCTAACGGAATTAAATGAGGGGATAACATAGTTTAAAAGATCCTGAGCCGTCATTTGCGGAGACGACCTTTGCACTTTGCTGATATTGATAACGTCTACAGGAACCGGCGTCTCCAGCTTTGTTCTTTTAACGCTGCGGTTTCCAACAATGATAATATCTTCGATTTGTTTTCCTTTTTCCTCCTGCTCCTGGGCAGCCACTAAAACTGTCCCCAGTAATACAACAACTGTACTTAATTTTTTCATCTTTGTTCTTGCCATTAAATAATATTCTTCTGCAGATCAATCTGCAGATACACAAGACTTCAAGAAATGGAATTCATATAAGAATATTGACTTCACTTATCTCCCCCATTGGGTTGGAATTAGCACCTTTACACTTCTGGAATTGTGTTGGTTGCTAAGGTTTCATTGGGCCAAATCCCTCCACCTTTCTTGATAACTCTAGTGCAAAGGTAGACTAATTTTTCAAATATGCAAAAACAGACTCATTCCGAGAAAGAAAAAAGGCAAATCAGCTGTTTCGCCAATTTGCCTTTGTATTACTTTATGATCATTTTTTGAATAGCCATTCCGGTTTCTGATTTCAGCTGTACCAGGTAAGTTCCTGCCGGATAATTTACTTTCAGCTCGTAGCTTCCGCTTTCATTATTCAGTTTGAAGGTATCCAGTTTTTTACCACTCATTTCTGAAATGATAATTTCGCCGTTTTTAGCTTTATTATAAATCAATTTGACATGACCATTTTTTACCGGATTATCAGCGATCTGAAGAGATAGTTTATGTTCTGCGTTCACATCTGCAGCTGATAACGATCCGGTGTAGTTTCCAAAGATCCTGAATTCTCCGGGCTGTAATGTAACCGGAGCTGTTGTAGATGTCATATTCAGGACGGTATCATCCATCAGATTCTGCCATTGTCCTGTGTAAGGTAAATAAGGAATTACATTTTGCACGGAAGTACTGTAATTTGCCAGTACTACTACATTCTTCATTCCACTGATCGTATTATCATACACATAAATTCTAGTAATAAGCCCATCCGGATCATTGGCGAGGTTATTAGATTCTATAGTATAGGTTTTGGATTTAAAAACCTGGTGGCTGTTCCTGATATTGATAATCTTCGCCCAGGTATCATATACTGATTTTCTGGCCGCATCCGTATCATAGCCTAATGTGAATGCAACAGGTTTTTCATCTGTCCTGCATCCGCTGTCGATTGTACCGTTCGTACATCTGTTGATACTGAATTCATACCCTAATTCCCCAAACTGCCAGATCATTTTCGGACCGGGAATGGTAAAGAATGTGGCTCCGAATGCTTTCATTCTTTCCAGAGCGGTATTAAGATTTTTCACAGAATAACTTCCGTTTACAGCTCCATAGGCAAGATTTTTAAACATCAGCCTTTCTTCATCATGGCTTTCGCCATAGCCTACAGCACGCATTTCATTAAAACCGTGAAGACTGTGATTCATCCGGTCATAATTGCTGTTTTCTTTATAGCCCATCGTATTTTGGTTGTAAGGGTCTGTCTGTTTATTCCAAAGCATTACTCCTTTTCCTTCCGCAGCTCTGTAATTGGCCCACTGCTGCTCTTCGGCGTCTGTTCCCAGATGTTCAAAGATCATATATGAATTCGGGTCTATAGCCCACTGTCTGTCGGCATAGTGTTTCATGATATCCACTCTGTCCTGCTGATAAGCATTGGTACAGGCTTCATCATTTTCAGAACAGCTTTGGGTAAATCCTTTGGTAAGATCCCAACGGAAACCGTCGATACGATATTCGGTGAGCCACTGCTGAAGGCATCTTTCAACGTAATATTGCGTTGAAGGACTGGTATGGTTAAAGTCATTAAACACATTGTAGGAATGTTTCGGAACCTGGTTGAAGTAAGGGTTGTCTGAAGCAACATCACCGTAGCCGTCTCCATCAGGATCAATATTCCAGAGCCTTACCAAAGGTGAACGGCCTGTTGCGTGGTTAAATGCAACATCGAGAATGACCGCAATTCCGTTCTGATGGCACAGGTCTACAAATTCTTTAAATTTTTCAGGAGTTCCGTACGCTTTATCCAGCGCATAATGGAAAGAGGTATTGTATCCCCATGAAAGGTTGCCATCAAATTCCATGACAGGAAGCAGTTCTATAGCATTGATTTTTAAATTCTTCAGGTAAGAAATTTTGTTGATCAGTGATTGCCAGTTTTTTTCCTGGGTAAAGTCTCTTAATAGTAATTCATAAACAATAAGATCTTCCTTGGCCGGTCTCTGGAAATTGGTTACCTGCCAGTTGTAAGGAGTCTGCCCTGTTTTAAAAGTCGAAACTTCAAAGCCCTGTCCGGCCGGAAATGCAGGTAAATTCGGATAAGTAGAAGATGAGATCCACTGATCATCATAGGAAGATAGGATTTGTGGAGAATAAGGATCCGCCACTTTTTTCAGATCGTTTGTTCTGTATTGGAAGGTATATAACTGCTTCGGGGTCAGACCGTTAAGCTCAATCCAGTAGAGATCAGGATTTGCGGTATCTCTTTTCATTAAATACGTATCGTTTACCGCCCAGCTATTGAAACTTCCGATCACATGTACAAAATTTTTCCCGGGAGCATACAAAGCAAGACCTATGATTGTCTGATCGGTAGGATGATAATTGATCCCCTGTCTGATCCAGTTCGGAATAGCTTCGGAAACTACATTCCTGGGAGTCTGTAGAATAAACTTCGCTGTTTTGGAGCTGCTTCCCTGCGTGGCAACCAGTTCCATATCAGCATCCTGAGAAACAGTATAATTATAAGAAAAAGACTGTGACGGAGAAGTAGTAGAATTCACTACCATTCCGTTAGCCTTTAACTGAAATGTTGCATTTACATTCGTGGAAGCAGTGATATTGATAGAACTTCCTGCCGGAACTGAAGTAAGACTGTTAGCAAGCGGATTGGTCAGATTAAGATTTAAAATGCCCACATTCACAAAGATATCCGGTGAGGTCTGATGACTTCCGGTTTTATCTTTTAATAAAAATCCAAATCTTCCGATTCCTGTTCTTCCGAAAAATGCGGTGGGTGTGAATGTTAAGGAATAAGTATCGGTTCCTGCATTATAACTCAGTTTATTCAGGTCATTGGAGTTATTCCAGCTTCCGTTCGTTGGACAATCCTGGCTGTTCTGATAATTGGTATCAAAAGACCATGACCATATATAAACCGAATTATTGGAAACACCCCAGGCCGTTTCATCAATCTGATCTCCCGGTACGGTCAGGGTAATAGCATCGGTTTCATTAAAAGGATTGGGGGTAATGGTATAATTGATCTGTCCGGAGGCAAGAGCTGCAATGAACAGAAAAATAACAGAATATAACTTTTCCATATCTTTATTTTTATCGAATATAGGATTAATTTTCTTTTTCATGTTCTATTTTTGATCTGTTATCAACAAATCCTTATATGATCCATAAAAAAAGACCCATGAAAATTTCATGAGCCTTCCAATAAAAGTAATTGTAATGAACTATATTTTTATACGAACGGAAAATCGTCCGAAATATTGATTCCAACCCGGCAAAGGATCAGTTTTTTATAATCTTTTCAGAAATTATTTCTCCATTTTTAAGTTTGATTTCTACCCAATACAATCCGGCATTCAGCCCGCTCATATTGATGCTGTTGTTTGAAAGCTCAACTTTCATTTTCTGTCCTGCTGCATTCACAACATTCACTGTTTCGATATAAAATCCTGCTGTAACGCCAAGAATATCTTTTACAGGATTAGGATACAGTTCTGCAACCTGTTTTTTCAATCTGATTTCTGAAGTACTTAATGAAGCTGCCGGCTTAATGCATCTTACTGATGCACCCTGTCCTTTTGGAGCTCCTGCTGCTGCATTTGAAATGGTAGCACCAATATAAAGATACTTTGCTCCAATTCCAGTAGGATCTGAGCTCCAGTAATATCCTCTTTTTCCTACAAATGAAAATGTTCCGTCTACATGGCTCCGGCTTCCTGCTGCCGGAAGTTTTAAACTGCTTCCGTATGCTTTTGACGGACTGGTAATGCTTTCAACACTGACAATCGTTTTCCATTCCACCTGGGACGGCATTCTCCAATCCGGACCTATTGCCTTGCACGGATCTATCCCTGTTGTATTCGTAATTTCGGTTACGTCTTTTCCTGTCCAGGCATCTGTAGTGGCATTCACCTCCCACCATGCCGGTGAACCCGTGATGAATGACGGTGTACCTGCCAGCCCATCCGGAGCATTCACCTGTGGGGCTGATGTGAGAGGAGAGTTTCTCAACTGATGCCCGTCATCCCATCTTCCCCACTGGAAAAAATCGCCATATGCCTTTTCATCGTCTGCCATACCGGCCACCTGTAAGCTTCCCAGGTTCTGCTGCAACCATATATTTCCATCTCCTGCTCTTACTGTTGTATATGTTACAGGCTGTCCCCGGTAAGTAAAATTCACACAGCCCGTATCACCGGTATTATTTCCCGGATCTACATTATTACAACCTGATCCCTGGGCCTGTAAAGCATTTCCTGCTATAAGGGCCAGCATTATTCCTGCCCCCAGTTTTCGTATGGTAAAATATAAATCTTCAATCATAGGAATATTATTTTTATTTATTCTAAATTTAATTTAATTTTGCGCAAAAGTACCGCTCCTGATCAGTCCGGGGTTATCATTTCCCACCTTTTAGTTATCCTGGTTGGTCAGAAGGCGCTTTTGAATTGTACCTGATATCGTAAAAAATGTGTTGTATGAGAGAGCATCCCAATAACAGAATGATCTTCAGTTCAGAGGATATTGAGATTGTAATGCAGAATGATCAGAATGGTGAATATCTTTTAAAATCTTTCAGAATTGAAAGAAAGTCCGGGTTTACACTCCTCTTTTTGCTAAGCCATGATATTCATATGGAAACCGGGGATCGCAGTACAACACTTTTGTTCAGAAAAAATCAATACATTTTACATTTTTCTCCTGAAAAAACTACTGCGGAATTATGGACAGCCAGTCAGTCTCCGCTTAAATACTTACAGATCCACCTCAGCTATTCTTTTGTCTTAAAACTGATTAATCCGGAACTCAGCTATGAAAATGCAGAAATCCTGAAAAATATGGTCCAGAACAATTACATATTTCTTCATCAGGGAACTCCACCGGATATGACCGTTGAAATGCATTTGATTCTGAATGAAATTCTGAACTCTGCCAAGAAAGGAATTTTGCAGAAATTATTGATAGAAGCCAAAATCATCAAGCTGCTCATCCTTATTTTTGAGCAATTCAATGACAAAAATCCACTGGAGGCAAGTCCGGGAACTCCTGAGATGATCAGAAAATTCATTGATGAAAACTACCACAGAAATATAAAAGCAGAAGAGATCGGAAGGCGGCTGGGGATGAATGGAAATAGTATAAGGAAGGCATTTAAAGCTCAGTACCAAACTACTATTGCTCATTATATATCAGAACTACGAATGATGAAAGCTAAAAAAATGATAACAGATAGAGATATTATGATCAAGGAAATCGCTATTGAATGCGGATATGAATATGTCCAGAATTTTACCCGTGCTTTTAAAAAGAAATTCGGGATATCCCCGGAAAACCTCAGGAATAATAAATAGCCTGGGTCCTTTTGGAAATCTGGCTGGGATCAGGTACAAAAGTTCGGGGGATAGTGTTTGTATTGATGGAATTGAATTAACGTAAAGATTCTATTTCTGAAACTGCTTTTTTTTAAGGAGGCAAAGAATTTATTCAGCAAAAATATACTGCTTCCAGGTTTCTGAATCTGATCCAATTTAAAAATGTCTTTCCAGAGGGATCTTCATTTATATAAGAAAAACCGCCTAATTGCTCAGGCGGTTTTATATATGTTGTTTTGCTTTGATATTACTTTTTCAGAATTCAGGTGAAAAAGCAATGACAATCAATTAATGATGATGTCCGTGATCGTGAATGAAAGGTCCGTTCCCTTTAGGCTGGCTGTAGATTGTTTCTACACCTTCCTGCTCCGTAATAAGCTTTCTTCTGATATCTTCTGGATCGAAAGGTTTTACTTTTCCGAAATATTCTTTCAAACCTTCAGTTAACCACATTGGGATTACTAATCCGAAGAACATGAAAATACACCAGAATCCCACTAAGAACATAGTGATGAAGAAAACAGTCCATAGGAACTGGTAGAACGGCCAAAATGCTGATAATATCGTTATCATTCTCTTAAAGATTTTAGGCAAAAATAAAGCTTTTTTCCTTTTTACACAAAAGATCAGTGCTCTATTTTATTATTTATTTTAATTTTAAACTAATCAATGCGCAAGATCTGCGAAGAAATCGTTGCCTTTATCATCGGTAATGATGAATGCCGGGAAGTCTTTTACTTCAATTTTTCTTACAGCTTCCATTCCTAATTCCGGGAAGTCTACCACATCTACAGACACAATATTGTCTTTTGCAAGAATTGCTGCAGGCCCTCCGATGGATCCCAGGTAGAAACCTCCGTATTTGTTGCAGGCATTGGTCACATCTTTACTTCTGTTTCCTTTTGCCAGCATGATCATACTTCCTCCATGGCTCTGGAATTCATCTACGTATACATCCATTCTTCCGGCAGTAGTAGGCCCGAAACTTCCTGAAGCCATTCCTTCCGGGGTTTTTGCAGGTCCTGCATAGTAGATCGGATGGTTTTTGAAGTATTCCGGCATTGGCTGACCGCTGTCAATGATCTCTTTGATCTTAGCATGAGCAATATCTCTGGCAACGATCAGTGTTCCGTTCAGTTTTAATCTTGTTTTGATCGGATATTTTGAAAGCTCCGTCAGAATTTCAGGCATTGGCTTATTCAGGTTTATTTCTACAGCTTCTTCCAAATGCGGAGGGGTAGCCGGTAAGAATCTCTTAGGATCCTGCTCCAGCTGTTCAAGAAAGATTCCTTCTTTTGTAATTTTCCCTTTGATATTTCTGTCAGCAGAACAGGATACTCCCATTCCTACAGGACATGAGGCAGCATGTCTCGGAAGTCTGATCACTCTTACGTCATGGGTAAGGTATTTCCCTCCGAACTGTGCTCCGATAGCACTTTCCTGGCAGATCTTCTGCACTTTCGCTTCCCATTCAAGGTCTCTGAATGCCTGGCCGGCTTCGTTTCCTTCTGTCGGAAGATTATCATAATATTTTGCGGAAGCTTTCTTTACAGCGGCAAGGTTGGCCTCTGCAGAAGTTCCCCCGATCACCAAAGCTAAGTGGTAAGGCGGGCAGGCTGCCGTTCCAAGATCTGATATCTTTTCTTTGATGAATTCTTCAAGAGATTTTTCGTTCAGTAAAGACTTGGTCTTCTGGTATAAGAATGTTTTATTCGCAGAACCTCCACCCTTCGTTAAAAATAAGAATTCATAGTAATCTCCTTTTTTAGCATAGATATCGATCTGTGCCGGAAGGTTTGACCCTGAATTCTTCTCATCAAACATGGTTAAAGGAACCACCTGTGAATATCTCAGGTTTCTTTTTTGATAGGTATTGTATATTCCTTTGCTCAGGTACTCCCCGTCATCTACTCCGGTATAAACGTTTTCACCTTTTTTACCCATTACAATTGCAGTTCCTGTATCCTGGCAGGAAGGAAGTGCTCCTTCAGCAGCTACCGCAGCATTCTGTAAAAGGTTATAAGCAACGAATCTGTCATTATCCGTAGCTTCCGGATCATCAATGATTCTTTTAAGACTCTCCAGATGAGAGGAACGTAACATGAATGAAACGTCTGCCATAGCTTCCTCAGCCAATAATTCCAATCCTTTTGGGTCAACAGTTAAAATTTCCCTGTCTCCAAGTTTTTCAACCTTTACATAATCTGATGTAAGCTTTTTGTACACCGTATCATCTTTCTGAATTGGATACGGATCCTGATATCTAAATTCCATTCAATTTTTTGTTTGTACAAAAATACGGCTTCCATTAAAAAAATATGAGTAAAATCAGTCATTTCAATTGATATTTATAATGATTATAAATTGTGAAATTCTTCGGTTATCAGTAACTTTATAAAAATTTCAATCACAATGAATTACAGAATAGAAAAAGACACCATGGGAGAAGTGCAGGTTCCTGCAGACAAGCTTTGGGGTGCACAGACGGAACGTTCCAGAAATAATTTCAAAATCGGACCGGAAGGTTCAATGCCGCACGAGATTATTGAGGCTTTTGCTTATCTGAAAAAAGCAGCAGCATTTACCAACACCGACCTGGGCGTGCTTCCGGCAGAGAAAAGGGATATGATCGCCAAAGTTTGTGAAGAAATCCTTGAAGGTAAACTCAATGATCAGTTTCCTCTGGTAATCTGGCAGACCGGCTCGGGAACGCAATCGAACATGAATGTCAATGAAGTAATTTCAAACAGAGCCCATGTGAATAACGGCGGAACTTTAGGAGAAAAATCTGAGATTCACCCCAATGATGATGTGAATAAATCTCAGTCATCCAACGACACCTATCCTACTGCTATGCACATTGCTGCTTATAAAAAAGTGGTGGAAGTTACCATCCCTGCCGTAGAAAAGCTTAAAAATACCCTTGCTGAAAAGTCTCAGGCATTCAAAGATGTGGTAAAGATCGGAAGAACCCACCTGATGGATGCTACACCACTTACTCTTGGACAGGAATTTTCAGGATATGTAGCCCAGCTGGAGTTTGGCCTGAGGGCTTTAAAAAATACTTTACCTCACCTTTCCGAACTTGCATTAGGAGGAACAGCTGTAGGTACAGGATTGAACACTCCTAACGGTTACGATGTAAAAGTAGCTGAATATATTGCCCGGTTTACAAACCTTCCTTTCATTACCGCAGAAAATAAATTTGAGGCACTGGCTGCTCATGACGCCATTGTTGAAAGTCACGGTGCTTTAAAACAGCTTGCTGTTTCATTATTCAAAATCGCTCAGGATATCAGATTGCTTGCTTCAGGACCACGTTCAGGAATCGGGGAAATCTTTATCCCTGAAAACGAACCGGGATCTTCTATTATGCCGGGGAAAGTAAATCCTACTCAGAACGAAGCATTAACTATGGTTTGTGCCCAGGTTCTGGGAAATGATACGACGATTTCTTTTGCAGGAACCCAGGGTAACTATGAGCTGAATGTGTTTAAACCGGTAATGGCTTACAATTTCTTACAGTCTGCCCAACTGATCGCTGATGCATGTATTTCATTCAATGATCACTGTGCAGTCGGTATTGAGCCTAATCATGAGAGAATTAAAGAACTGGTAGATAAATCTTTAATGCTTGTTACAGCCCTGAATACTCATATCGGGTATGAAAATGCAGCAAAAATTGCCAAAACAGCTCATAAGAACGGTACAACACTTAAGGAAGAAGCGATCAATCTGGGCCTTGTTACAGCAGAACAGTTTGATGAGTGGGTAAAACCCGAAGATATGGTGGGAAGCCTGAAATAAGAACATCCAATTTTATTCATAGATTTATAATAAAACTCCGGAGTCCAAAATGTCTCCGGAGTTTTGAGTTAATATGAATGCTATTATTTAATCTAATCCGATAGCTAACCCAAAGATCAGTGCTTTATCATTCTTAAAATAGCTGTCTTTAAAGTAATTACTGAAATCTTTTTTCACAAAAAGGCTGAAACCGTTATAAGAGAATGTCAGCTGTCCTCCGTATACAAAAGGATTTACCTGATAATTTCCCCTGTCTCTGATTTCCCCGTCATTTCCTTTTACAATATTGTTGGTAGACATTTTTACCCCACCATATACATTAGCAGCTATTTTGAATCCTCTGCCGTAGCTGCGGTACTGGATGTCCATTCCTGCATTTTTAAGCTTTGAGAAATTGTACTGCATTCCGAGGGGAACCATGATATAACCTGTTCTCAATTTACTTTTATCCAGGTTCCCGTTATATTGGCTAAGGGCAACTCCATATCCGGGATCTTTTGTAAAAAACATATTATTATCCGCTCTGATGGTTCTCCATGAAAATCCCAATCCGGAAATAACAGCCCATGGACTTGTTCTGCTAAGCTGATAATTCAGTTTCAGCCCAAATTCAAGATTGTTGGCATAGCCGATATTTTTATCCAGTTCATTGTCTGAAAGATTATTCGTCAACGTCATGATCCCATAAGAAAAGTACCCTGTAAAGCTTCTAGTAGGACGGAATTTCTTCAAAAGCTTTTCTTTAAGTTCTTCGTTAGAAGTAACATCTGTATTTAAAAGTGAGTATCTTACCTGCTTCTGAATAACATCATCCAGGTCAAATCCCAGTTCTTCAATTCTTTTATCCATTTTTTCAGAATAACGGTCAGCAACCTGAGCTTTTTCTCTGTCGAAATCGGCTTTATCAAGATTTCTGGCTTTCAGGACCTCAAGTTCAGCCTCCATCAGCTTTTTTTCTTCCTGAATGATCGCATTGATCTTAGCTGCATATTCCTCTACCTTCTCTTTCACAATCGGGCTTACTTCAGTATCCTTTTTAGAAGACAGATTGATATTCAATGTCTTTTGTGCATGGAATGATGCTGAGAAAAAGCACACCAATCCCATCAGGATTAATTTCTTGATCATAGTATTAAGTTTTAATTATTTTACGGATAAATTATTTGGCATTCAGCTCTATTGTGGCAACATTGCTCCCGTCTTTTGTTTTTTCGATGACGTCTTTATGTTCTACTGAAAAGAGCAGTGTAGAAGGGTCTACATATTTTTTCTTTTTGCCCGGAATTTTCGCAGAATCGGCTTTGGCGATAATTTTCGGGTTAGAAATCTGAATAGGAACAAGCTTTTTATCGGAAGCGGCGTCTTTAAGGATCACTTTCTTTTCGTCAACAGCCAGTGCGGAAATGGTTTCCGTTTCCTGTGGAGAAGCTATTTTTTTCACTTCTTTTTTTCCGTTTTCCCGGGTCGCCAGAGCAACGTTATTCTGAGCAGGTTCTTTTACAATATGCTGCTGATCACTAGAATGTACAGCTGTTTCTACGATCTGCGGCTGGGTTTCAGAAGATCCGCTAAGGAAATACAGAACGGTTCCGAGGCTGAAAGCTAATATCAGGCACGCTGCCATCAGCAACCGGTTTATTTTGAATTTAGATTGGGCATTCATTGTATTCTGAAGCTCAATTTCAGACCAAAGATCCCGTGAAGGGGCAATTTCCCGTTCATCGATCTGCTTTTTGATCTGGAACTCAAGGTTATCTTTAGACGTGTTCATTTTTCATTTTTTTTTGTTGTTGAAAGTAAATCTTTCTTAATTTTTCCTTTGCCCGGAACAATTGTGTTTTGCTCACCGCCGTTGAGATCTGCAAAGTATCGGCAATTTCCTGATGGGAATACTCTTCCAGCACATAAAGATTGAAAACCATCCTGTACGCATCCGGCAGCTGATCCAGCAAATCCTGCGCATTAAAATCAAAATCAATGTCCGGCTCGTGAAAATCCTCATGAAAAGACTGATTGATCTCATCCAGATAGAATACCGTTTTATGGCTTTTGATAAAATTCAGGCATTCGTTTACAACAATCCGTCTTGCCCAACTCTCCAGGTTTGATTCCCCTCTGAAGCTCTCTATATGTTTAAAGATTTTACAGAATGCTTTAATGAGACAATCTTCAGCCTGATACCCATCACTGACATAGCTTTTGCTTATACTCAGAAATTTTTTCACATTCTGATCATAGAAAAGTTTCTGTGCTGCCGGATCCTGTTTCTTCAGGCGGCTTAGCAGATCATCCTTTTTATTTCCGAACAAAAGTTTCATTCTAATGCTGTTTCTAATCTAAAGACAATAAAAATTGAAAAAGGTTACACAAAAAAATATTTTTTTACTCTAAAGCTGTTCTATTCATTAAAAAAGGCAGAAAAAACAAGCTTTCCTACCTCTCTATACTTTTATTTATCTGATTTCTGATCCGGAAACCTGATCTGCAAAGTACTGTTCCAGATCTTTCAGCGTTTCAGGGTTGGTCCGGATATCCTTTACCATCTGTCCTTTGTTTACCACTACAATTCTGTTACAAACCTCTGTGGTATGAGACAGGTCGTGGCTCGAGATCAGAAAGGTCACTCCATCCTGCTTAGACAATTCCCGGATCAGATTTTTAAGTTTGATCTGGGTAGACGGGTCGAGATTGGCAAAAGGCTCATCGAGAATAATGATTTCCGGGTTTCCGATGATAGCCCCTACAATACCTACTTTTTTCTGATTTCCTTTTGAAAGGTCACGGATATATTTCCCTGATTTAAGGATCTCTCCGTTGAAAAAATCGTAAAAAGGTTTCAGAAATTCGTCTACGGAAGCTTTGTTCTGACCTCTGAGCTCCCCAATAAAATAAAAATATTCCTCCGGAGTCAGATAGCCGATGAGAAAGGTATCATCTACAAAAGCTGAAACTTTATTTTTCCAGGCTTCCGATTCATTTACTTTTATTCCGTCAATACTTACAAAACCTGTTGTAGCCTGAATCAGGTCCAGCATCAGGCTGAAAAGAGTGGTCTTTCCTGCCCCGTTATTTCCTACGAGGCCAAAAGTTTCGCCGTTTGGAATCTCAAGATGTTCAATACTCAGAACCGTTGCCGTTCCGTATGTTTTGGATAGATTATTTATACTGATCATGGCTTATTCTTTATTTTTAAAAGCATCCAATGTGCTGTATTTTTCTTTTTTATAATGTTTGACGATAATATCGAAGATCTTTTCTCTCAATAAAAAACCTGCAAGTCCTATAACCGCAATACTCACCACCCCTGCTGTAATTCCGAAGAAATACTTTGCCAAAGCAAAAACACCCATCGGGAGTATCATTTTGGGAATAAGCAGAAGCAAGGCAACCATATTGAAACTTCCCTTCTGACCGACTCTTTTTTCTTTTGAATTAAGATCGATCTGGGTTTTATTGAATGCTCCCGACCATAATGTAAATTGAGAATTTACTCCGATATTATATATTCCTGCCGCCAGGAAGGTAATATACAATTCCCAGCCAAAGTAAGTATAGAACAGGGCAATGATCATGGAAACCCCTGTTATGATATTCATCAGCCACCATTTGGCCTTCAGATATTCTTTGTAGGGGACATTCAGCGTCATCATCAGCGGATAATAGGAACTATCGAAGGCCGGAACTCTCTGTCCGAATAAAAACTGAAATCCTCCCGTTACAAAAAGTCCCATCACCATAATCATGGCCGGTGTTTTATACAGTGATGATGTGAGCATTAAAAGTCCGTAAAACAGAAACATAAAACTCCCCAGCAAAATGCCTTTTGTCACTTTATTACGTTTCAACATTTTAATATCATTGTTGATAAATGTCCCAATAGCGCCATACTTATTTAAAAAAGCAATATTTTCTGTTTTCCCTACGGTTTTTTTGGCTTCAAGCCCCTGATCCAGGTAGAATTCTTTCCGGAGATACCTGAAACACAAAGCCCATAAGCCGACAAATAAAGCAACCGGAATCAAAGCATAATAAGGCTTATCATAAAAGCTATAGAAAACGGATTCGGAATAATACAGAACGGGAACAATACTGTAATAAGCCAGGGCTCCGATGCCCAAAAAGCATATTCCGACTACAGTGGCCAGAATTTCTTTCCCGTTAAAGAAAATATTGATAAAGTTATTCAGGTAAAGCAGCGAGATAATTCCGATCAGCCACACCAATACGCCAGCAATGCTATATCCGTTGAATAATGCAATGGCAGAAAAGGTAATAAAGAAAAGTGAACTGAGCCAGCTGAATGCTGAAAGAAAAGTTTTGATCAGCATATAATTGACCAGCGTATTTTTTCTGATATTCAGCGTAAGAAATGGTTTTATATTCTGTGTGGGGATTTCCTGCCAGAGGTATTTCAGCACAAGATCAATAATCCAGGCCACGATCATGAATTTTGATACCAGCTTCAAAGGATCCTGATGCAATTCTTCCTGTACATAGAAAAAAACAAGAAAAGCACCACCTACAAGACATCCCATGAAATAAAGAATTCCTATAAAACGGAAAATTTTCATGGCGAGATTGATCCCTAAAGAGCTGCCACGGAAAAAGCTTTTGATTTCAAGCCTGAGGAACTTCAGAAACATATGTTAGTTTTCTACATTAGTAAGTATAATACAGAAAACGTTACAAATTTCCCACGAATATCATTCTATCATCAAAGAATAGACACAGGAATCATTAAAAGTTTGCGGTTCAGGCTCTACCCTATAAGCTCTTTCGCCTGCGCCAAAGCTGCTTCAGTGATTTTACTTCCGGAAAGAAGCTGTGCAATTTCATTCAGTTTTTCATCATCGTTCAGAGGGATGATGGTAGATTGTGTTCTTCCCGCAATGTCCTGCTTCACTACTTTATAGTTGTCATTTCCTTTTGCAGCCACCTGTGCCAGGTGAGAAATCACGATCAATTGCATATCGGCAGACATTTCACGCATCAGATTTCCGATCTCTTCGGCTACTTTACCGGAAACTCCGGTGTCAATTTCATCTAAAATAAGGGTAGGAAGCTCATCACTTTCTGCAATGATTTTCTTTACGGCAAGCATTACTCTTGATCTTTCACCTCCTGAAATAGCAGTCTGAATCGGCTTTAACGGGAAACCGGAATTGGCCTGGAATAGCAGTTGGATATTCTCTTTTCCAAATGGATTGAACTCCTGAACATCCTGCAATTCTATATCTACTTTTGCTTTTTCAAGTCCCAGTTTTTTTAGAAGGTTTTCTGCTTTTTTTATAAAGACAGGAATATTTTTTTTGCGGTTTTTTGACAGTTTTTCAGCAAGAACCTGTAACTGCTTTTCTTTTTCAGCAATACTTTCTTCTGTTTCTGTAATCTGTAATTCCAGCTCGGATGCTCCTTTCTGATCACCGGCCAGCTGGTTTCTGATTTCTATCAGTTCTTCAGGATCCGAAACATTATGCTTCAGGAACAAAGCATTGATTTTATTATTAAGATCTGTAAGATACAGTAAATTTTCAGGATTGATCTCAACCCGCTCGGCCTCATGTTCCAGCTCGGAAATGATATCTTTTAATTCCACAAAAGAGGTTTCCAGCCTTTGATCAAGCTCTGCAAAGCTGGCAGAAACCCCGGAAATCTTCGAAAGCTTGGCTTTAGCTTCATTAAAGAAAGAAAGAATTCCGATTTCCTCCTGATGAAAGCGGGACAAGATCTGCCCAACATTTTCTGAGATCATGCCTGCATTTTCCTGAATGGAAAGCTGGTTCTTAATATCCTCAAAATCTATATCATCAAGCTTCAGCTCTTCCAGCTCATTGAGTAGAAATTCTTTATAATCACTTTCTTTATTGGCTTCTGAAAGCTGTACCTTCAACTTTTTAAGGAGGACCTTCAGGTTCTGAAAGTCAGAAAATTGCTGCTGATATTCTTCGATGATCTTTTTATTTTCGGAAAGTCCGTCAATAATTTTAAACTGATATTCTGAGGTAAAAAGATTGGAGGTTTCAAACTGGGAGTGGATATCGATCAGCTGGGAAGAAAGTTCCCGGAGAACATCCAGCGTCACAGGAACATCGTTGATAAATGCCCTGGATTTCCCTGAAGGAAGGATCTCTCTTCTGATAATAGTCTGATGCTCGTAATCCAGGTCATTTTCGATGAAGAATTTCTTAAACTGGTTGTTAAGATTAAACTCAGTTTCCACCACGCTTTTTTCTTCCGCTTTGGCAATGGATTTTACATCAGCTCTTTCGCCCAAAATCAGGCGAAGGGCTCCTAAAATGATAGATTTTCCTGCTCCTGTTTCACCGGTAATGACCTGTAAACCATTTTTCAATGATACATCAAGGGTATCAATCAGAGCAAAATTTTTAATGTAAATTCTCGAAAGCATTGATAAATGACGGATTACTTTAAATGCAAATATAGAACTTTAGAAATCAGTATTCAATAGTCAGGGTATGGCAATCCTATTAAATTTTTTAAATCCCTTTATTGAAAGAGAAATTCCCCTTCACAGATCCCTAAATGACAATCTCTTTTACCGCGAAATCATTCATGTTATCTTAATACTGATCCAAAAAATAACCCTTACAGCTATTGAAGGCTTTAAGGGTTACTTTAAAATTATAGCCGTAACCGGAAATTTTTCCTTTCTTCATACGGCTTTATCATTATGTTTCAATACAGATTATTAAACCATGCATGTACAATCCCTGTTAGGAGGATAATATCCTATACATGTTCTTACGCCATCCTGATTTGACCACAGGCAGCAGCCACTGCATCCGTAAGAAATCGGGCCACTTCCTAAAATATTTTTTTGCTGGTCTCTGGTAAGCTTTTGTGCTTTGATTTTTGTTTTCATACTAATTATTATTTAAAATTTGGTGCTAATTAATGAATCCTATTATAACAAATATAGAAAATAATATGAAATACATATAAAAAAATCAAAATCCTGCAGCAGGAATGGTGATCATTTTATTTATAAAAACAAAGAACCTCTGTGCGAAAGATCATAGACAGATGCCTAGACCTTCCATTTATTCCACTTATTATCAATATTTTTTGGAGAAAGGATGATCATGGTCTGCTTTAAATCGTTAAGCATCAGGCCTCCATTATTTCCGGAATTGAAAATATTGAAGATCTCATCACTTTTGGTATCCATGAAAAGATTGAAAAAGAATGCCTGCTGAAAGGAGTTTTCATACATTTTCAACTGCATCAGGGCATCAAAGATCACTTTTTTCCCGGCAGTCTGATCCTGGTTGAAAAGATTATCCAGCCCGGCTCTGTGATAAGTATAAATTGTAGAGCGTAACTGGCTCCAGTTCGGGTTGATAATTTCATTGATCAGGATGGTACGGCTTCTCGGTTCGTTGATGGTATTCCAACCTTCATAGTTTCTGTTCTGTGAATTCTGAGCGATCTGCTGGGCTTTTGCAAACCACTGTGTTCCTCCCATTGACTGAAAACTGTCTGCATCATAACCCAGAATAAGGTAAATATAGAAGCTGATCACATCGGTAAGGTTTTTACCTGAAAACTGTCTTTCGTTGAAGATAAGGTTTTCATTTTCAATATATTCAAAAGCAAATCTCTGATCCTGAAGATTCAGCAGAGGGGTTTCATAGTTTGTATTATAAACCGGACGTACTGCCTGAACAACAATGGACCCCTTGAATTTGTTCACGTCTCTTTCTGAAATAACAATGGCAAATCCACATTTGATTTTTTCAAAATTCTGAAGTTTTTTCCCGGTCCAGCTCGTGTTATTGATGAAATCCCTGAGACTTTTCTCCAGTGCTTTAAAAGCCTGCTGGTTACTCCCTCCTATCTGCTGGGAGTTTACCTGAACTGTAGCAAGCAATTCCTGGGAAAAACTTTGAGTATACAGAAAAAACAGAAAAAATAAACTTATAATTTTTTTCATATGGAGACTTATTGTTTTTTAAATGACGTGTGTAATCGTAATTTATTCATAGATATCTGTCTTTCTCACGATTTCATTGTCTATTAAAAATTGAGAACGGAAATTTATTAAAATTATTTTAAAAGTTGAGACTCAACAAAATTGAGAATATCACGGGCAACATCATCTTTAGATTTCAGGTCGAATTCTTTTTTTTCTGTTTTGGTAAATATCTTGATTTTATTGGTATCATTTTTAAATCCGGCTCCTTCATCCCGCAGGGAATTCAGGACAATCATATCCAGATTTTTCTTTTCCAGTTTTCCTTTTGCATTTTCTTCTTCATTCTGGGTTTCCAGGGCAAATCCTACCAGAAACTGATGGGTTTTCTTTTCGCCCATTGTTTTAAGGATATCCGGATTTTTTACCAGTTCAATGGTAAGGTTATCATCATTTTTTTTGATCTTTTCTTTGGCCACTTCTTTCGGGGCATAATCTGCTACGGCTGCACTTGCAATTCCGATATCGACTCTGTCGTAAAACTCAAATACTTTCGCCAGCATTTCTTTAGCGGAAGTCACTTTATGCAATTCCACATTGGGATCGTTTAAAGTCTGAACGCTTGGTCCTGAAATAAGAATCACCTTTGCACCTCTCTTTGAAGCTTCCTCAGCAAGGGAAAAGCCCATTTTTCCGGAAGAATGATTCCCGATAAACCTTACAGGATCAATCGCTTCATAAGTGGGCCCTGCTGTAATTAAAACAGTTTTTCCTTCAAGGCTTCTGGTCTGTACACCTTCAGCAAAAAATCGTTCAACAGTAGTAAAAATAGTGGCAGGCTCTGCCATCCTTCCCTGTCCGGTCAGACCGCTTGCCAACTCCCCGCTTTCTGCCGGGATTACGGTATGGCCGAAGCTTTCTGCAAGCTCCAGGTTCTTTTTTGTAGAGGGATGCACGTACATATCCAAATCCATTGCCGGTGCGATGAAAACCGGACATTTTGCAGACATATAAGTAGCAATAACCAGATTATCGCAGGCACCGTGAACCATTTTAGACAGGGTGTTTGCTGTACAGGGCGCTATAATCATCACATCAGCCCATAATGCCAGTTCCACATGACTGTTCCACGTCCCGTTATCGCCATAAAAGTCTGAGTAAACAGGCTTTTTAGACAAGGTAGACAAGCTCAGTTTTGTTACAAAATGTTCTGAATCGGGTGTCATTATCACCTGTACTTCTGCTCCTTTTTTCACAAAATCCCTTATCAGAAAATGAATTTTGTAGGCTGCAATTCCTCCGGAAACGGCGATCAGTATTTTTTTACCGGAAACACTCATTTAGTTTTAATTTTTTGAAATACTAAAATACTTATTTTTTCGCACAATCAGGCTTTAAAACAGCAAAGGTCATAAAAGAACTTCATTCCTTTATGACCTTTGTTTATAAAAAACACAGATGATTACTTTCTGTCTTCTGTTTTTCTGAAATAGATATCTTCGTTTAACCATTCTTCAATAGCAATTGAAGTTGGCTTTGGAAGCTTTTCGTAATGTTTAGAGATCTCAATCTGCTCTCTGTTTTCGAAAACCTCTTCTAATGTAGAATTGTGAACGGCAAATTCATCCAATTTGTTGTGAAGTTCCGTACGGATCTCCGCATTGATCTGCTCTGCTCTCTTTCCCATGATAACAATAGCTTCATAGATTGAACCTACTTTATCTTCAATCTTATCTTTGTCGTAAGTAATAGTATTTACTTCTGCTTTTGTATCTTTTACACTCATTTTGAGAAAATTATTTTTATTTTAAGATGGCAAATTTACGAATTATCTTTGAATTTTGAAAGTCGCTGCAGGAGGAGGGGTCTTAAGTGCTGCACTGTCCCTCTGCATCTGCTTTGCCTGCTTTTCATGACTGATCTGATCTTTGATCTGCTGTTCGGTTTTATTGGCTTCAGCTAATTTTTCGGCCTGTTTTTTCTGTTTTGCATTTAATGCAGCCATTCTTTCTTCTGTCTGCTTCTTCACCACAGCGAAACTCTGTTTTTCTTTCTCCAGTTTTCCTCTGAGATCTACAGCAGATTTTGAATATTCTGTATTTGGCAGTTCTTTCTCTACCAGTTTTGTATAAGTTAAGGCACTTTCAATACGCTCTTCCTTAAGATTATAAACAGATTTCATCGCCAGCTCGTAACGGGATTTCATGATATAATCATAGATCTTCGGACGAAGTTTTGTACTTGGGAAGTCTTCCAGTACATTTTCCAATGCTACGCCTGCAGCTTTGTAGTCCCCCATTTTAAAGTACTGACGTCCGTTTTCGTATGCTTTAAATTCTAGTTTATAAGCCAGCTCATCAATAAGCTGGGAGATATTTTTAGATCTTTCAGAATTCGGATAATTGGTCAGGAAATCCTGAAGTTCATTAATAGCCAATTCGGTACTGGACTGATCCAGGTTATAATCCATAGATCCTTCATAGTAGCACAACGCAGACATATAAGCTGCTTCTTCTGCTCTCGGATCTTTTGGGAAATTCACTGCAAAATTCTTAAACTGATGACCGGCCAGCTTATAACTTTTGTCATAATAGTTGGCATATGCGGTATTGAAGCCTACATTAGGAAAATCATCTGTTCCTGCTACAAGATTAGCAAGTCTGTCATAAAGCGCCAATGCATTTTTCCATTTTTTCTTAGCAAAGTTTTCATTAGCCGCTTTTAAGATAAAATCTTTGTCTGCACTTCTCATTGCTCTTTCCTGCTGGCTTACACAAGATGCAATCACTGCTACAGCAAAAAGACCTAAAATATATTTTTTCATATAAAAAATTCAACAGTTTTCGGATTATACAGCCGATTTACTAATTTGCAAAAATATAACTTTTTTGTCAATAGATTTTTTTTTATGAATATTTAACGTAATTTTAGTCTGCAGCGTATCCCAAAATGGCAAAAACGCTTAATAAAAGATTCATTCTCACCTTTTTTTCGGCTTCTTTGTTGTAAGTCTCTTCATTTTTACTGGGAACATACAGTTCATAAAAGTTTTTATTCCTGATCACAAATAATGTGGAACCGATAATCATGGTCAGAATATCTTCAGGCTTCGGAGTGAAGGTGAAAACTCCGGAGGCAACCCCTTTTTTAATGACTTCATCCAGTTTCTTCACAAATAGCTGATAAAAATCCAGCAGTTCATCTTTCAGATTTTCTGTATGGCGGAGTTCCTGGGTCACAAATCCGTGGAAATAATTGTACTTGAACAGCTGGGAAACGATATACTTGATCATTTCACGCATCTGCATTTCAGGTTTTCCTTCTTTAATGGTGTCGGCAAATTCTGAAAAGTTTTCTCTGGTCTTCAGAACCCTGTACTGATAAAGGTAAGACATCATTTTCTCTTTAGAACCGAAGTAATAAGAGATCATGGCGACATTAATGTTTGCCTTGGAACAGATATCCCTTACAGAAGTTCCTTCATATCCTTTTTTTGCGATCAGCTCTTCCGCAATATCCAATATGTGAATCTGTTTTTCCGTAAATTTTTTTTTCATAAAGTGCAGTTTGAGTAAAGTTAAGAAATTTTTAACAGATTTATAAACGATCGTTTAATAATTTTTACATTATTTCCGGAAAAGATTATTTTTGAAAATGGAATTTTTTGATTTTCATCACCATAAGAAATACATCAGAAACGGAATTTACAATCTGGATACCGAAGGAATTCCACCGGATTTTCCGTATTCTATAGGAATTCACCCCAAAGATATTGCGGCAGATGATCTGGAAACGCAGTTTTCGTGGATGAAAGGTATGATGTTTAACAACTGCTTTGCTATAGGAGAATGTGGGCTGGACTCTCTTGTTCCTGTGGACCAGAAAATTCAGGAGGAGGTCTTTTTAAGACAGATCAACATCGCAAATGAGGTAAAAAAACCCATCATCGTACATTGTGTCAGAAAATTCTATGAAGTTATTTCTTTTAGGAAAAAAGCCAGCCAGCCGATGATTATCCACGGTTTTAACAAGAAGCAGCGGATTGCATCAGATCTTTTAGCCAATAATTTTTACCTGAGTTTTGGAAAAGCTGTTTTGTATAATTTATCTTTGCAGGATATTTTAAAAAACACCCCCCTGAATCAATTCTTTTTAGAGACTGACAATGAAGATTTTAACATCGAAGAACTGTATGTAAAGGTTTCGGAAATAAAAGGAATTACTTTGGAACAACTGAACGAACAAATTTTAGACAATTTACACACGATAAAAAATGGATAAATACTGGCTGGAGAGAACGGAACTTCTGATAAAGGAAGATGGATTGGAAAAGCTGATCAGGGCCAATGTGCTTGTAGTTGGCCTGGGCGGGGTAGGTTCTTTTGCCGCAGAATTCCTTGCCAGAGCCGGAGTAGGCAATATGACGATTGTGGACGGTGATACGGTAGACATCACCAATATCAACAGACAGCTTCCTGCTTTACATTCCACGGTTGGAAAACATAAGGTGGAAGTAGTCGCAGAAAGACTGCTGGACATCAATCCCCAGCTGAACCTCATCAAAATCAATGAATTCCTGAATCCTGAAAGGATGGATGAAGTTCTTGATTCCGGAAAGTTTGATTATGTTCTTGACTGTATCGACAGTGTAACTCCAAAGATCTGCCTGATAAAATCTGCCAGAAGGAGAAAAATCAAAATTGTAAGTTCAATGGGTGCCGGGGGAAAAACCGACCCGAGCATGGTGATGGTAAGAGATATCAGCAAAACCCACAACTGTTTCCTTGCCAAACAGGTCCGAAAAAGGCTGAAGAAGGAAAAGATCAATAAAGGTTTCCGATGTGTATTTTCTAATGAAATTCAAAAGGAGGAAAGCCTGAAAATGACTGACGGAAGCAACTTCAAAAAATCATTTTACGGTACTATCAGCTTTATTCCTGCTATTTTCGGATTGTATGCTGCTGCTGAAGTGATCAATTATTTAGTGAAAAAAGATTAATGCAGAATTCCAAATATCCCAGAGCGGAAAAGCTTAAAAAAAATACAGAGATCAGTTTACTTTTTGATAAAGGTAAATGGAGAACTTCCGGAAATCTGAGAATCATTATACTGAAGGATAAACCTACTGCTCCTGTAGAGGCTACCAAGTTCGGGGTTTCAGTTTCTAAAAGATATTTTAAAAGAGCGGTACACAGAAACCGCATCAAAAGGCTGCTGAGAGAATGCTATCGGCTGAATAAGGATTTATTTCATGAAGCTTTTGGGAAAAAGACTCTTGCAATGCTGTTTTGGGTTTCTTCAGAGATGCCTCCCAGGCTTCAGGATGTGGAAGCTCAGTTTATCAGGCTTTGTGAGACCCAGAAAAAATAGGCTTTCAACAATTTTCATTTTCCAATCACGGATGAGACAGATCAATCTGTAATGCGCAACCAAGACACTTATGTAATTAATTGAAAACCAATAAATAAACTGATTTTTCATTAATTTTACCGACTCAAAGGTTTTTATTCTTCAGAAAATATAATTCTGTTGAAATTAAGCACTATACCTTGTAAATCTATTCTGTTCTCATATACTTTTTGTACTTTTAGGGAAAACAATAAATCTGAAAATTAAAATGTTAGACAATATTCCCTATCTTTCTTATGTACTGAGTGCATTTATAGGCATCGGATTAGCTGCTGCAACAGGCTTCCGGGTTTTTCTGCCCATGTTTATCGTAAGTCTTGCTTCTTATTTCCATTGGATTCCGATGAATGAGCATTTTGAATGGCTTTCAGGCCTGCCTGCCCTTATAACGACAGGAATTGCAACGGTGGCTGAAATTCTTGCCTATTATATTCCTTTTATAGATCATTTACTGGATACGGTTTCTATTCCTATGGCTACTGTGGCGGGTTCTATCCTGTTTGCAAGTCAGTTTGCAGACCTGGGTACTTTTCCTCAGTGGGCTTTAGCATTAATTGCGGGCGGAGGAACTGCGGCTACCATCAGCTCTGGTTTTGCAGGAATACGGGCTGCTTCTACCGCAACCACGGGAGGTCTTGGAAATTCTGTAGTGGGAACCACTGAAACAGCCGGTGCAGGTATGATGACTGTTCTTGCAATGGCAGCACCGATAATAGCAGCGATTGCAGCCATTATTTTACTTATCCTGGTTATTGTCTACGGACGGAAAGCATGGAGGAAACTGCGAAAAAGAAGTACGGGACATTAGTTTTTACACTTCAGGTCTGCCCCGGGATCATCCCTGGAAATCAGCAGACGCACTCTTTCAGCATTTTCAGGGGATTTCAGCTGGCAATAGTAATTGAATAACAGATTGAAAAGTTTTCTGTTCTGTTCAGGAATCAGCGCTTCATATTTTTTCAGGGCAATCAGAGCTTCTCTATTTCTATTGAGCATCTGAAGATATCCGACGCATTTTAACAGCAATCCTGTTTTTTCCGAAGGTTTTAGCAATAGCTCTCCATTCTCATCTTCATCTGCTTCAAAAGCTTTTTCCGGGGTAATACTTTCAGCATACTGGAGTGCTTTGTTGATTTCTGCTATTGCTCTGTCATTCTGTTTTGTGAGAAGCAGCACCTGAATTTTCATGCTTTTATACGTACTGATATCAAAATCTGATATACCTTTTCCTTTTTCTGCCCTCAGAATGACATTAAGGGTTTCTGTATATTTTTTTAAAGAGAATAAAATCTGGGCTTTATTGAAAAGAGCCAATGGGTTGTCCGGGTCTGTAGCTAAGACTTTATTATATATCTTTAAGGCTTCCAAACTCTTTCCTTCAGCGGTAAGATTGGCCGCTTTATCAAGCATTTCATTGTGATTTTCCTGTATGGCAGGTTTTCCGGAAAGATATTCTGTAATCAGAGGAATAAATTCCCTCATCGTTTCCTGATAATATTTCAAACAATCTGCATCCCTTTGAGAGCCGGGCTTTCCACCGGATAAAAATTTATCAAAAGAGTGTGCTTCAATTTCAACTTCAAAAATTCCTTTGCTATAGTTTACCAATACGGAACCGAAGAAGCTACAATATTTATCTTTCGTATTAATTTTTTCAAAAGATGCCGATGCAACTATTCCGGGAAGCGAATTATAAGATGATCCTACCGAATTCCACCCGTTATGCATCAATAGTTTTGACTGAGGCAGTTCATGCAGTCTGCTTATTGAAGTCTCTTCACTTAAATGCTTTACAGAAATTGTGGTTTCATATTTAAATATATTGACCGGAAATTCTTCATCAAGCCTTATCTGAGCTGATGAAAGCGATAAAAAACCCAACAGAAACAGATATGTCAGGTATATTCTCATCTATTTACCGCTTTTGCTATCATTGACATCTTTGATCTTCGCATTGAAATAGTCTGCTTTTTCAGGATATTTTTTCTTTAAGATCTCAAATGCTTTAACTGCCTTACTGTATAATTTCTGCTCAAAATAAAGGTTAGCCAGCGTTTCTGTCATCAGGTGGGAAATGTCATCATTCTTTTCTTTCACCACATAGGTACTTTCTTCTTTTAACTGACTTATTTTAGGATTGTTCTCAATGAAGTTTTCAATCGCTTTTTCTTTAATGACTTCTTTTTCCTTTTCAATTTCTTCTGTCCTGTCGATCTTCAGCCAGCTTTGCCATGTATTGATAAATCCTAGAACGTTACTGTCAGCCAAAGGTTGGGAAGGATTTTTCATTGTAATCTCCTGAGCCGGATTTTCTGCCGCAGGTTCTTTTTTATTTTCCTTCTGCTTTTCTTCAACACTTAAACTTGAAATATCTGTTCCAAAGAATGAGACATTCATTACAGGAACTTCTTCATCTTTTACAACAGGTATTTCACTTTCTGTAAGATGGTCTGTATTCTGAGCCTTATCTGCAGTGTCAGAAACTTCTTCTGCAGCTGGTATCATTTCTTCCTCAGAAGCCTCTTCTGATATTTCAGCTACTTTATCTTCAGTTGGTATGACAGGTTTTTCATCAGCAGCGGGAATTTCTTTCGCCGTCTCCCCTGATACAGAAGACTGACTTTCAACTGTTTTACTGATTAAAGAATCAGGCATATTAGACTCAACGCTCATTGGCTTCCAGGTTGTAGTCTGAGTTTCCGGAATCTCTTCTGTGATAATTTCTTCTTTCGGTTCTTCAGCTGCCGCCGGTTCCGGTTTCTGAGCCTGAACTTCAGACTGTTCTTCCTGTACCGTTTCTTCTGTTTTTACTTCTTCCGACGCCGGAGATTCTTCACTGTTGGACCAGAAATGGAAGCTCTGGGTTTCTGCAAAGCTGATTTCATGATCCGGCACTGATTCTGTTTCTTCTTCTTTCTGAGGAGCAGATTTCGTTTCCTTCATCTTTTTTTCAACTTCTTCGATCAGGCGTCTCATTTCCTCCTCATGTTTATTTATACCAGGGGTAGGCTGAGAAATTTTAGCTGATTGGGAGATTTCGTCGCTGGAAGTCTGTATTTTAACATCCGGAAGGAAAGTTTCCGTTCCATGGAAGCTTATTTCAGCGTCAGATTCTTCTGCCTGCAGTGCTGTTTCCGAAGCGGAAATTTCTTTATTTCCAGTAACGGGTTCAGCATCTGACGGCTCTTCACTTGTATTGTCTTCAATTGTTACTTCGGGAAGTATAGATTCTATCTCCTGAAAGCTGGTATTGTCTTCCTGTTCTACTTTTGTTTCTTCCGGCCCGGATGAAATTTCATCTTCGTTAATAACGATTTCCGGAGTAAAGTTTTCACCTGCATTTTCTTCAGCATCCACTTCCGGCAGTGTAGATTTCGCTTCGTGAAGGGTTACATTCTCTGTTTTTTCCTCCCCGGATTCAGACGAAACCTCATCTTCGTTATCAGCATTTTCCGTATGAGTATTTTCTCCTGCATTGTCTTCAATTTCCACTTCCGGCAATAAAGGTTCTACTTCCTGGAAGCTAACATTTTCTTCCTCTTCTACTTTTGCTCTTTCAGATTCAGATAAAATTTCATCTTCATTGATAACCGTTTCCGGGCTAAAGTTTTCGCCGGTATTTTCATTTGTTTCGGCCTGAATTTGCTCTGTATTTTGAACAGGTTCTGCTTTTTGGGTTACCAGTGTTCCTGATTCCAAAGTGGATTCAATATCTATTGTTTCAGAATTTTCTTCATCCAGGAAGTTTTCTTCTCCTTCAAACAGAATTCTGTTTCGCTCTCCGTTCACAAAGACAGGCTTTACATCGTGCGATATTGGCAATATGCAAGCATTTACCTCTTCTTTAGCTTTCTCTTCAGCGGTAATCTCCTCTTCTCTTTTGATAGGGAATGCTTTGCTCTTATATGCAAACTGAGTTGTTTTTTCAACTGTTTTGGAAGGTTGGGCTTCCACAGCAGGTTCCTTTTTGGTTTCCTGCCTGATCTTTCCGTTGATCAGCTGGTAAAGAATCTTTTTATCTGTGGTATAGGCCGCCGTGACAGAAAGTTCTTTCTGATAGTTTTCTTTTTCATACAGGTGCACTCCATACAGGTGAAGCGCCCTGATATTTTGAATATAAGGAAAAGCGTGAATCTCTTCTTTCAAAAGCCCCAGGTCTTCTGACTGAATATTTTTCGGATTTTTTATTAATTCTAAAACTCTTGGATTCATCTTACCAATTCGCTACAATGTCGTTAAAAATTTTATTAATTATCCTTTCAGTAACGATTTTCACCTGTGACGTTTCGATATCATTCTGTGATAAATTGCTGTTGAAAGCTGCTTCATCAGTATAGGTTCTGTCAAAACTGGCATCAGGGCGTACTTTATTTTCATAATGCACTTTTACCGTAATTGTAAGTTTATTCTGAGCCTGCTGAATAACTCCTCCGGCAGAATTGGTCTGCGTATTGGAGCTGATCGTAGTAGGAGTGATGGAATAATCTGTAATCTCACCTTCTATCAGCATATCAGGATTTTCTTTGGTTCCCTTCAGTGTTGTTCTCTGTAAAAATCTGTTCTGAATATCTGTAGAGAACTGTTGGGATAATGTTGGGTTTACAAGGGGTGCATTATTGGGAAACTCATTGATCTGAACGGTTTGCTCGCCTTTCAGGGATGACCCGCTAAAGGAATAGCATGAATGTAAAGTTCCCAGCAGTGCAAAAAGAACTCCTGTAAGGATTGTTTGTCTGAGATTAATATTTTTGATCTTACTCCTCATTTTTCTTATTTATTTTTCCTCTTAATTAATTTCCGGGCTTTTAAAAGTCAGCCTATTAATCTTCCAGATTATACTGTTTTATCTTTCTGTATAAAGTTCTCTGCGAAATCCCCAACTCATCTGCAGCTCTGTTTCTACGGCCTTTATGCTTCTCTAAAGCTTTAATGATCAGGTCTTTTTCATTATTCTGAAGGGAAAGAGATTCCGGTCTGTTTTCTTCCACCTCAATATCTTCTATATCTTCGTAGCTGTCTTCAGGTGTTGAAATGATCGTAGGGGTCTGAACTGCCGGCGTATCATTATTATTATTTTCAAAATACAGCAAAGATCCTGAGTTTACCTGCGACTGGCTTTCCGGGGTATAAATCCTGTTGATCAGGTTTTTCTCATGATTACTCAGATCACCTGTTCCCCTGTTTTTGATCAATTCCGAAGTTAAGGATTTTAAATCATTAATATCGCTTCTCATATCAAAGAGAATTTTATACATAATTTCTCTTTCACTGCCAAAATCGTTCTGCTTTGGAGTATTTGGTGTATTCACCACCATAGGAAGGTGGGTTTCCATCGGGATATACTCTGCAAGCTTTTCTGCCGTAATATTTCTGTTTCTTTCCACAACGGTCATCTGCTCTACCAGGTTTCTCAACTGACGGACGTTGCCGGGGAAAGAATAACTTTCAATGTAATGAACTGCACTGGGCTCCAGCTCCAGCTCAGGCATTCTGTATTTTTCTGCGAAATCTATCGCAAATTTCCGGAATAATAAATGGATGTCTCCTTTTCTCTCTCTTAACGGCGGCATATCAATCTGAACGGTATTCAGACGGTAGTACAGATCCTCCCGGAATCTTCCGTCATGAATTGCTTTCATCATATTGACGTTGGTAGCCGCTACGATTCTCACATTGGTTTTCTGTACCTGTGAAGATCCTACTTTCATAAATTCCCCGCTTTCCAGAACTCTTAAAAGACGAACCTGTGTCTGTAAAGGAAGTTCTCCTACTTCATCCAGGAAAATAGTTCCGCCGTCTGCCACTTCAAAATATCCTTTTCTGGTTGCTGTAGCTCCCGTGAAGGCTCCTTTTTCATGCCCGAATAATTCGGAATCTATTGTTCCTTCGGGAATTGCTCCACAGTTTACAACAATATAAGGCTGATGTTTTCTTCTGGATTCTGAATGAATGATTTTCGGAATAAACTCTTTTCCCACCCCACTTTCTCCAATAACTAAGACGGAGATATCCGTAGGGGCAACCTGGATAGATTTTTCCAAAGCCCTGTTGAGTGCCGGAAAATTCCCGATAATTCCGAAACGGTTTTTTATGTTTTGTAACTCGTTGCTCATAAGTAAATTTTTGATTATTGATTTAATGTTAATCTTCTACAGTTCTGCAATCTGCTTTCTGTAGATTTTGTTAAAATGATGCGTATCAACATCCTTCATGACTTTTCCTTCATCATAAGGTTTTAATGCCAACATTTTCAAATCCAAATAATCTTTGTTTCTGATCTTAGAAACTTTACTTTTAAAGTATATGTTCTCAGCAAAGTCATATTCTTTGCTTTGTTTTTCAAAATTTTCGAGGGTTTTATCATATCTTCCCTGCTCAAAATAGATCACCCCAAGCTGATCATGATCAAACAGCCCTTTCACATGGCCTCTTGTAGCCAGAAGCTTTTCAATAATTCCTGTCGCTTTTTCCTTCTGTCCTAAAGCACTATAAGACATACGCTTTACGACCTCCAGACGATAATCTCCATTCAGGGATCTTCCTAAATCTTCCGGGTAATATTGCTTAAGGGTTTCAAGATCCTGAACAGCACCGCTATAATCCCGCAAAAACTGGAACCTGCACCAACCTCTGTATCCAAGATGCATTTTAGGGTCTAAGGCGACAGCCTTATCAATCAGAATCTTCCAGGTGGAAAAATCCCCGTTTTTAAGGTAAGGGGCCGCTTTCTCCATATAAGCACCGGAGAAATCCGGACAGAGTCCAATCGCCTTATCAAAGCCTTCCTCCGACTCCCCGGAACCTTGTAAATTTGAAGCCCAGTTGTATAACTCACAAGCTTTCTTGCAGTTCTCCCCCTCTACTGCATTACAGTTGACCTGTGCAATAGTATTGGTGTAAACGATAAGCAGCAAAAAGCTAAGGTAATACCTCTGAAACTTTTCCATTTTCAATTTTATAGGTTAAATACTGATAATAGCCTATTTTTAAACCTTTTATCTCTTTGGGGATTCAGACATCCGGCGATTTTGTAAAACGCAAAAGCTTATCTCCCTGTTTTTTATCCAAAACGGCTTCTTTCAGACCGGCATTCATCTGCTGAAGTCTGAAGTGCCCTGTTTTCCTTCACAATTTACTAAAAATCTAACGGTAATAACCGTTTATTTTACTTTCGGAAGATAATTTTCTCCTGTATCACAAAGCTTACAGTTATTCAGCTATTCTTCCTAAAAGTGTGCCCTGAGTGTTGTCATAAACAAAAACGTCCACAATGTCACCTATTTTCTGTCCTTCCAGTTTATCGAAGACACATACGGCATTCTGGGAATTTCTTCCTTTCCACTGGTTTTCGTTCTTTTTAGATGTTCCTTCAATCAGAATCTGGTGTACTCTTCCCACATAAGATTTCATTCTCATCCTGGAAAGCTCGCCCTGCAGGGCAATTACTTCAGCAAGACGTCTCTGCTTCACATCAGCAGGAATATTGTCCTCCATTTTTTTGTGAGCCGGAGTTCCCGGTCTTTCTGAATACGCAAACATATAACCGTAGTCATATTCCACTTCTCTCATCAGGCTCAGTGTATCCTGGTGGTCTTCTTCGGTTTCATTACAGAATCCAACGATCATATCCTGAGAGAACGCAACTTCCGGAACAATTTCCTTCGCCTTTTTGATCAGGTCAAGATATTCTTCACGGGTATGCTGTCTGTTCATGGCTGCAAGCATATTATTGCTTCCGCTCTGTACAGGTAAGTGTACATATTTACAGATATTATCATGTTTTGCCATCATTCTGAAGACCTCCAGACTCATATCCTGAGGATTGGATGTTGAGAATCTGATTCTCATTTCAGGAACCGCTTTGGCTACCAGATCAAGCAACTGTGCGAAATTCACTGCAGTGGCTTTCTGCATTTCAGAAGCTTTTGCAAAATCTTTTTTGGGACCACCTCCATACCACAGGTAAGAGTCAACGTTCTGTCCCAAAAGGGTAATTTCTTTATATCCGTTATTGGCAAGATCTTTACATTCGTCAATAATTGAATGCGGATCACGGCTTCTCTCTCTTCCTCTGGTAAACGGAACAACACAGAAAGTACACATGTTATCACAACCTCTTGTAATGGTTACAAAGGCTGTTACTCCGTTTCCTCCTAAACGAACCGGGTTAATATCGGCATAAGTCTCTTCTTTGGAAAGGATTACATTGATCGCATCTCTTCCATCATCCGTTTCTTTCAGAAGGTTCGGCAGGTCTCTGTAAGCATCAGGCCCCACTACAAGGTCTACCAATTGCTCTTCTTCCAGGAATTTTGTTTTCAATCTTTCCGCCATACATCCAAGAACCCCCACCGTCATATTCGGTTTTTCTTTTTTAAGGTTTTTAAACTGGGAAAGACGCATTCTTACGGTCTGCTCAGCTTTCTCACGAATGGAGCAGGTATTTAACAGGATAAGATCGGCTTCTTCGGCCTTCATTGTTGTATTATATCCCTGTTCGTTAAGAATGGATGCAACAATCTCAGAGTCAGAGAAATTCATCTGACAGCCATAGCTTTCTAAAAACAGTTTTTTAGAATTCTCAGGTCTTTCTGCAATGGCAAAAGCTTCGCCCTGTTTTGTTTCGTCTATATATTTTTCCTGCACGATAATCAATTTAGGGTTCGTAATTTGAAATTACGAACAAATGAGTCTGCAAAGATACAAAATATTGTGACAGAATGGCAGGAGATTATTTTAACAAAATGATAAACTCAACACTGTCTTTTTGAAGAATTAATATTGAATTGTAAAAAACTATTTTTAGTTAAATTAAATCGATCAACTGCAGTATTTTTTTAATCATGATCATAGGTATTATTACTAAACCTGATTTTCATAATAGCTTTGGAATCAACCGGAACACCGCTTTTGGTAGCAGGACTCCATTTTCCTTTTACCTTTTTAAGGGCATACTTCATATCATCTACAAACATTTCATTGTTTCTGAACTTAGGAAGTACATCCAACTTATCAATTTTTCCTTTTGAATTGATATTAAATATAAAAGTGACTTCGCCCTGAATTGCATATAAAGCAACATCTACATAAGCATAGACCATATTCAGGAACTCTTTTCTGAAAGCCTCTTCTCCACCCGGAAATTCTGCTTTCTGAAAATCGGAGCTATTCTGATATTGGTACTCAGCAGCAGCTTGCTGCGAAAATCCTTTACCGCTTAACAGCAATAAAGGTAAAATTAAAAGAAGTTTTTTCATGGTTATAGTTTAGTTTTACATCTCTACTGATACGGAAGAGAAGTTCATTTTCACTTTGATCTGCGAAGGTACGGGATTTCCACCACATGATGCAGGAGTCCAGTTTTTCTTGATTCTTCTTACCACATACTGCATGTCATCGAAGAAGACTTCGCTATTGGCCACTTTAGGCATTCCTTTCACATCCACCACTTTTCCTTTGGCATCAAGGAACAGCGTGAATGTAAAATCTCCTGCCAATGCATAAAAATCTGAATTCAGATAGGCATACATATATTTGTTCAGTATAGTTTTGTAAGCTTCTACGCCGCCTTCATATGCTGCCGGCTTAAAGTCATTACATTTAACAGCAACCTGCATAAACGGTTCTTTAATGTCTATTTTTAAAATATTTTTATTGTTTTCAGCAATAAAAGTGTCGTTCCTTTCTTCCTGATCCTGTGCAAATGAAAAATTTGCGATACAAAGAGCCAGGAATAAAAATATCGTTTTCATAATATATGCTATTTATAAGTTCAATATTAAGCAAAGGTAAATATTTACGGGATTTCCCGAAAAGAAAAACTTCACACAAAAGTGTGAAGTCGAGCCGGTATCTAAAAAAAACAATCTTATTGGATCTTTACCCCTTGTTTATAAAAGACCTTTAATATGTTTATAGTTACTTTTTACTGTTTCAAAGACCTCATCCATCTTTCCGCCAAGCATGAGCTGTGCCATGGATTTTGTCATTCCCATTACCTGATCAAACTCAATTTTAGGAGGCAGAGCCAATGCATTAGGATTCGTAAAAATATTCAAAAGATAAGGCCCGTTATGCTGCAGACATTCTTTTATAGCATCTTCCACTTCTTCGGGTAAATGAACGTTTCTTCCCGGATATCCCATAGCCTTTGCTACCATCGCAAAATCAGGATTGATCATATCTGTTTCGTTATCCGGCATTCCTCCCACTTCCATTTCCAGCTTTACCATCCCGAGGGTCCTGTTATTGAAAACAATCAGCTTCACAGGTAATTTATACTGAAAAATAGTAGCCATATCTCCCAGAAGCATAGACAACCCTCCATCTCCGCACATCGCAATCACCTGCTTTTCCGGATGTGAAAGTGCTGCTCCGATGGCCATTGGCATCGCATTGGCCATAGATCCGTGATTAAATGACCCCAGCATTTTCCTTTTACCGGTTCCTGTAATGAACCGGGCTCCCCAGACGCAGCACATTCCGGTATCTACAGTAAATATGGCATCTTTTTCAGCAAGACGATCCAGTGTATGGGCGACATATTCCGGCTGAATAGCATTTTCCTTACCCGAATCTTTAACATATTCCAGCTGATTTTCTTTTACCTTTTCATAAAATGCCAGCTGTTCATTAAGAAAGTGAACATCAGTCTTCTCTTCGAGCAAAGGAAGGAGTGCTTTGATGGTTTCCCTGACATCGCCTGCCAGTCCCATTTCAAGTTTCGCCCTTCTTCCCAGCCTTTCCGCGCTTTCATCAATTTGTACGATCTTATTTTTTACCGGCATGAATTTCTGATACGGAAAATCTGTTCCGAGAAGAACAACCACATCTGCTTCATGCATTGCATGATAGGCGGAAGGAAAACCCAACAGCCCCGTAAGCCCCACTTCATTCGGATTATTGGGCTGAATGTCCATTTTTCCACGGAATGAATAGCCCACAGGAGCTTTTAAATGTTTAGATAATGCTATCACTTCTGCGCTTGCTGCTGAAGCACCAATTCCACAGTACAGCGTTACCTTTTTATTTCCATTGATAAGCTCTGCAAGGCTCTTCAGTTCACCATCCGAAGGCCGTATCACCGGATTGGTTTTAAAAATCTGGGCAGAGGTTGATCCCTCTTCAGCTTCCAGCTCAGAAACATCTCCCGGAAGCCCGATCACAGCAACTCCTTTTTTTGAAATGGCGTGCTGAAGAGCTGTCTGAACGGTACGCTGTACCTGCTCCGGTCTTGTGATCATCTGATTGTAATAGCTGCAATCGTCGAACAGTTTTATAGTATTGGTTTCCTGAAAGTAATCCATTCCCATTTCGTCACTGGGAATGGTAGAAGCAATGACCAGCATAGGAACATGGGAACGGTGTGCTTCATACACTCCGTTAATCAAGTGAACATGCCCAGGACCACAGCTTCCTGCACATACCGCCAGACCGTCCAGTTCCGCTTCTGCGGCGGCTGCATAAGCCCCTACCTCCTCATGCCGAACATGAATCCATTGGATGCTGCTATTCTTCACAGCAATATTCAGATGATTGAGACTGTCTCCTGTAACGGCATAAATTCTTTTCACATTGGCATTTTCGAGCATTTCAACAATCTGCTCCGCTATATTTTTGGCCATAATAATAATAGATTTGGTGGTTATATTTCTGAAATAACTACAGCTTCAAGCTGTATTCCTATCAAATTTAACTATTTAAAATGAACCTTCCCTAGCGTTTCTATGTTAAAAAATCTGTAATTTTATGATCTGTCAAACCTAACAGGTTTTGAAAACATTAGGTTTGGTTACAAACAATCCTACTACTAAAAGTATTATATAAAACAAAACAGCCACCTGAAAAGGCGGCTGTTCATATGATTATCTCTTAAATTTACATCACGATTTCGATCTGATTTCTCAATAGATCTTCAAACTCATCTCTTTTTCGGATCAGGTGAGCTTTTCCATCCAGAAATAAAACTTCTGCAGGCTTCAGTCTTGAATTGAAATTGGAACTCATTTCGAAACCGTAGGCTCCTGCATTATGGAAGGCAAGGATATCACCTTCTCTTACTTCATTCAGTTTTCTGTCCCATGCAAATGTATCGGTCTCACAGATATTTCCGACCACGGTATAAATCCTTTCTGCTCCTTTTGGATTGGACAGGTTTTCAATCATATGGTAAGAATCATAGAACATAGGACGGATCAGGTGATTAAATCCTGAATTTACGCCTACAAAAACAGTGGCTGTAGTCTGCTTGATCACATTAGCTTTCACCAGCAGGTAACCGCTTTTCCCTACAAGGAATTTTCCAGGCTCAAACCATAATTCAAATTTTCTTCCTGTCATTTTAGAGAATTCTCCCAATACTTTTTCTACTTTCTTACCTAAAGTTCTGACGTCTGTTTCTTCTTCACTGTCCTGGTAAGGAATTTTGAATCCGCTTCCCATATCCAGATATTTCAGGTTAGGGAAATGCTCAGACAGTTCCAGCATGATATCCAAGGCCTGAAGGAATACCTCCGGGTCTTTGATTTCACTTCCTGTATGCATGTGAAGGCCTTCAACATTAAGATTGGTACTCTTCATCACCCTTTCGATGTGGCGAAGCTGATGAATGGAGATCCCGAATTTACTGTCGATATGCCCTGTTGAGATTTTATAATTTCCACCTGCAAAGATATGCGGATTGATTCTCACAAATATCGGGTAAGAGTTTCCGAATTTATTCCCGAACTGCTCAAGAATAGAAATGTTATCAATGTTAATATGAACTCCGAAAGTCATTGCTTCTTCTATTTCAGCCAGGTCAACACAGTTGGGAGTAAAAAGTATTTTTTCTTTCGGAAATCCTGCTTTTAATCCAAGTTTCACCTCATTGATAGATACACAATCTAAAGAAGCCCCCAGGTTCTTGACATACTTCAGGATATTGATATTCGTCAACGCCTTCGCTGCATAGAAAAACTTTGTGTGTTTCAGGAAAGAAGATGTAAGTTTCTCATATTGAACTTTGATGGACTCAGCATCGTAAACATACACGGGGGTGCCAAACTCATTGGCAATCTTTAATAATTCTTTTGAATTCATAATTTCATTTTAACATAAAAAAAGGCAGATTCTTAGAAAAAGAGCCTGCCACATTAATTATTTTTTATGCAAGACAAGTCTTTTAAATATTCCAAACCTTAGAGAACTTTACAGCTCCCTTTTTACCAGTTTTATTTTGTTTAAAATTTTGCATTGCTTCTATTTATTTTTTGCAAAAATACTATTTATTTTTTTATTGTAAGACAATTGATTTGAAAAGCCGCTTTTTCAGTACTCAATTGGTGAGGGATAATCTTCCTGTTATTTTGGTAATGGTAAGGTCTCAAAATCACCACGAAGTAACGCCAGCTGCAATTCATTGTTCAGATCAGCAGAGAATAGGGGAAGATCAATTTTGAGCTTAGCCAGCTTACTCAAAGTCTGAATCTGGGTAAACAATTCGTAAAAACCAAAGGATATCACTTTTCCGTTTTCAATGATCAGGAATAATTTTTCACCCAGTTTTCTTCCAGGCCCCAGCCAAAGCTCATTTCTTTTTCTGAATTCAATCTTTTGTCTCAGGACAGCAAAATCATTATATTCTTCCAGTGCTCCTATAAACTGAACTGCTTTTGTTCCCTGGGTGAATGATCTGAATTTCAAGGCCGGTTTCTCCGTTTTATTGAGTGTATTTTTCTCAACAACATATTTATTGTTCCTGAAGTAAAGCCCGAATGGTAAAATCTCTTTCTTTTTAATATTTTTAGAATTCAGGATCAGCTTGGCAATAATATCTGTTCCCGTAAGTTCATAGTTAATCTGCTCGACCCCTTTTTGAATCTGTTCCCATTTTTTTGATTTGGAATTGAAAACTTTTTTTGAGAATTTATTGATATCCTGCACATAATCAGAAAACATAATTCTTCCCACCTCATCCTGAAAATAGACAAATCCTTTTTCATTGGGCAGATCCTGGGTAAGTTCTTTGATCTTATTGATGTAGGTTTTCGCATTAGACTCTTCGTGCTGCTTCTGAATAATCTCATTTTCGGTATCCTTTGAGATCAGAAGTTTGAAAAGTTCCAGTGTAGCCCTGGCATCCCCTTCGGCCCTGTGATGGTTAGTCAAAGGGATCCCCAAAGATTTCACCAGTTTCCCGAGAGAATAGCTTACTTCATCAGGAATTAATTTTTTAGCTAACGGAATTGTATCTAAAGTATTGATTTTAAACTCATAACCAAGCCTACTGAAGGATTGGCGCAGCATTCTGTAATCGAAATCAATATTGTGTCCTACCAGGGTAGTATTCTCCGTAATCTCAATGACTCTTTTGGCAATTTCATGAAATTTCGGAGCTGTTTTGACCATTTTCGGGGTAATGCTGGTCAGTTTCTGTACAAAAGGAGTAATATCACTTTCAGGATTCACCAGCGATATAAACTGGTCTGTAATTTTCTGACCATCATATCTGTAGATGGCAATATCTATAATGCATTCATTTCTATAACCTGCACCATTACTTTCTATGTCTATAATTGAATACATTTATTTTCTGTTAACTGCTGTTTTCTTATTTATTATTTCAAACCGGCATTTATTCCCCAATATAATCCGGTGCTGCTCTCCTTAAGTGAAGATAACCTGCTAAAATAACAAAAAATATGTCAAAACACAGCAGGTCATCCCGGATTGTGCCTCAAAATTATCTTCTTCGGCCTCCTAAACCTAACATTCCGAGAATAGCCTTTGCCCCTTCTCTCATTAATGTACTGGTAAAAGTTCTTCCCGCCTTGCTCTGTAAAACCTGCTCAAACATTCCCGGCTCTTCTTTTACCGGTTTTGACCTTTGATTGGGAGCAGGGTTCTGGGCTGCCTGTTCCATTCTGCTGGTCAGCATTTCGTAAGCAGATTCACCGTCAATAGCCTGCTCATATTTCGCTACCATAGGAGATTTTGCTGTAAGTTCTGTAATTTCCGCTTCATTCAGAACATCCATTCTAGATTCCGGAGAAATCAGATAGGTATGTACCAATGGTGTAGGAATCCCTTTTTCATCCAGGGCAGTCACAAATGCTTCTCCGATTCCGAGACTCTGGATCAGACTTGAAGCATTGTAATATTCTGTTGTAGGATAGTTTTCAACTGCTTTGGAAATTTCTTTTTTATCTTTAGCTGTAAAGCCTCTTAAGGCATGCTGTATTTTCAATCCTAACTGTGATAATACATTTTCAGGAACATCTCCCGGAATCTGTGTGATAAAATAGATTCCGACTCCTTTGGAACGGATCAGTTTTACCATGGTTTCGATCTGTGAAAGAAGGGCTTTTGAAGCTTCATCAAAAATAAGGTGGGCCTCGTCAATAAACAGTACAAGTTTGGGTTTCCCGCTGTCTCCTTCTTCCGGGAAGGTCATATAAATTTCGGCAAAAAGCGACAGCATGAATGTTGAAAACAATTGTGGCTTATTCTGAATTTCTGCCACTCTTAAAATATTGACCACCCCTTTTCCGTCTCTTGTTTCGAGCAGATCCTGTACATCAAAGCTCAGCTCTCCGAAGAAATCTGCCGCTCCCTGCTGTTCCAAAGCAACAATAGACCGTAAAATTGCTCCTAAGGAAGCCGGAGCAATAGATCCGTAGTTGGCCGCAAGCTCTGCTTTTCCCTGAGCATTATCCGTTACATATTGTAAAACTTTTTTCAGATCTTTCAGATCGATCAGCGGAAGTCCTTTATCATCACAATATTTAAAGACAATGGACATTATGCTTTGCTGGGTATCATTCAGTTCCAGGATTTTACTCAGTAAAACCGGCCCAAATTCCGTAACAGTAGCCCTCAATTTCACTCCTTTTCCTCCGGAAATCGTCATCAATTCTACCGGAAATCCTTGTGGGGTATAAGGAAGCTGTGTTTTTGCATATCGTTCTTCAATGATTGCGTTCATATTTCCGGGTTCTGCAATTCCGGAGAAATCTCCTTTAATATCCAGAACAAGCGAGGGAATTCCCGCATGGGAAAGCTGCTCTGCAAATACCTGCAGTGTTTTGGTTTTACCTGTTCCGGTAGCTCCGGCAATAAGACCGTGACGGTTTATAGTTTTCAGGGGAATCGTTACATTCACCTCAGGAACCACTTCGCCATCCAGCATTCCTTTTCCTAATATAATATGTTCTCCTTTTGGAGTGTATCTCGCATTTAATTCTTCAATAAATTGTGCTTTGTCTGCCATCTGATCACTTTTTAAACTTATAAATATAAAAGTTTTTGTAAAATATATAAAGATATTTTTTCTGATGAATAGCTAATAATCCATCAAAAAAATATATCGGTACGAGCCTAAGCAAATTTTAAACCACGTGTATTGATATCTTTAATAGTAGATTTATTTCTATAGCCTCAACATGATAAAAAACAGTATTTGCCCGTCAGCATTAGGTAAGGCATTCTTTTTGCTCAAAAAATAAAGAACATTAAACGTACGTTTAACATAGTATTGAAAGAAACTATCAATGGGATTTAACATTTCATTTAGAATTTATCTAATACTTTGTATCTTTAACTCATTAAAAAAAAGACCCCAATGAAAATTGAACAAATATATACGGGCTGTCTGGCTCAGGGCGCCTATTATATTGTATCAGAGAATGAAGCGGCAATTATTGATCCGTTGAGAGAAGTAAAACCTTACCTGGATCGTCTGGAAAAAGACAATGTCACTTTACAATATATTTTTGAAACTCACTTTCATGCAGATTTCGTTTCCGGACACCTGGATCTAAGTAAGAAAACCGGAGCTCCAATTGTATACGGGCCCACTGCAGCACCTGAATTTGAGGCTATCATTGCGGAAGATGATCAGATTTTTGAGATTGGAAAGATCAAAATAAAGGTAATGCACACTCCGGGGCATACAATGGAAAGTACCACTTATCTTTTAATTGATGAAAACGGTGTTGAAACTGCAATTTTTACAGGAGACACTTTGTTTTTAGGAGACGTGGGAAGACCTGACCTTGCACAAAAAGCAACCAACCTTACCCAGGAAGACCTTGCAGGTATTTTGTATGACAGTCTTCAGAACAAAATCATGCCGCTGGATGACAGCATTACGGTGTATCCTGCTCATGGCGCCGGTTCTGCCTGTGGAAAAAATATGCAGAAAGAAACAGTAGATATTCTGGGAAATCAAAAAAAGACTAATTACGCACTTAATCAGCCGGATAAAGCCTCTTTTATTAAAGAAGTTCTGGATGGTCTGACTGCTCCGCCTAAATATTTTGGTATGAACGTAGCCCTGAACAAAGGCGGCTACGAAAGTCTGGACGTGGTAATGAATAAAGGACTTCAGCCCGTTGCTCCGGAAGATTTCGAAGCGTTGGCAGAAGAAACAGGAGCACTGATCTTAGATACCAGAGGTGCTGCTGATTTCCATAAAGGTTTTGTTCCGAATTCTATCAATATTGGCCTGAAAGGAGATTTTGCGCCATGGGTAGGGGCAATGATTGTAGATGTGAAACATCCTTTGTTACTGGTAACAGACCCGGGGACCGAAGAGGAGGTCATCACCAGATTAAGCCGTGTAGGTTTTGATAACGTGATAGGATATTTACAGGGCAGCTTTGAAGCATGGAAAAATGCAGGGAAAGAAACAGACGAAATCAAAAGAATTTCTCCTGCTGAATTTGCAGAGCAATTTACAGAAGATGCTACAGTAATTGACGTAAGAAAGCTTACCGAATATTCTGCAGAGCACATTGACAATGCTTATAACAAACCTCTGGATGCCATCAACGACTGGGTTCGTCATATAGATGATTCCAAGCATTTCTTCCTTCATTGTGCAGGCGGATACAGAAGTATGATTGCAGCAAGCATCCTTAATTCGCACGGAATCAGAAACTTTACAGAAATTGAAGGGGGATTCAACGGAATAAAAAAA
The DNA here is from genome assembly GCF_001684965.1 of Chryseobacterium arthrosphaerae. NCBI lineage: Bacteria > Pseudomonadati > Bacteroidota > Flavobacteriia > Flavobacteriales > Weeksellaceae > Chryseobacterium > Chryseobacterium arthrosphaerae. Next base: position 37,898 of record NZ_MAYG01000031.1, on the reverse strand, counting down.
ACAGAGAAATTTCCTACAACAGATTTTGTCTGCCAGTCGAAAACATCATAAGCTATGAAAATTCCATTCTACGGGCTTATTTTAGCTCTGACATGTACAGTAAGCGCCTGCAAAACAGCTCATGTAGCAGATGTTCCGAAAGCCAATATCAGGGAAGTTGTAAACAGCTCTGATGTAATGCTGGTAGATGTCAGAATCCCGGAACAGTATGCAGCCGGAACTGCAAAGAATGCAACCAACATTCCTTTGGCAGAGCTTCAGAATAATATAGAGAATCTTAAAGGCAAAAAGGTTGTTGTTTTCTGCAACAAAGGAATTCAGGCAGACCAGGCTATGGAAATCCTGAAAAAGAATGGTGTAGAAGCCTATGACGGTACAACCTGGAAGAATGTAAAAGCCATTCAGGACGAAGCCGGTAAAAAATAACTCATCAAAAACCAAAACTATGTCACAAAAATTTCAGGAAATCATCAATTCCGACAGGCCGGTACTTATTGACTTTTTCGCAACCTGGTGCCAACCCTGTAAAGTACAGTCGTCGGTTTTAAATACAGTGAAAGAAAACATTGGCGAAGGAGCCAGAATCATAAAAGTAGACGTGGATCAATATCCTGCCTTAGCCGCTCAATACGGCGTTCGTGGGGTACCCACTCTGGCTGTTTTCAAAAACGGAGAACTGCTATGGAAGGAAAGCGGCGTACACGATGTCAATACATTGACGCAGCTTTTACAGCAATACATTTAAATAAAAAAACCAAGGCTGAGAATGATCTCAGCCTTGGTTTTTTTATAATTCAATAGAAAACTGATCCCTGTCATTCAAAAACTGAAAATGGCTCCTGAAATCCTTTAGCTCATCCCTGTTCAATTCTGCAGATACAATGTTGTTCTCTTTTACAGAAATTTCTTTTCCATCTGCGAAGAAGCAATGAGAGCTTTCCTGATAGAACAGGCTGTTATCATCCGTTCCTATCCTGTTTAAACCAAAAACAAAAGAAAGATTTTCGATTGCTCTTGCTTTCAAAAGATGTTCCCAGGCCCCTACTCTTTTTTCAGGCCAGTTGGCCACATACAGCACCGCATCATAATCGTCGTTATTTCTCGCAAAAACCGGAAATCTGAGATCATAGCAAACCTGAAGCAGAAACCTCATGCCTTTATATTCAACGATGACTCTTTTTTTTCCCGGTGTATACACTTTATCTTCTCCCGAGAACGAAAACAGATGTCTCTTGTCATAAAAAACGGTTTCAGCATCCGGTAGTACAAAGTACATTCTGTTGTAAAAGCTGCCGTTTTCTTCCACCGGTGCACTTCCGCACACAGCAGCATTTTTCTCTTTTGAAAGTTTTTTCAAAAACTCCAGTGATTCTTCATTTCTGTCTGAGACTTCAGAGGCATCCATGCAAAAGCCTGTTGAAAACATTTCAGGAAGAAGAAACAGATCTGCTTCCACATTCTGAAATTCATTTTCTATGATTTTAAAATTTTCAGTCTTATTTTTCCAGATGATATCTAAATTAAGTCCAGCAATTTTCATTTTCTTCTTTTTAATGTTATTTCAATATTCAATTATAAAAATACGGCTTTTATATTTACCGGAGAAAAAGCCTGTCAAATGATTTACAGCGTTCAGTGATTAAATTTCTTAAAAATTATTAAAGTCTAAGAAGTGGTCTCCTTTCGGTTTCATTTTTGATGCAGATAATTTTTATTACAATCGTTAAAAATTAAAAAATTTATGAAGAAATTGGTTTTTATGGTGATGATATTCTTTTTCGGTACAATGGCCAATGCTCAGGCTTACACCGGAAAAGGAGATCATAAAGTACAGCTGGGACTGAGTGCCTGGGGCTATGGAACAGGTATAACGGGAACCTATGATTACGGTATCAACAAGCTTATCTCAGTAGGAGCCGGTATCAACGGTTATTTTGACAATTATAAAGACAATGATAAGGATAATCGTGTTTTTGTTTTTGGAAGACTTAATTTTCATTTGCAGGATGCACTGAATCTTCCCTCAAAATGGGATATTTACCCTGGTGTAGACCTTGGAGTCCTGGGTAAAGACTTCGGAATAGGAGCCCATATCGGAGCCCGTTACTTTTTCACAGAGAAAATAGGGGTTTTCGCAGAGGTGGGTAATAACGGAAGTCTTGGGGTTTCTTTCAATTTATAATCAAAACGTCTTTAAATATGACAAAGCTTCTCGTTTCGGGGGGCTTTTTTATTTGGCATAGTTTTGATAATTGTTACCTTTGCAAATTAAAATCTAAAATTTATTAATGGAAATAGCAATCAAACTCTTTCAGTTCATTCTGAGTATCTCTATACTAGTGCTTCTTCATGAGCTTGGGCATTTTTTGCCGGCAATATGGTTTAAGACCAGAGCAGAGAAATTTTTCCTGTTTTTTGATCCTTACTTCTCCATATTCTCTATGAAGAAAATCAACGGAAAGTGGCAGTATAAGTTTTTATCAAAAAATCTGCCTGATTCTGAAGTGATAGAGGTAAACGGAAAGAAGGAAGAAGTGCCTATCGATATATCAAAACTTCCTGATAATGACTGGAGAAAACATCCTGAACAGACCAAATACGGAATCGGATGGCTTCCTTTCGGAGGATATGTAAAAATTGCCGGAATGGTAGACGAAAGTATGGATACTGCGCAGATGAAAAAACCGGCAGAGCCATGGGAGTTCAGATCTAAACCGGCATGGCAGAGACTTATTATTATGCTGGGCGGGGTTACCGTAAACTTTTTCCTTGCATGGATCATCTATGGATGTCTTTCTTATTTCAACGGTGAGACTTCTTTTGATACATCAAAGGTAGACGCTCCTATGCACTATACTAAGGTGGCAAAGGCAATGGGCTTCGAAGATGGTGATAAGATCTTAAAAGTGGACGGAAAGGTTCAGAACAGTTTAGATAAGCTTTCATTGGACATATTACTGAGTGACAAGATCACTGTTTTAAGAAACGGAAAAGAAGTAACCTTCAATACCAATGATGACGGAAAAGCGCTTGCATTCAGAGATGAGAATCCGAAGGCATTCCTTACCCCAAGATATGCACCGGTAATAGACACGATCGTGAACCCTAAAACAGCTGCTGCAGGACTAAAAGTTGGGGATCAGGTAGTTTCTGTGAACGGACAGAAGATCAGTTATTATGATGAATTCCAGGGTATCGTTACTAAAAATGCAGGAAAAACCCTGAATGTAGATGTTTTAAGATCCGGAGCCGTACAACCGCTTACCCTTGAAGTTTCCAAGGAAGGAACCTTAGGTATTGCGTCTTATAAGCAACTGGAAAAATATGCAGCGACAAAGCATTTTACATTTGCTGAGTCTATCGGCAGAGGATTTACAAGAAGTATTGAAAGTTTAACTTACCAGATTAAACAGTTCAAACTTGTATTCAACAAGAAAGTACAGGGATACAAAAAGGTAGGAGGACCTCTTGCGATCATCAAGAATATGCCTGTGGAAAAATCGAAAAGCGGGGCTGTTTCTATTAACTGGACAATGTTCTGGAGCTTTACAGCAATGTTCTCTGTTTGGTTGGCATTCCTTAACCTGATTCCTATTCCGGGACTTGATGGCGGGCATGTTATATTTACATTATATGAAATGATTGTAGGAAAACCTGTTCCTCAGAAAGTATTGGAAAATGCTCAGATGGTGGGAGTTATATTCCTTCTTGGTCTGATGCTGTTGATTTTTGGAAGTGATATTTTTAAAGCGATTACAGGAAATCTGTAATTTTTTGAAAATTTTTCTAAAAATATTTGTAGGGTATAAATATTCGTCCTATATTTGCACCACTTAAAACAAAGGACATTCCTCCTTAGCTCAGTTGGTTAGAGCATCTGACTGTTAATCAGAGGGTCGCTGGTTCGAGCCCAGCAGGAGGAGCAAAAAAGACTTACAGAAATGTAGGTCTTTTTTTATTTCTGATTTTTCAGCTGTACAAATTACAGGGAAAGCCTCCGATATTTTCAAAAAAATTAGATATTTGCAGTCGTTGAGTTATTATGAGAACAGCTTTTAGACCGTTGATTTATTGTTAAAGAGAAAAAATTGTCTTTTTTAGCCGTTCACATATAACTTATATCCTAAAAAGCAATCCAATTAGCTTTATAGTATTGCATAAATATCAAATTATTCCATGAAAAAAACCTTTATTTCATTATTCTCTGCCTTTGCTCTTATGCAGATATCAGCGCAGGAAAAATCATATTTCTTATCAACCCCTTCACTGAGTCCCGATGGAAAGACCGCTTATTTTGCCTATGACGGGGACCTCTGGAAAGTAGATTCCAATGGCGGGAACGCATCTAGGATCACAGCTTTAGATGGTGAAGAAATCAACCCACGTATTTCTCCTGACGGAAAATGGCTGGCATTCAGTTCTAATCAATATGGCAATTATGACGTTTATGTAATGCCCGCAGACGGAGGAACTATCAAGCAGCTGACCTTCCACACCGGAAAGGACGAAATGGAAAGCTGGGGATGGGACAGTAAAACGATTTATTTTACTTCCAACAGAAACAATAATTTCGGGAGTTTTAAAACCACCATTGAAGGAAAAACCCCGCAAAAGCTTTTCAATAATTACTTTAATAATACCAATGGTCTGGCAGAAACGCCTGCCGGAGAATATCTTTTCACAAGTTCTTCGGAAAGTGCCAACCAGGTACACCGTAAACGTTACAAGGGGGAAAACAATCCTGAGATCCTGGGATACAACCCAAAAAATAATTCTTTCAGACAATACACCAGCTATGAAGGAAAGGATTTCAATCCAAGCGTAGATAAAAACGGCATTATTTATTTTATTTCCGATGAAAATAACAATGAATACAATCTCTATAAAATTGAAAATGGGACAAAAACAGCCTTAACTCAGCTTGACACGTCTATAAAGAAGCCTTTTGTTGCCGCCAACGGCTCTAAAGTCATATTTGAAAAAGACTATCAGCTTTACATTTACGATGTTGCCGGCAAAAGCACAAAACTCCTGAACATCAGTCTGAACACCAATAAAACACTGGAAAAGGATCAGAATTTCAATGTAGAAAACAATATTTCCTATTATGATGTTTCTCCGGATGGTAAAAAAATGGCCTTTGTAAGCCGAGGCGTTCTGTTTGTTTCTGATATCGAAGGAAAGTTTGCCCAGCAGGTTTCTGACGGAAAGGAAAGAGTAATGGAGGTAAAATGGCTGAAGGATAACCGTACTTTACTCTACAGCCAGACTGATAAAGGCTACCAGAACTGGTTCAGCATTTCTGCCGACGGAAAAGGACAGCCCAGACAGCTCACTCATGACTTGAGAAATAACCGAAGCATCACTCTTAACAAAGATCTTACAAAAGCTGTATATCTAAGCGGCAGAGATGAAGTAAGATTAATGGATTTAAGCAGCTTCAGCTCCACCACAATTGTAAAGGATGAAATCTGGGCATTCCAGAACTCAAAACCTTCTTTTTCTCCTAATAATGAATATGTACTGTTCTCTGCAAAAAGAAATTTTGAACTGGATATTTTCATTCACAATATCAAAAAAGGACAAACGATCAATCTTACCAACACCGGTGTTTCTGAAGAGGATCCTTACTGGTCACCTAACGGGAAATACATTTATTTTGCCAGTGACAGAATCAATCCGTCTTACCCTTTAGGCATGCAGAAATCCAATATTTACCGCATGGCCCTGGATTGGTTTGATGAGCCTTATAAGTCTGAAAGATTTGATAAGCTGTTTATTGAGGAGGAAAAAGATAAAAAAACGACTGACACCCAAAAAGACAGTAAAGAGAAAAAAAATAAAAAAGAAGAAAGTACAGATAAGGAGGAGAAAAAGGAAGAGAAAGAACCTGTTATCAAAGAGCTTAAAGTAAATCCTGAAAATACTCTGGAAAGAATTGAACTGGTTACCGACAGGTATGGATACCAGGATGACCCGGCAGTTTTTGCTGATGATAAGAAAGAAATACTGTTCTTTAACTCTAATCAGGATAATGGCAAGAGACAACTTTTCAAAAAAGTCTTCACTGACTTTGAGCCGGCCAAGTCTGAAAAGGTATTTGACAAAGCAGCATATTACATCACGAAAAACAATAAAAATCTCTTTGCCTTAATCGAAGGGAATATTTATAAAATGACGCTGGCAGCAGGAAAGCCTGAGAAAGTGAATATTCAGTATAATTTTGATAAGAATTTAGCTTCAGAATTTACCCAGATGTACAACGAAGCATGGACAGGTGTGGAGGAAAATTTCTATGATGAAAACTTCCACGGAGTAAACTGGAAAGCCAAAAAGGAGCAATATGCAAAGTATCTTCCGTATGTGAATAACAGAAATGACCTGCGGATTTTACTGAATGATCTTTTAGGTGAGCTTAATTCTTCACACATAGGATTTTCTTCGTCCGGAAAGGAGGAAAGTACCTACCTGAACTATATCACCAACGAAAGCGGCATTATCTTTAAAAAAGACCAGCCTTATATGGTAGAAAGTATTGTACGGAAATCTCCGGCATTCCGTTCCGGTGTAGACATTAAGCCGGGAGACCAGCTGGTTTCTGTAAACGGGAAAAATATTGATCCCAACGAAAACCGTGAAGCTTATTTTACTAGTCCCAAGAAACAGGATGAGCTTATTCTCACTTTCAGCCGCAATGGTAAAAATGTAACAACAAAAGTACACCCGGTTTCGAATGCAGAACTGAAAGGGCTTCTCTATGACGACTGGATCTTCAACAATCGACAGCGTGTCAACCAGTTAAGCAACAACCGTATCGCCTATTCATATATGAAAAATATGTCTACCGATGAGCTGGACCGCTTCCTGTTGGATATGGTAGAACAGGAAATCCAGAAAGATGCGGTAATTCTTGATTTACGTTATAATACGGGCGGAAATGTCCACGATAAAGTTTTAAACTTCCTTGCACAGAAACCTTATTTACAATGGAAATACCGCGAAGGAAAAATGACAGCACAACCCAATTTTGCTCCATCCGGAAAACCTATCGTCCTGCTGATCAATGAGGGTTCGTTAAGTGATGCCGAAATGACCGCTGCCGGATTTAAGGCTTTGAAATTAGGAAAAATTATAGGGCAGGAAACGTACCGGTGGATCATCTTCACCTCTGGAAAAAGCCTTGTAGACGGTTCTTATTACAGGCTTCCTGCCTGGGGAACCTACACCCTGGACGGACAAAATCTCGAAAAAACAGGAGTAAAACCTGATATCTACGTGAAGAATACCTTTTTAGACAGGCAACAGGGCAATGACCCTCAGCTGGAAAGAGCCATTCAGGAAATCATGAAAGATTTAAAGAAATAATAAAGAAAGACCTGCAGAAATGCAGGTTTTGTTTTTTACATGAATATTTAATCTCCTATCATTTCTGATATTTACATGAAAATCCATAGAATCGAATAAAAAGAATTAAAATATTTCTTATTGAATTTCAATACATTTAGTTAAAAACCTTTTAAAATAAGGGATAAAACTTGCTTCGAATGAATATTCATATTATATTTGCACCACTTAAAACAAAGGACATTCCTCCTTAGCTCAGTTGGTTAGAGCATCTGACTGTTAATCAGAGGGTCGCTGGTTCGAGCCCAGCAGGAGGAGCAAAAAAAGACTTACATTTCTGTAAGTCTTTTTTATTTTTATTCATTTTCCGTAGCACTAAAACTGCGATTTGCAAAGCTGCTGTCAGCCGTTCACTGTTATTTCAATTTTGTTGTAAGCAATCCAGCGTTTTAAATTTCCGACCATCCTTTTCAAATGATCTTCATTCAGGAAAATATTTGTCCAGTATTCAAATCTGTCGCACTGAACACTTATGTAATAGATCATAATGGTTAAACAGGCAAATGGCAAAAACCTTTTTTCCTCATCATTAATTTCTGTTACAGTTTCATAACCTTTTAAAAAGCTGTCAGCCTTTGCCCGATAATCCCCTTCGTTCAAATTTGTTGCCAGTAACTGAAACAGGAAATAAGAAATATCAAAAGATAAATACCCGTTACCGCAAAAATCAAAATCGAAAAACGTTACGTCTTTTTCATTGTCAATATGCAAATTGTCAAACCAAACATCCAGATGCACACTTCCGGTTCTCATTTTCTGTGGATCAATTTCATTCATTTTCAAAATCAAAAAAGCAGATAGCTGTTCTAAAAACTCAACTTCACTGTTATTTTCATTAAAGAATCTTTTTATTCTTAAAACAGGGTCAGAGAGTAAGTTCTGAGCATTATAAGAGATTCTCTTAAGTTCAAAATTTTCTGCAGATTGATGCATTTTTGCTAATGTCTGACCAATTAAAAAACTTGTCTGGGCTGTAAATTTTGCAGTTTTTGTTCCTTTTGCGTATGAAAATAAGACGCCAAATCTTGTTCCTTCCGCTGCTTCAATTTCTTGTAGGTATCCGTCTGACTGGTCAGCAATCGGATAGGCAACCTGGTTCCCGTTTTCTTTTAAATGAAGTAATAATTTTAATTCTTCTTCAATTTCTGATTTTGTTCTCCAGTTATGTGTATATACCCGAAAAACATATTTCTGTTCGCCATCCTGAACAATGTACAAATGGTTCATTGCAAGCCGGAAAATGCTGCATTGGGCTTTGTCGCTTAGACTATATTTTTGTTGAATAAGTTTACTCAGCTGATCCGGTGAAAGCGTACTGTTTATAGTTGGAAATTTTCTGGTCATTAGTTCTCTTCGTTTTATTTGATTATCCTGTTTTTACAATGGCTGCCGGCTTACAGGCTTGTTTTTTTTAATTGATTTCTCAGTTTTTAGCTTCTTCTAGAGTGCTCTCTTTACAAGCTACGGAACAGTGTCAATACCGGAATTATCCGTATTATTCCTGTTCATTCAGAAGAAACAAAAACGGTAAATATAGCCGTTTTCTAAAAATATATCTTGAATTCCGTCTTCTGTTCCAAAATATTTTACGGTTTGTATTTTTTAGTGAATTAAGTTTATAACGTACCCTTTATTTTTCACCCAAAATAATTACCTGACGGTGTACTTTTCATCCTTTGTTTAATCCTCTGATCCTTTATATTTTAAGTCTGAAAATTTCCGGTTTATTTTAACCGGCTCTTATATTATTTTCGCTACATTTGCCGTTTTATATGATAGAATAAAATTATTTTATTTTTTTATGTTTTTTTTAAATAAACTGCATACTTTTTGTTTGTGCTAATTGCCTGAAGAAACGAATGATGTTAAACAATAACTCCAAAAAACACTATTTTTTATTTTTTCTCCTGATACTTACCGGTTCGATCTATGCTCAAAACCGTGTCAGCGGTAAGATTGTCGATGAAAAAACAAATAAGGAACTCAGCAATGTTGATATTTTCATCAACAATAATTCTGTTCCTTCCCTTACCACAACATCCGGCAGCTTTAGTGTTCAGTCGGACAGCATTATTCATCAGCTAAAATTTTCCAGAAAAAGCTATACTAGCCAAACGTTAGATATCACTCCTGAAAATGCTGAGAATATTTTCGTTCAGCTCTCACAGGCCAAAGTGAGCAATATTGAAGAAGTAGTTCTGAAAGCCGGAAAAACCAAATACAAGAATAAAAAAGAAAATCCCGCTTATGCCATCATGCAAAAAGTATGGGGGCACAAAAGGAATAACGGACTGGAAAAGTTCGATACCTACTCTTTTAAGGAGTATGAGAAGACCCAATTCGATCTCAACAATCTGGACAGTACTTTCATGAAGAAAAAAATCTTCAAAAAGCTTGATTTTATCTTTGATTATGCCGATTCTACTGCCAGCGGCAGACTGGGACTTCCCATTTTCCTGAACGAGGCCGTTTATGAAAATTACGGTAAAAACAAACCTGACAAGGACAGCAAAAGAACATTGGTAGCCCAAAAAACCTCCGGATTTCAGGACAATCAGGTCATCACGGTTTCTGCGAAAAACCTGTACAGGGACATCAATATTTACGACAACACCCTTAATTATTTTGACATAGGGTTTCAGAGCCCTGTAGGATCTGACGGGTTCAGTACTTATGACTATGATCTGGTAGATACCATTTCTATTCGTGGCGAAAAAGCTTTCCAAATAAGGTATCAGCCTAAAAGAAAAGATGTTCTTGCTTTCCAGGGAAATCTTTATATTGATACCGACACGTATGCGGTTTTAGGGGCAACCCTGAAATCTACTCAGAAGATTAATGTCAACTTCGTCAACAGTGTATATACGCAGCTGGAATATGATAATCCGGATGAAACAACATTTCTTCCCAAAAAACTTGTAACTGAGTTTGAAATGAGCCCTTTTTCAAAAAAGAAAGGCTCTAAAAGCATTATAGCAAAGCGATCGGTAGATTACTCCGATTATCAGTTCAACAAGCCTCTTGATCCTAAAGTATTCAAACGAACGGAAGAAGAATACGAAGATAAGTTTACCAATAAAGATGACGCTTACTGGACAAAAGCCAGACCTGATACACTGTCCAAAGCTGAACAAGGTGTCTATAATATGCTGGATCAGCTTCAGCAGACCCCGAAATTCAACCGTATGGTCAAATTGTTTGAAACACTCGGCTCCCGCTATTATAATGCCTTCAAAGGAATAGATATCGGCCCTATATTTTCAATTTACGGAAGAAATGAAGTGGAAGGCGACAGAATAAGATTAGGGGCAAGAACGTATTTCGGATTGAATGATACCTGGAGAGCCCAATTTTATACGGCCTATGGTTTCAAAGATCAACAGATTAAATATGGAGTTGAGGCAAGATATATGTTCAATAAGCTTAACCGCTTTATGATTGGGGCAGGAACCAGCAGAGATATTGTTCAGCTTGGAGGCCAGCTTACCTCCGGTGATGGAGTTACCCCACAATCTTCATCTACCAGCACCTTTTTTGCAAGAGGAGAAAACATATCATTAAGTTCTGTAAACAAAACAAGTGTTTTTGCAGCTATTGAGCCCTGGAAAAACTTCCAGATAAGGGTAGATGGAGTGATGCAGAGTATAAAATCCGCTATTCCTGAGAAATTCAACCTTATGTATTATCAGGACGGAAACCTGAGAAAGACCGTAAATGACTCCCATGTTACCATCAGTTTAATTGCAAAACCGGGAGCAAAATTCTCACAGACGGGGATTGACCGCTATCAGGCAAGAAATCTTGCACCAACCATTGTTTTAAGATATACCAGAGGAATTGAAGGACTCTTTAATGCTGACTTCAACTATGACAAACTGCAGTTTATGCTGTACAAACCGTTCCTGATCGGAAGTCTTGGAAAATTGGTCGTTAATTTTGAAGCAGGGAAAAATTTCAATACCGTACCTTTGGCATTACAGAATATTATTCCGGCCAATTTATCATATGGTCTGGTTCCTAATACTTTTTCCCAGCTTAATTACTATGAATTTGTTGCTGATACCTACACCACTCTTCATCTGGAACACCATTTCAATGGAAAGATCCTTTCTTACATCCCTTTAATTAAGAAACTGAAACTTAGAGAGGTAGCATTTATAAGAGGTGCTTACGGAACTTTAAGCGATGCTTCCAAAGCAATCAACGTAGAAGGGTTCAAGTATTCTGCACCAAGTGAACAGATCTATTTTGAATACGGATTTGGTATTGAAAATATAGGAATCGGGAATCTTAGAATTTTCAGGGTCGACTTCAACTGGAGAGGAAATTACCTGGACAGACCTGATATCTCAAAATTTGGTATTAAAGCCGGTTTCCAGGTAGGATTTTAAATATAAAGATAGTATACAATATTTCGGGCGGCTTCTTCGAAGCCGCCCGAACTTATTTTAAAGGATTAATTAGAGCAGTTACAAGACATAGGATCTTCTACTGTATGTAAGCAATACTCTTTCTGCCAGGGGCTTAGTGTGCACCATTCCGCACAGGTTGCAGCAATGAAGTCGGGACATATATAATCATTACCGCCATCAATTGATTTCAACTGTTTTTTAGTCATTTTTTTCAGGTTTTTCATAATGATTCTGTTTTGATTTGTTGCCTACTCTCTTTTGCTTTTCGGCTACCGCAATAATCTTTTTGTCAGATCATTACAAATATATCAATATTTCACATCTTTAAGATATTTAATATACTTCTTATATATGAACAAAAAAAACCTCAGCAATGCTGAGGTTTTAATTTTTATAAAACGCTTAAATATTATGCGTTTGGTTCTACAGATACGAAAGATCTGTTGTTTGCTTTCTTTCTGAAAACTACTTTACCATCTACTAATGCAAACAAAGTGTGGTCTTTACCGATTCCCACGTTATCACCTGGGTGGTGTTGAGTACCTCTTTGTCTAACAATAATATTTCCGGCAATAGCTGCTTGTCCTCCGAAAATCTTCACACCTAATCTTTTAGAGTGAGACTCTCTACCGTTCTTGGAACTACCGACTCCTTTCTTGTGTGCCATTTTATTACTGGATTATTTATTAAGTGCTTTAAATTGATCGATATTCTTAATGATAGCAGCATCTACTTCTTCATGAGTAAGAATATTCTTTTCTAATTCAACTTTAACTGCTTTACCTAAAGTAATTAAAGTTTCTCTGTTCTCTTTAGACTGAGACAAGTTGTTTTTCTTTAAGTGATAGTTCAGCTCGTGATCTTCACTAAAGTTAACAGTTGCGTTGTCAGAAAGAACTTCACCTTTCACAGTTTCTTTTTTAGCAGCAGCTTTTTTAGCTCCACCTTCAAAACCTGTAATACCAGTGATTACGATTTGAGTTAAAGATTGTCTGTGACCGTTTTTCACTTTGTAACCTTTTCTTCTTTTCTTTTTGAAAACGATTACTTTATCAGCTTTAACGTGGTCAAGGATCTCTGCTTCTACAGTGATTCCGTTTACAGCTGGGGCGCCTACAGTGATTGCACCGTTTACAGTAAGAAGAACTTTATCGAAAGAAACTTTTCCTCCTTTATCTCCTTTTAAACGGTTTACAAACAACTTCTGGTCTTGCTCAACTTTGTATTGAAGCCCTGCTATTTCTACAATTGCAAACATTGTTTATAAATTTTTAGTTATTTCGAGGTGCAAATATACAAATAAAAATCTAAATAGCTTACAATCAAAGCAATGTTTTTTTCATGCAAAACATATTCACTATGTTTTGAATAATTTTTTTAAATAATGTATTCACACTTATGAGATTATTTCATACCTTCGTTTTACCAAATTGAATTTAATATATGAAAAGAAACTTTAATCTCTGCTTTTTAGCAGGCGCCATCGCTGTAAGTTCATTAACAGCATGTAGTGATGACTCTATGAACGAAACCGTTCAGCCTCAACAGGAAACGCTTAACGCAAAACCTGAACAACCCGGAGACCTTGAAAAAATCTGCTATTATGTAGACAATAACTGGAGTAGCAATTCAGTACTATTAACCGGACTTCAGAATTCTACAGACACCAATTTTATGAATTCCCAAATGACTAAAATTGCCGGCCTGTGGGGAAGAAGCAATCCTACGCTTCGATTTGTAAATGATCCTTCCAATTTTAACGCTACCTACAATGCCATTTCCTATTCTACAGGAAAAATCTATTACGGGTATGCTATCTATTACGATGCAAAAGCAAAAGGAGGAGATATTGTCAATGCCATGATCCTGGCTCACGAATACGGGCATCAGCTGCAGTATATCTTCGGGCTTCCTTCAGTAAGTGAAAGCACAGCAAGGCCAAATGAGCTTGAAGCAGACGGATTTGCAGGATATTACCTGAGAAGACCTAACGGTTATAACAAAACCAATTTCTCAGAGATCGCTGCCGCCTACGAGTTTGCACAAAGCATCGGAGATTACCAGACTTCAAGCCCTAATCACCACGGAACACCTGCCCAAAGAAGATCTGCAGTCCGTCTGGGCTTCCTTTTAGGACAGTATGATCTTAATGCCGCTAATTTTGATTATAATTTCTTCTATTATTATCAGGGAGTTCTGAACGGAACTTACAAAATGGCTAAGAACACTGTAAATCCGGAGATTGATGCTTACATGAGCCAATATATTGACGAATTGAGAAAAATTCAGTCCGGAGAAATTTCTGCAGAAGAATTTAAGCAGCTTAAATAAACGTAAACATTCATTTTTAGCATATTTTAAGAAAGGAGGCGGACTATTTTGTTCCGCCTCTTTTATGATGACTTGAAAGATAACAGAAGTTTAAGTACTTTTGAACCATATCCTATAAGAATGAACAGAGATCTCTACATCGACTTTGCCAAAGGACTGGCAACATTATCGATCATATTTATCCATACGGCTTTTTGGTCCGGGCAGTTCTATATTCCTGCAGAAGTAAGAGTTTTCTCTCTCGTCTTTGACGTAGCTCTTTTCTATGCACTCAGCGGTATAACCTCAGGAGCCAACATTGAGAAAACGTTGTACAGGTTGCTGAAGCTGCAGATCACTTATATGATCTTTGTAACGTTTCTGTTCTTTTCAGACTACTTTTTCAAAGTCTTTGGACTGACCTTTTTTTCTTTAGAATGGCTTCAGAATTTTTATTCCACATTTGGTTCCAAATATGCCACAACCGGTATTTCCGGCTATCCCCAATGGCAGAACCTCGGAAACTGGTATCTTCACCAATATACCAATGCAGACACATTCCCGGTCGTCATGGGAAGCTTCTGGTATCTGAAGGTTTATTTTATTCTCACCGTTTTCGGAGTATTGATTTTAAAGTTTTTCCCTAAACATATCAATTGGTTCATTGGGCTCTGCGTGGCTTTAACACTTTTGTTCTACTTCTTTCCTGAGTATTATCCGACAGGGCAGGTGGGGTATATGGCATTTTACCTTGCCGTATTTTTAACAGGTCACAAAATGCGTGGAAAAAAGATTCCAAACAAAATGATCCCGGTACTATATGCACTTGTTGCAGGTACTTTGGCATGGATGTTCTGGTATTACGGGACTGAAATATTTTACAGGATCAACAAAAATAAGTTCCCGCCACAGATTCCTTATATTATATGGGCCCAGTTTTCGCTGGTCACATTATTTGTGCTTTACAACAGACTGAAAATTACCCGGGACAACTTGATTACGTATATCGGTAAAAATGCCATTTTCTTTTATTTTGCGCAGGGAATAAGCTCATCTTTAGTTTATTTTCTCGTAGTTCCGCTTAAGGAAAACATGCCATGGTGGCTTTTGATGATCCTCATTTATATTATTAATATTCTTCTGGCTTTTGTGATTTCAACCGGACTGAAGAAGGTTGATACTTTAGGATGGAACATTTTGGAATTCTTAAGAAGAAAGACCGCTTCTTGATACTTTAGAGACCAAAGTGAAATAAAGTCGCATTTCTTGCGGCAATTTGCTTAAATTTACAAAAAATTTACAACATGTTTAAGTTGAAACTTCCCACTGATCCAAGGTGGGCAAATATTGCAGAAGGAAACATCGGCGAAATTTTAACGGATCATGCCTGGTGCGAGCAAAAAGCTGCGACCAATGCCATCGGGCTGATTACCATGCTTCCGGAATACCCTGAAATTGTCACTGAGCTTCTGGCCATAGCACAGGAAGAGCTTGATCATTTTAATCAGGTTCACGAGATTATCAAAAAGAGAGGCTTTGCTTTTGGACGGGCCAGAAAAGATGATTATGTAAATGAGCTGGCAAAATTTATCATCCAGGGGAGCAGAGAAGACCTCATCGTAGACAAAATGCTTTTTGCAGCGATGATTGAAGCCAGAAGCTGTGAAAGGTTTAAGGTTCTTACAGAAAACATTAAAGATGAAGAACTCAAAGTTTTCTACAGGGAACTTATGATTTCAGAAGCTAATCATTATACTACATTCATAGGTTTTGCCAGACAGCTTGGAGATCCTGAAAAGGTAAACCAGCGCTGGGAACAATGGCTGGAATACGAAGCCGGCATCATCAAATCCTACGGAAATAAAGAAACCATTCACGGCTAAAATATAAACAGTAAATAACAGACATTGAAGAAACCAAGCTTTGAAAGTATTGCCAATCTGTTCCTGAAAAACTTTTTTCAGGGGCTGGTTATTATCGGGCCGATCGGACTTACCATTTTCGTGATCTGGTATATCGTAAGCGCCATAGACAATCTTATCCCGTCTCTTGCCAAGCAGGTTCCGGGGCTTGTTTTCGTATCCATTATCCTGCTTACTGCCATTTTAGGATATCTGGGAAATAAATTTGTGGTTGGAAGATTCTTCTTTGACACCATGGACAGTTTACTGGAGAAAACCCCAGGAGTAAAACACATTTACACTCCTACGAAAGATGTCATGTCTTCATTCGTAGGCGACAAGAAAAAATTCAACGATCCTGTATGGGTAAAGACCAACGAAAATCCGGAGATCTGGAGAATCGGTTTTTTAACTCAGAAAGAAATGTCAGACGTTGACAAGCATAATTACGTAGCGGTATACCTTCCCCATTCCTATGCTATTTCAGGATGGGTAATTGTTACTGAAGAAAAAAACATCAAACCTGTAGTGGGAATGACAGCAGCTTCTGCCATGAAGTTTGCAGTAAGCGGCGGTGTGGCCGGATTCCATTCTGATGAAAATATATTCAAGGCTCCGGAATAATTTTTCCGCCTTTAATATACATTGATGAATTTGAAAATTATTTTCAAACCCATTTTCTTTACAAACAATTTAAAAAACATATTTTAACTCATGAATTTACCGTACGCAGAACCTTTCCGCATTAAAATGGTGGAAGAGATCTACCAATCTACAAAAGAAGAGAGAGAGCAATGGCTGAAAGAAGCCAATTATAACCTATTCAATCTGAAATCCTCTCAGGTATACATCGACCTTCTGACAGATTCCGGAACCGGAGCGATGTCTGACAAACAGTGGGCTGCGCTGATGACCGGAGACGAAAGCTATGCCGGATCCCGTTCTTTTGAACAATTACAGAACACGGTTGAAAGAATTACCGGATTCAGATATTTATTACCAACCCACCAGGGAAGAGCTGCAGAAAACGTTCTTTTCTCGGTATTGGTGAAAGAAGGAGATGTAGTTCCGGGGAACTCCCACTTCGATACCACCAAGGGACATATCGAATTCAGAAAAGCGCATGCAATCGACTGTACGATAGATGAAGCCTTTGATATTAACGACCTTCACCCTTTCAAAGGAAATATCAATCTGGAAAAGCTGGAGGAAGTTTATAAAAGCCACCCAAAAGAGAACATTCCTTTCTGTTTAATTACCATTACTTGTAACTCTTCAGGAGGACAACCTGTATCATTAGAAAACATGAAAGCCGTAAAAGCACTTTCCGACCAATACGGCATCCCGGTATTCTTCGACTCGGCAAGATTTGCAGAGAACGCTTACTTCATCAAAAAAAGAGAAGCAGGACAGGAAAACAGAAGCATCAAAGAAATCTGTAAAGAGATTTTCTCATACGGGGACGGAATGACAATGAGTTCCAAGAAAGACGGTCTGGTAAATATCGGCGGGTTCATTGCGCTGAATAATGAGGAAGTTTTCAGAAAGGCATCTAATTTTACCATTATCTACGAAGGATTTATTACGTATGGAGGAATGGCCGGAAGAGATATGGCAGCATTGGATGTAGGTCTTGATGAAGCTACCGAATTTGCTTATCTGGAAAGCAGAATTTCTCAGGTTGAATATCTTGGAAACAAGCTTATAGAATATGGAATTCCGGTTCAGAAACCCATCGGGGGACATGCTGTTTTCATTGATTCTTTAAATTTCCTTCCCAATGTGTCCCGTGAAGAATATCCGGCACAGACCTTAGGCCTTGAGATTTACAAGGAAGCAGGAATCAGAACAGTGGAAATAGGAACTTTACTGGCAGACAGAGATCCTGCAACCAGAGAAAACCGCTATCCTAAACTGGAGCTTGTACGTCTGGCAATTCCGAGAAGAACGTATACCAACAATCACATGGATTATATTGCCGCTGCAATCAAAAATGTGTATGAAAGACGTGAGGAAATAGCAAAAGGATACAGGATCACCTGGGAACCGGAAATCTTACGACACTTTACAGTACAGCTTGAAAAAGCATAAATATAAAACCGGAAACTTTTCCGGTTTTTTTATGACTGCACCTCAATCATTTGTTAGAGTTTAAAAAAAAGAAAATGTTTTTAGCTGTGAAGGCATGAGTTTCTTCTATAAAGGCATTTGTGGCCATAAGAAAAAAGGTTTTCTATACTTTATCCAAAGCACCAATTCCTCAGAAAGCCAGCGTATTAAAATGTAATAAATTTTATGCTTTTCATTTTATCTTTCAGAAATTCAGAATCAAATTAATTTATTTTTTAAAAATATTGAATGTTTTTACTTTAATTTTGCACGATCTAACAACCCGGTTCAAAACATTTAAACACTAACCTGAAAAAATCCGTTATTCCGAAAATGAACAAAATTGCTGTCGTGGGCGCCGGTGTTTCCGGCTTAAGCATGGCGAACTACTTAGAAAAGCACAAGATTGATTATCATATTTATGAAAGAAGGAAGAAAGAAGATCTGGCAGGCCACGGCTTTCTTATCCCCGAAGAAGGAATAGAATACCTTACACAGATTATAGACCGTTCCCAGCTTTTTAAACAGGGCCGTTTCCTGAAAAAATACATACAGTATTCCCATACAGGAACCAGGCTTGCAGAAAAAGACCTTCACAATGTATTTGCCATCTCAAGGCATTCGCTGATCAATCTTCTGGTTCAGAATATTTCCCCTGAAAAAATCACTTATGAAGAAACAGTTACTCCTTGTGATACAGAAAAAGGAAAGCTGAAAAAATCGGACGGAAGCTATATGGATGCAGATATTGCCATTATTTCTGATGGTTCTAAAAGCCGCATCAGAAGAAGCCTGTTTAAGGAAGAAAAAATGAGGCAGGTACGGGAAAACGAAGTTGTCAATATTATAAAAAATAAAGAGATTGCTGATTCCGTTGAAAATGACTTTATAAAATTTCACCATGAGGAAGGAGGCCTTACCTTTGGGATCCTCAAGCTTTCTGAAGATACAATCCTCTGGTATTCCCAGTTTGACAACGAAAAATACAGGATCCATGAATATACCGCTGAGCATTTAAAGAATTACATGCTCGAAGTTTTTGATAACTGGTTCCCTTTGATACCCTCTGTTATCAGAAAATCGGATTATAAAAATGTCCATGTATGGTGCGTTTATGAACTGGAGGAACTGAATCCTTTTTATAAGGACAACATCGTATTCGTAGGTGATGCAGCCCATCCTTTAATTCCTTTTACAAGCCAGGGAGTCACCTCTGCACTGAAGGATTCATATACTCTGACTAAATATTTAGTTGAAGAAGAAAATCATGTAAAAGCCTTCAACAGATATGAATCAGAAAGAAGACCTGAAATAGATATACATATCAATAACGGAAGGGCTTTACTGAACCAGTTTCTGCTCCCTGTCAGTCAATACTCAGAAAATATTTTACCCATATCTTATAAATAAAAAAATGTTTACCAATAACGATATCAATTTTGAAGCTTTAAAAAGAAAGGCCTACAACGGAAGATGGGCTACCCTTGACGATGGGATTATCCCTCTTACTGCCGCCGATCCGGACTTCAGAACCGCTCCCGAAATAGAACAGGGAATCATTGAATATATTAAAGACGGCTATCTGAGTTACGGCCCGTTTTCGGGGCTTCCGGAATTTAAGAAAAGTGTAGCTGAACATTTTAACAGGCAGAAAAACGGCAGCTTTTCTCCTGAAAATGTCCTTGCCGTTAACAGTGCTGCCCAGGGAATGTTTCTGATTGCATCCTATGTATTGCAACCGGGTGATGAAGCCATCATCCTGGATCCGGTAGATTTTCTGTTTAAAAAATCCGTAGAAACTGTTGGAGGAAAAGTAATGCTTTGCCCTGTAGATACCAGCACCGGAGAAATTGATTTTGAAAAAATGCTTTCCTTAATCAGTCCTAAAACCAGGCTTATCAGCATTTGCAATCCGCACAATCCTCTGGGAAAAGTTTATTCAATGGAAACGCTGAAACGGATTTCCGAAATTGCCTCTGCCCATCATCTGTGGGTAATGAGCGATGAGATCTGGAGTGATATTGTTTATGATCATAAGAACTTTCACACCTATTCTTCTGTATCTGAAGAAGCCAGGACAAAGAGCTTTACGGTATACGGATTTTCAAAATCGTTTGGGATTGCCGGTTTGAGGATCGGAGCTGTCTTGTGTAATGATCAGGAAGCCCTTGATGATTTTACGGAAAAATCTAATTTCAACTCTACCATAGAAGGCGTTTCTACTTTATCACAGATTGCAGGAAGTGTTGCACTGGAAAAAGCCGGGCCTTGGTTTAAAGAATTTTTATCTCACCTTCAGCAGAACCGGGATCTTGCGTTTCATCTTTTAAAAAATTCTGAAGTTCTTGAACCAGGTTTACCGGAAGCAACCTTTGTCCTGTTTCCAAAAATAAAAAACGGAATGTCAAGTGATGAATTTGCCCAACATGTTCTTCAGCAAGGCAAAGTTGCTATAGTTCCCGGCTCGGAAAGATGGTTTGGAAAAGGAGCCGAAGGCCATATCAGGATTTGCTTCTCCACATCCCAGGAAATTCTGGAAGAAGGGATTAACAGAATAATAAACAGCTTTTGAAATTAAAATTTTTCGTTAATTATCAAATATTAACGATTATTTTACTTTGATTTATAAAATTAAATAATAAATTAAGACATTCATAACAAATAATCTATTTTAATATTGATTTAAAAATAAATATTGATAATTTTGAGTGAATCACTACCCAAAATTATCAATATGAAGATAAAATACATCAGCATCATCTTTCTTGGTGCCACTACTCTATCCTATGCCCAGCAGGTAAAGGATACCCTTGTGAAAGAGTCCAGAATAGATGAGGTTGCCATTACCGGGAGCCGGAATAAAAAAAGAACGGTTACCAATACGCCTGTTCCTATTGACATCATAGACATCAAGCAGGTAAGCCAGGCTACAGGACAGGTTGAAGTTAACCAGTTGCTGCAGTTTGCTGCCCCGTCTTTCAATTCCAATAAACAGTCGGGATCGGATGGCGCCGATGCAGTAGATCCGGCTACTTTAAGAGGCTTAGGTCCTGATCAGACGCTTCTTCTACTGAACGGGAAAAGGTACCATCAGTCTTCCCTGATCAACCTTTTCGGTACCAAAGGAAGGGGAAATACCGGCTATGATATGAATACCATTCCCATAGGGGCGATTAAGAGGGTGGAAGTTCTCCGTGACGGAGCTTCAGCACAATATGGTTCAGATGCGATAGCCGGAGTGATCAATGTTATTCTCAACGACCGGGATCATGGTTTCGAAGGAAATTTATTTTCCGGGATGAATCTTTTTAAAAGTCCTGGAAATAATGATATTGTATCTGATCATAAAATTGACGGAACTACTTTCGATTTTAGCGGAAATCTTGGAACCAAAATAGGAAACAAAGGAGGTTTCGGGAACTTTACCGCTGAGTTTATCAATAAAGACTATGCCATCAGGAATGCCAATCCTGACATTTATAATGATCCTTCCCCTGCTCCCAGACAGCGTTTCGGAGATGCCAAAGCCCAGAATGTCTATTTCTTCGGGAATATTGAGCTTCCTTTAACCGACGGGCTGAAGTTCTATTCCCGGCAAGGATTTTCCCACAGAAATACCAAAGCCTACGCATGGACCAGAACCCCTGATGCGGATGGAAATATTCCGGAAGTTTACCCTGCAGGCTTTAACCCGATCGAGGATACGAGTATTACAGATTTTACATTCGACAATGGCTTAAAATTTAAAGTAGCCGATTGGGAGGTTGATTTTTACAATGCCTTCGGAAACAACAGGTTTACTTATGATATCACCAATACCATCAATGCTACTTTAGGAGTGAAATCTCCCACCAGATTTGATGCCGGAGGACATTCTTTATTACAGAACACAACCGGATTCAATGCCACAAAGCAGTTTAAGGTACTGGAAGGTTTAAACATTGCTTTCGGATCGGAATTCCGCTATGAGAAATTCAATATCATTAAAGGAGAAGAAGCTTCTTATGCCATGTATGATGTCAATGGGAATCTTGTTACCCGTGATACACCGGAAAGTCTGCTGGTAACCAACCCGATAAGCGGAGCAGTAAGGCCCGGAGGATCACAGGGATTCCCCGGCTATTCTACTGATATCGGAAAAAGCAGAAATAACTTTGCTGCTTATCTGGATACAGAACTGGATGTTACAAAAAACTGGATGATCAGCTTAGCCGGAAGATTCGAGAATTATAATGATTTCGGAAGTACCCTTAACGGTAAATTCGCTACACGCTATGCCTTCACTCCTCAATTTGCTTTCCGGGGATCTGTTTCTACAGGATTCAGGGCCCCTTCCCTGGCACAGAAATATTACGGGCAGCAGTTTACCAATTTCCAGGGCGGCAAACTGGTGACGATTCAGCTGGCTTCCAATGACAGTGATCTGGCCAACAGAGTCGGGATTGCCCAACTGAAACAGGAAACCTCAGTGAACGCAAGTGCCGGATTTACTTTTAATACAGGTAAATTCACAGCAACTGTTGATGGATATTATATCAGCGTAAAAAACAGGATTGTTCTGACCGGAAACTTTTCAAGAGATGACCTGCCCACTGATGTTCAGACAGATTATCCCTATATTGATCAGGTCCAGTTCTTCTCCAATGCTATAGATACCCGGACAAAAGGTGTTGATATCATATTAAGTTATAATGAAAACATTGGTTCAGGAAAGCTTACTGCAACTTTAGCCGGAAATTATAATGATATGGAGATCACCAATGTCAATACTTCAGAACACCTGAAAGGGAAAGAAGATATCTACCTGAGCCCGAGGGAAAGAGGCTTTATCCTGGCTTCTGCTCCTAAGACAAAAATTAATTTAAATCTGAACTATAAGCTCAACAGATTCAACGCCAACCTCCAATTGGTAAGATTTGACAAGGTAACACTGATCGGCTATGATGATGCGGAACAGGTCTACAATCCAAAAGTGACCACCGATCTTTCGTTTGGATATGAATTTTCAAAAAATATTAACCTGACGCTGGGCAGTAAAAATCTATTCAACAGATATCCTACATTGCAGACCACTCAGGTTACTACCGGAAATACGGAATCAGGAGGAATCTTTGATCCGGTACAGATGGGGTTTGCCGGAAGACAGGTTTTTGCAAGGCTTAATTTCAAATTCTGATGGAGTGTAAATTGGGAAGCTGGAAGTTATCGCCGGTTGCTTTATACCTGATGATGATTTGATACTAACGATTCAATCTATCTTAAGTTCCACAACTTTAGAATTCATGCAAAATAGGCTGTCAGAAAGTAAAGTATTTAGCTTTTTCTGACAGTCTCTTTCATTTATTTCTTTGAGATCTTATAAAGTTTACCGCTGTCCGTTACAGCATACAGATTTCCATCCATGCCGTTCAGTACATCCCGGAAGCGTTCTTTCTGATCTGCCAGAAGACGCTCTTCTCCTACTACTTTTTTATCTTTCATAACAATTCTTGCAATGTGTTCGCCGCTCAGACACCCGATCAGCAGATTTCCTTTCCACTCTTCGATATTCCCGGTATAAAACGTAATGCCACTCGGCGAAATAACAGGATCCCAATAATACACAGGCTGCTCCGTTCCCTGTTTCTGGGTAATTCCCTGCCCCACCTTATCTCCTGAATATTCAATACCGTAAGTAACGTCGCCCCATCCATAGTTTTTACCAGGCTGTATAAGATTGATCTCATCTCCTCCTCTCGGTCCCATTTCCACATCCCAAAGGTTTCCGTCCGGATCAATAGCCATTCCCTGAGGATTACGGACTCCATAGGCATAAATCTCCGGTTTATAGCCCTGTTTTCCTATAAACGGATTTCCGGGAGCGGGCATTCCGTCTTTTGTAATTTTGAGGATCTTGCCTAAATAATTATCCGTTTTCTGGGCATAGGCACGGGTTACTTTATCTGACCTTTCTCCGGTACTTACAAATAAGTTCCCATCTTTATCAAATGCCAGCCTGCTTCCATAATGCTTGTCGCCATCATAGGAAGGTTCTGCCCGGAAGATTACTTTGACTTCAGAAATATTTTTAAGATCGCCTGAAAGCTTTCCCTTTGCTACAGAAGTTAAGTTTCCTTTTCCGAAAGGTTCTGAAAAACTGAAATAAATAATGGTATTGGTTTTAAAGTCAGGATCCAGTGCCACATCCAGCATACCGCCCTGTCCTTTTGAATCTACTTCAGGAAAGCCTTCCACTTTTGAAATCTGTTTTCCATCCTTTGAAACAACATTCATGTGCCCTCTTTTATCGGTAATAAGAAACCTTCCGTCCGGCAGGTTGATAATTCCCCAGGGTCTTCCCAGGTCTTTATTCAAAACCTCTACACTGTATGGAGTTTTTGTCTTTACAGCCTTAATTCTGGTCTGCCCTTTAAAAGCAGGTTTGTATTCTGAATTAGGCTTTTCTGTCTCTACACTGCCATCACTTCCGGTCTTCTGTGCATTTACATGATTCTTCTTACATGACGACAGCGTAAGGAAAACACTCAGGATCGGAATATAAAATTGATTGATTTTCATAACATTAGGATTAGGTGATATGAAATGAATGGAAAAATAATGCCATAAAGTTTGGTCGTTTAAATTTTTATTCTACATTTGTAGAACAAATTACAACATTGTAGAATGAAAGATATAAAATTAACTGATTCTGAAAAAGTTCTGATGGATATTCTTTGGGAGAAAAAAAAGATTTTCATGAAAGATATCCTGGAAGCATACCCGGATCCTAAACCTGCAGCCACAACCATTGCAACCCTGCTGAAGAGAATGCAGAATAAAGACCTCGTAGGCTATACATTGTATGGAAATTCCCGTGAATACTATCCTAAAGTAGAGAAAGGGGAATATTTCAAGGAAGAAATGACCTCCATGATTGACCGTTTTTTCAACAGCTCTGTGACGCAGTTTGCCTCTTTTTTTACGTCTAATGCCAAACTAAGCCAGAAACAGCTGAAAGAACTCCGTGATATTATTGATGAACAGATAAAGGAATAGCTATGTCTACAATAATCTTTAAAATCATTGTATGTTCTTCTATCTTCATTGCGGTATATTATCTTTTTCTGGAGAAAGAGAAAATGTACAGGTTCAACCGGTTTTACTTACTGTCCTCACTTGTGCTTTCTTATGTAATTCCCTTTATAACCATTACCATAGAGGCTCCGGAGACAAAAGCAGAAACAAATCCGCCACTGATAATTGAAGAAGCCGCTCAGCAGATCAATTTCATCCAACCTGTACAGGAAAGTTTCAACTGGATGAATATACTATGGGCTGTATACATTCTGATCACACTTTTCTTGCTGATTAAAAGCATTTTAGCTCTTCTTAAAATCAACAGAACAAAAGGGGAAAAGCGTATATATCAGAATTACAATATGGTACTGACAAAAGATGATGTATCGCCGTTCAGTTTTTGGAATACCATCTACCTGGGAGAAAGCTATATCAAAAATGGAACGGTTGATCCGAGGATTTTCCTGCATGAAAAAAGCCATCTTGATCAAAAACACAGCATCGATCTGATCATTATAGACCTTTTCAGGATATTCACATGGTTTAATCCCATTATTTTCCTGTATAAAAAGGCAATTATCAGCAATCATGAATTTCTGGCAGATGAGTCTGTATTAAACGGAAAGATCAATATCAAAGAGTACCAGAATTTAATTCTTGATGAGATTCTGAGCCACCAGAATCCAAGCCTGACACACTCATTTAATTTTAATAACACCAAAAAAAGATTTATTATGATGAAAGCAAAAAAATCAAAATTCAGTTTTCTTAAAAAAACAACCGGAATAGCTGCCCTTATTGCTGCTGCTGCAATATTTTCAGAAAGAACCTACGCAGAAAGTCGCGTCATTGAAACGGTTTCTGACAATCCGGTAAAAAGCTTTTCCGAAGCTACAGACCAGGATTCTTACAAAGAATTTAAGGATATTTTATCTAAATATTCAGCTCTCCTAAGTCAGGGAAAATATGCTGAATTTTCAAAGAAAGTCTCTGAAAGCGATAAAAAAAGACTTGAAGAGCTTTATCCACAGCTTACCGATGCCCAGAGAAATGAGCAGAAGATCATTTTCTTCGCGACTCCCGAATTCAAAAGAAGAACGCTTACAGAAAAGGAAATGCAATCATTTCTAAACAAGAACAATTATGCGGTCTGGATTGATTCAAAAAAAGTGAATAACAGTGTTTTGAAAAACTACAAAACTTCAGATTTTTCCAATGTGAATATAAGTAAGGTAGGACTGAATGCCAGAACAGAAAAAAATCCACAACCTTACCAGGTGAGCCTAATGACGCATTCTTATTTTGATCAGGTGAAAAAGGAAAGAGCATCTACGGTAATGGGATTTAAGAAAGAGATGCCAAAGCCTGTTGCAGATACGATCTCTCCAAGGAAAACAGCCCCGGAAAGCGATGAAGGTAAAAACACAAATATCAACACAGCGCAGAATAGAGATTACACCGAAGCACAGTATCCTGAAGGATTGAAAGGTCTTAGAGCGCAGATAGGCAAACGCATGGATGTAAGCTCACTTGGAGATTTTAAAGGGTCTACAATAACCGCTATGGCTTACGTGCATATTGATGAAGCAGGAAAAGCAACCCAGGTGACCACTTCAGGAGATAATGAAACCTTCAATAAGGAATTCCTTAAGACGATGACCGCCATAAGCGATGAGACAACATGGAAACCTGCAATAAAAGACGGAAAAGCAATAGCATCTGTTTTAAAAGTTCCGGCAACCATGACCTTTACACGACCGTAAAGACGTTTCATCAGTTTTTACTAAGTTAGTTCTACTCTGCCACGGATATGTGAATCCTTATTTATTCGCATATCCGTGGTATTATCATTATTAAGAGCAGAAATCCTGAGCAGGAATATGATCTGAGCTTTGTGGCAACTGATCCGCTGTCATGAACCAAAATATTCATCTTCAAAAGATTATCCAGCCTGAAAATTCTTTCGTATTTTTGTTGTATACATTCTTTTCTATGGATTTTAAGCTTCACTCAGAATATAAACCCACCGGAGATCAACCCCAGGCTATTGACAAACTGACAGCAGGAATAGAGATCGGTGAAAAATACCAGACTCTTCTTGGGGTAACAGGCTCGGGGAAAACATTTACGGTTGCAAATGTTGTACAGAATGTTCAGCGCCCAACGTTGGTTCTGGCACACAACAAGACACTGGCAGCACAGCTTTTCATGGAGTTTAAAGAGTTTTTCCCGGATAATGCTGTGGAATACTTTGTAAGCTACTATGACTATTACCAACCTGAAGCATATATTGCCACTACCGGAACGTATATTGAAAAAGACCTGAGCATCAATGAAGAGGTTGAGAAATTACGTCTTTCTGCAACGGCAAGCCTTCTTTCCGGAAGAAGGGATGTACTTATTGTAGCTTCTGTTTCCTGTATCTATGGTATCGGAAATCCTACGGAATTTCATAAGTCGTTAATTTCTATCGCTATTGGTGAAAAGGTGACAAGAACAGCACTTCTTCATTCGTTAGTTAGCGCACTGTATGCCAGAACATTAAATGAGTTCCAAAGAGGTACGTTCCGGGTAAAGGGAGATGTGATTGACGTTTTCCCGGCTTATGCTGACAACGCCATCAGAATTCAGTTTTTCGGTGATGAGATTGAAAAGATTCAAAGTTTTGATCCTGTAACCGGAAATGTAGATTCCAATTTTGATCAGATCCAGATATATCCGGCCAATCTTTTCGTGACTTCGAAGGAAACCTTAAATGGTGCCATCAAAGATATTCAGGATGATATGGTAAAACAGGTTGATTTTTTCAGTTCTGTAGGAAAACCGCTTGAAGCAAAAAGGTTGCAGGAAAGAACTGAACTTGACCTTGAAATGATCAAAGAGCTTGGATATTGTTCAGGAATTGAGAACTATTCAAGATATCTGGATGGAAGGCTTCCGGGAACAAGACCTTTCTGCCTGATCGATTATTTCCCTAAAGACTTTTTAATGGTCATTGATGAAAGCCACGTAACGGTTCCCCAGGTTCACGCCATGTACGGCGGAGACCGAAGCAGAAAAGAAGCTTTGGTGGAATACGGATTCAGGCTTCCGGCAGCCATGGATAACAGACCTTTAAAGTTTGAGGAATTTGAAGCCATGCAGAATCAGGTGATCTACGTTTCTGCAACGCCTGCAGATTATGAACTGGAAAAAACAGGAGGAGCCTATATTGAGCAGATCATCAGACCTACAGGACTTCTTGATCCGGTCATCGAAGTAAGGCCTACTTTAAATCAGATTGATGATCTGATGGAAGAAATCCAGAAACGATCAGATGCTGACGAAAGGGTTCTGGTAACGACCCTGACTAAGAAAATGGCTGAAGAACTTACCAAATATTTTACAAAATTCGGGATCAGAACAAGATACATCCACTCCGATGTTGAAACCCTGGAAAGAATTCAGATTATGCAGGATTTGCGTCTGGGACTTTTTGACGTTCTGATCGGAGTCAATTTATTAAGAGAGGGATTAGATTTACCGGAAGTTTCACTTGTTGCTATTCTGGATGCTGATAAAGAGGGAATGCTGAGAAGCAGAAGGTCAATGATCCAGACTGTAGGCCGTGCTGCAAGGAACATCAACGGAAAAGCCATTATGTATGCAGACAAGATTACAAAATCAATGCAGGCAACCCTGGATGAAACAGAATATCGCCGTGCCAAACAGATGCAGTATAATGAAGAGCATGGACTGAAACCCATGGCTTTAAATAAAAAGATATCCGAAAGTCTTGTAGGAAGAAGCAAAGACTTCCCGGATGAGAAATACACCCAAAAGGAGATCCTTCAAAAGGTTGCTGAAACAAAAGCCAGCTACGCCAGTGAAGATATTGAAAAAATGATTGCACAAAAGCAGAAAGAGATGGAAGCCGCCGCTAAAAACCTTGATTTTATTAAGGCTGCCAAGCTGAGGGATGAAATTGCTGCTTTGAAAGCGTAATTATTTTTTATCAGGATTAAACAGTTTCGGCGGCATCTTCGATGCCGCCGAAACTGTTTAATTTTATTATTATATGATTTACAATCCGTTTCTTACAGATGCTCTGATGGGAGTAAGCAGATCCATCAGCCCGTTTAATTTAATCTCATACACCGTTGCAAGCTGCATCCCCAGTTTTCCTTTGGGCATCCCTCCATTACGGCGAAACCATTCCAGGTAACTTACCGGCAGATCGGCCAGAATTATACCTTCATACTTCCCGAACGGCATTTTAACAACGCATATTTCCTTTAATATTTCCGGATTCAGTCCTTCCACTTTTTATATAATTAAATTAATTTTTCATCTAAATCATTCTGCACGGGCAATTCCAGATCCGGAGGTGTATTTTCATCAGAAAACTCATTTCTGTATACCTGGATCAGAAGAAGGGTAAGCGAGATCAGAATCGGCCCGAAAATAAGCCCCATAAAGCCAAACAGGTTCATTCCCATAATGATCCCGAATACGGTATTTAGCGGGTGGATATTTTCCAGTTTTTTCAAAAGGGTAAAGCGGAGAAGATTATCCGTAAGCCCTACCACAACTACACAGTAAATTGCCAGTCCAAGACCTTGAGCCGTATTCCCTTCTGCAATCATAAAGATACATACGGGAACATAGATGATTGCAGTTCCCACTACAGGAATCACAGAAGATACTGCTGTAAGGGCAAAAAGCAAAATAGCTCCCGGAGCACCGAATATCAGATAACCGATAAGGGCAACTATCCCCTGACCTACCGCCACAACAGGAATTCCAATGGCGTTGGCCATGATCAGCTTTCTCATCTTATCTCCGATCAAAGAAATGTTTGATCTCTTCAGCGGAGCGGAAGAAGTCAGGATTCTTTCAAATAACCTTGGCTTTTCCAGCATAAAATAAAGAATGAAATACATGGACATGATCACCGTAAGCGTATTGAACGTCCCGCTGAGTGCCGAAGTTGAAATTTTCCCTACGGAATCTTTCAATTTATTCATATTATCTTGACTGAGGATATCAAATCCCGTTTTATTCTGAATATAATTGTGGATCTTATCCAGAAATATATTGAATTTGGCCATATAAGCCTGGGCATTCCCAAGCTTATCAATAATAAGATCTGCAATAAAATAAATCGGTAGTATTAAAACAATAAGACTCGCAAACATTAAAACAAATGCTGCCAGCGAGGGTTTCCATTTCTTTTCTTCCTGCAGATAGAAATTGTATTTCCTACAGACCACATAAATGGTAATGGCACCTAAAACCGATGGAATGAACAGCGCTAGATTAAAGCAGATTAATCCTGCCAGTACCAGAATAATAACCAGCAAAGAGACTTGCTTGATCGCAACACTGCTTATCTGTTTGTCTTTGTTCATCATCTGTTATTTATTTTTTTATTTATTGTTTGTTATACATAATTTGTCTCGGTTTCCCTAAAAATGCACAATAGGTAGAATACATCACAATCATCATGAAAGGTGCTGTAAGAATAACTCCTATCCCGCAAAGTACCACCCCTGCCACAGAGATCAGCATTCCCAGAATACCTGTTAAAAGGAATGTTCCATAATTTTCTTTTGCAATATTGAATGATTTTGAAATGGCATCTGTAGCCGAAGCATTTTCAAACAAAAGAATAGGATACCCTATCAGAAGCAAAGGATATACAAAAATAAGAGGGAAAAAGCACAGCATGGCTGCCACTGCAGAAATTATCCCTGAAAGGAAGCTGTACAGTAAAATATTGACAAAATTCTGACGGTATCCAATGAAAAGATCAGAAAACTCAATCGGGCTCTTGGTATTGTATTTATTCACCATATAGATCAACCCAACATACAATGGAGACAGCAACAGCCCGAAAAGACCCGAAAACGTCATATACAGCGGAACTCCAGGTGCAGCCCAGTAATTGAAGTCTCCTCCTGAAGACTGCATTTCCTCCATCATGGCAGTAGAGTTGAAACCTGTAACCAACTGGATAAGATAACCTCCAAGCATATAAATGATCATAGCCACCACTCCGTAGCCAAAGACCCCCTTATACATTTCGAAAGCGTGAGAAATAATTGATCCGGTCTCCCTGTTGGGTACAGACCCCTGCTGATCAAATTCGTTAAATTCAGACATAGTTTAAATATTTAATGATTTTACCAAAATTAACTTTTTTTAGCAAAAAAACATATTAAACCTCGTTGAAATTTAACCTTTCTCTGAAAAAACCGTTTTGTATAGTGAATAGATCATAGCATTCCAGAAAGGAAAAGTAAAAAGGCCTCCAATAAAAAACAGTGTGAATCCCAGGTATTTAAACAGAACGGCAACAAGCATACAGACCATAATTTCTACAAAATACATTTTCAGGGCTTTAAAATTCAAAGAAATTGCTTCGAAAATCCTTTTGTTGGTAAAAAACATCAGAGGAGCCACAAAAATGGTCACTGCAACCCATAAGACTGCCAGTATTACAGTAGGAACGGTAAATCTGTAAATAAAGAACCAGAAAAGAAAATACCCCAGGTACTTAAAAAAGTTGAGTCCGCTATATCCCACAAACAAATCTCCCAACTCGGGCTTTTCATTGAGGTCCAGCTTTCTGAAGAGCTGAAACATCCCAATATTCAGCGGATACAGAAATGCGGTTGTGGCCCATATCGCCAGTGTGAACATCTGATAGCCTTCCGTTGCACTGAGCTCTGCAATCTTTTCCATATACGCTTTTGTGCCTTCCTTAAGGGCTTCTGTCAACACCTGATTCTGTTCCCAGATTCCATACTTCTCTCCAAAGAAAAACAGTGAGGTAAGAAAGATTCCAAAAAACACCATTGAAAACATCAACTGATAGACCAGTGTTTTATTCCAGTAAAAAAAAGCCTGCTTCAATATAAAATCTATTCCCGGTTTCTGAGGATATTTGCTCTGCATCATAAAAATTTTATGCAAAAGTAAACATCAATAATTATTTTTGCGGAATGTTTTCAGTGAATCATCAAAAATTTATGGAAATGGACGAACTTTCTCTCCGGAAGGTTCCCTATTTTTTTGTCATCGACTTTCTTTCAGAGAATGTAGAAGTCTATAAAGAAAATGAAATAGAAAAATCAGGTTTAAAAATTGATTTTCAGGAATTTTCAACTTTAAAAAACAAACACACATTCGATAAAAAAGTAGAATGGAAATCATTTCCCGAAACACTGGAAAGCTTTCAGACCGGTTTTGATAAGGTGCAGAAAAATATTCGTCTTGGAAATTCATACCTGGTAAACTATACCAGAAAAACCCGGCTAGAAACCAATTTAACATTGGAAGAAATTTTTCATCACTCAAATGCGAAATACAAGGTTTTTTATAAAGATTTTTTTGTATTTTTTTCTCCTGAAACTTTTGTGAAGATCATAGACGGTAAAATTCTGACCTATCCGATGAAAGGAACTATTGATGCCTCTCTTGAAAATGCAGCTGAACTCCTGAAGAATGACAGGAAGGAAAAAGCAGAACATTATACTGTTGTGGATCTGCTCCGGAATGACCTGAGTATGGTTGCAGATGAAGTAAAGGTAGAGCAGTTTCAACGCATTGATTTCATTAAAACCCATCAAAAGGATCTGTATGCGATGAGTTCTGAAATTTCCGGGAAATTAAAGCCTGAGTTTGATGGCAAAATAGGAAGTATTATGCAGAAGCTTCTTCCGGCGGGTTCTATTTTAGGAGCTCCCAAGCCCAAAACACTGGAAATTATCCTGGAAGCGGAAGGATATGACAGAGGATATTATACAGGAGTCTGTGGCTGGTTCGACGGGCAGAATGTCGACAGCTGTGTAATGATACGCTTTATTGAAAAAGAGGGAGATCAGCTCTATTTCAAAAGCGGAGGCGGTATAACGCACATGAGTAAATTAGAAGACGAATATCAGGAAATGAAAAATAAAATCTATGTCCCAATTCATTGAAAGCATTAAAGTAGAAGATCAGGAGGTTTTTCTATTGGATCTACATCAGAAACGTGTCAATCAAACCTTTTCCCATTTCGGAAAGGAAGACTCTATTGATCTGGCCAAAATTTACAAAAATCTGCAGCATGACGAAGACGGACTTTTCAAATTAAGAATTTCATATGATCTGGATAAAAGAATCCGGACCCAGATGATCCCTTACGCTATTCCTGAAATACAGGATTTTAAGCTGATGGAAAACAACAGTTTTGATTATTCCTTCAAATTTGAAGACCGTAAAGAACTGGATAAAATGAAAATGAAATCTAAGGCAGAAGAGATCATCATCGTTAAGAATAACCATATTACCGATACCTCATTTTCAAATCTTTTGTTTTTAAAAGGTAAAGACTGGTATACGCCCAATACTTACCTGCTCAACGGTGTACAGAGACAGCACCTTCTGAAACAGAAAAAGATCAAAGAAACGGAAATCACATTACAGAATATAAAGCAGTTTTCCCATTTCCAGCTCATCAATGCCTTAAATGACTTCGATGATATGTTTATTTATCCTATCGACAGAATTATCAATCTGCCGGGCAATGAAGAATATCTTGATCTTTAGTTTTCTTTCATAAAATTAAAGTAAGCCTTCTGTACATCCGCACTGTTCTTCCCGTAAGTATTCACTTCCAGGATTTTAGGCTGTGCATCAGGTTTGAAGAAATTCTCCAGCACCCGGTCTAATGTAAGCTCATCTTCTACCCTGATATAAGAGAACCCGAAATGCTTAGCGAGATGCTCTGCATTTTTACGGTGTTTGGTAGCGATGAATTCATCCAGTGTATTCGGATTGGCATTTCCGGGCCCCGGGATGATTTTAAAGATATTTCCTTCCCCGTTATTAAAGATCATGATCCTTACAAACGGCGGGATGTACTGGTTCCAGAGACCATTAATGTCATAAAAGAAGCTCAGATCTCCGGTAATCAGTAACGTAGGGTTTTCATTTTTGATGGCAAACCCCATTGCAGTTGACGTTGAGCCGTCAATTCCGCTCGTTCCCCTGTTACAGTATATCTTTCTTTTACCGAAATCAAACAGCTGTGCATATCTGATTCCCGAAGAATTGCTGAAATGGATATTATAATTTTCAGGTACGGTCTGCGAAGCTTTATTGAAGAAATAAAAATCCGAAAACTCAACCGTATTTAAAAACTGCTCATGTCTGGCATCCTTCTTATCCCTTAATACATCCCAGAGGTTGTAATAAGGCCTTGGTTCCAGATTGATATATTTTAATAATTTTGAAAAGAAAACCTCAGGTTTCACTTCAATTTTTTCTGTAAGGGCAAAATACGTATCCGGCTGCCATACTTCATCCAGATGCCAGTGCTGCTTGGGTCTTGCACTTCTCAGGAACTGTTTTACTTTCTTGGAAACTACGTTCTGTCCTACTGTAATCAGAAGATCCGGAGCATAGGTCTTATAATCTTCTTCTGTAAAGTTGAAAATATAACGGTCGATATGCCTGAAGAACTTCTCATGGTACAAATTGGAATTCGCTTCGCTCAGTACCACTACCGAATGATTTTTTACAAGCTGCGTCAGTTGATTTTCCAGTTCCGGACTGTAATCTCTTGTTCCCACCAAAAGCATAATCCTTTGAGAGGTATGCCAGTCTGCAATCAGATTGGCCGGAATCTCATACTCTTTATGTTTGATCGTCTTCTCAACCGTAGGGAAGGTTGGAAGTTCTGAAACCAACTCATATAAAGGTTCCTCCAAAGGGATATTGATATGCACAGGGCCCTGCTTTTCAAAGCACAGCTCTATTGCCTTTTTAATAATATCAAAATTAATATCTTCCGCATTCTCTTTGCTGTCTTCCAGCAATTGGAAATCGCCGTAAGAATGCTGATGAAAAACATCCTTCTGCCTGATCGTCTGCCCATCGAAAATATCTACAAAATCCGTGGGTCTGTCAGCTGTCAGTATCAGAAGAGGAATATTCTGGTAAAAAGCTTCCGTCACTGCAGGATAATAGTTAACTACCGCAGAACCGCTTGTACAGGTAACAGCCACAGGTTTCTTCTCACTTTTAGCCATTCCCATTGCTACGAAAGCAGCACTTCTCTCGTCTACAATACTGTAACAGTTGAAACTATCCACTTCTGAAAAGTGAATCGCCAAAGGAGCATTCCTTGATCCCGGAGAAATTACGATGTCTGCAATTCCGTACTGCTGAAGAAGATGTGCAAGTATTTGGATACTTCTCTTGGAAGAATATTTTTTCATACAGCAAATTTAACTTATAAATAATGATTTTAAAATCATTTAATTCAAAAAAAATGTAATTTTGCTATTCGTAAATTTCTAAAAATGGACAAAATACCTAGTGTAGACCTGCGTGATTTCCTTTCGGACAACCCGGAACGCAAACAGAAATTTGTAAATGAAATCGGAAAAGCTTATGAAGAAATTGGTTTTGTTGCCTTAAAAGGCCACTTTCTTGATGACAACCTGGTAGAGGATTTGTATGGAGAGGTAAAAAACTTTTTTGACCAACCTGTGGAAACGAAACAAAAGTATGAGATCCCAGGAATCGGAGGCCAGAGAGGTTATGTAGGATTCGGTAAAGAAACTGCTAAAGGTTTCAAAAAAGGAGACTTAAAAGAATTTTGGCATTTCGGACAGTATCTGTCTGATGATTCAAAATACAAAGCTGAGTATCCTGACAACGTCATCGTTGAGGAACTTCCAAAATTCAACGAAGTAGGTAAGGAAGCATTTCAGATGCTTGAAAAAACCGGGCAGTATGTGTTGAGAGCCTTAGCACTTCACCTTGGTTTGGATGAGTTTTATTTTGACGACAAAATCGCTGAAGGAAACTCTATTCTAAGACCTATCCACTACCCGCCGATCACTGAAGAACCGGATGATGCGGTAAGAGCGGCAGCACACGGAGATATTAACCTTATTACTCTTCTTATGGGAGCACAGGGAAAAGGTCTTCAGGTTCAGAACCACAACGGAGAATGGATCGATGCGATTGCAGAACCGGATGAGCTGATGATCAATGTTGGAGATATGCTTTCAAGACATACCAACAACAAATTGAAATCTACTATCCACAGAGTGGTAAACCCGCCAAGAGAACTGTGGAGTACTTCAAGATATTCAATCCCTTTCTTTATGCACCCTGTCAGTGCAATGTCTTTAAATGCTCTTGACAATTGTGTGGACGAAAATAATCCAAAATTATATGAGGACACCACCGCAGGAGAATTCTTACATGAAAGACTTATAGAATTAGGCTTGATTAAGAAATAATCATAATAATAGTCAGTAATTAGATTACTGACTATTTTTTTTATAATTTATCCTGTTATACAATAAAATTCCGGGCACGGTGTAGATTGCGTAAAAGTTCCCCACGGACAGATACAGGTATATGTATTTCCTCCACCGCCTCCAGGATTTCCACCACCGCCGGGATCTCCGCCATAAGGAACACATTTACCTTCTGAACAAATAGTACCCGGTGAACAGCCTCCTTCACCCGGTCCACCTCCTTCAATACAATAGGATGGAAAATCTATTCCGGCAATAATCACTTTTCGGTCTTCTCTTGAAAGTTTTTTCAGATTTTTCATAGTTTTTTGTTTTTGATATTTCCTACTCTGTAAGCTTTTCGGATACCGCTTGCTTAAAATTAATATTTATTCATCTAATAGTCAAATATTTAACCATAAAAAAACATCATTAATAAAAATTATTTCTCAAATTATGATTAATAATTGATTTTTATTTAGAAACATAGTATTTTATTAAGAATATTTTATTTAATTTTACTATACTATCAAACTTTCAATTAAAACGATATGAAAAATTTAAAAAAACTAAAAAAAGACCAGTTAAAAAGTATTTCAGGAGGTACTGATCTTCCTGGAGGAGATTTCTGCATGTATTATTGCAACGGAACCATCATCTGCGCAGGCTGTAGTGATGATTTTAAATGTCCTGAAACCAGCAGCGATATGTAAGATTGAAAATCAGAATGCCATACAAGTGAACCGTTTCTTTTGAAGCGGTTTTTCTTTTGCTGTCACATCTATATTGAATGGGGAAGTAGTATCATCTGCAAGAACTCTCTTAGAGCTAAAATAAAGCTGTTACTATTAATTTGCTTGTCTGTACACACATTTTAAAAGAAAGACCATTTTTGCAACCCAGATAAAGCTAAATAAAAAGATACTGCCACAATCTATTGATCTTTATATTTTCAGGAGCTTAATCCCGCTATCCGCTCATACTCCTCACGCCTGTACGCTGCCACACTTCAGATCCTCTGCTCTCCCACCTGTGCTGCGGGGTAACCGCTGCTATCGGGGCTAGGGTATGGGGGATTAGTAATGAGTAATGAGTAATGAGTAATGAGTAATGAGCAATCCGGAATTAAAAAAAGAACAGGATCAGGATTGGAATTGGGATAAAAGAGAGTAAGGGATAATAGGAGTATTAAGCCACAAAGTATTCAATAGGGACGGGCTTTAGCCCGTTCTCATCAAAAAGAATAAATTCCATTAAAAATAAAGAAGTCCGCTGAGAGCTTCTTTGGATATAAAACAAAAAAAATCCTTTATCGTTATGATAAAGGATTTTTAAAAATAAAATAAAAACTGGCGGCGGCCTACTCTCCCGCGTTAGCAGTACCATCGGCGCTGGTGGGCTTAACTTCTGTGTTCGGAATGGGA